>QGVE01000029.1 GCA_003242675.1 Bacillota bacterium | reverse complement strand
CCACCCCCGTGACTGGTGCGCCTTCCAAAGGGCGGAGGTTCCGAGGGGGGCGGGCGGCCCCCATCAGGGAAAAAGGGGCGGCGGGGGGCGGGGCGCCGGCCCCCGCCCGCCGCTTCGATGGACGCACGGCTCGGAATTTGCTAGGATTAAAAATATTAGCTGAAGACAAGGAGGCTTATCCGGGATTGCAAGTCCGCACCTGGCAGGCAGACCTCGTGCTCCTCAGCATCACGGCGATCTGGGGCGCGACGTTCCCCATGGTGAAGAACGCCACCAGCCTCGCGGCTGGCGGCGTGCCTACCTACTGGTTCCTCGCGGCCCGCTTCCTCATGGCGACCGCCCTGCTGGCCGCTGTCTTCCACCGGCGGCTGCGGGGGCTCTCCGCGGCGACCTGGCGCGCCGGGATCCTCCTGGGAATCTTCCTCTTCGCCGGCTACGCCTTCCAGACCCTCGGCCTCGCGCACACCACCAGCGCCAAGGCCGCCTTCATCACCGGGCTGTCGGTGGTGATCGTGCCCGTGCTCTCGGTGGTGTGGCTGCGCGCGGCGCCCTCCCCGGCCGCCTGGCTGGGGGTGCTCGCGGCCCTGGTGGGCCTGGCCCTGCTTTCGCTGGACGGCAGCCTGCTCCCCTCCCGCGGCGACCTGCTGGTGCTCCTGGGCGCCTTCGGCTTCGGCCTGCACGTGGCCGGCGTCAGCCGGTTCGGCGCGCAGCACGACCGCTACGCCCTGGCCGTCATCCAGCTCGGCATCGCCGGTGCGCTGTCCGCCCTCTTTCACCTCGCCGAGCGGGGAACCGTCCTGCCGGGGGTGGAGGGCGTCCGCTGGTGGGAGGGGCCGGCCCACGTCGCCCTGGCGGTCGTCGTCTGCGGCCTCCTGGCCACGGCGGCCGCCTACCTGCTCCAGAACGTACTGCAGCCCTACACCACCGCCACCCACACGGCCCTCATCTTCGCGGCCGAGCCGGTCTGGGGCGCTGTCTTCGCCTTCCTGCTGGCGGGGGAGGTGCTGCCGCCCCGGGGCTACGCGGGCGCCGCGCTGATCGTCGCCGGCATGCTCCTGGCCGAGCTGCCGTCCGGCCGGGAGCGCCACGCCGCCGCGGACTAGAAGCGGAACTGCGCGGCCTGCTGCTGCAGGGCGTCGGCCATCGCGGAGGCCCTGCCCGCCAGCTCCACCAGGCGGCGCATGGCCGCCTGCACCTGCGTGGCGGACGCGCTCATCGCCTCGGTGGCCCTCTGGCTGCCCTGCGACTGCTCCTCCACCTTGCTGATGAGGTCCGTGACCGCCTTGGCGCTGGCCAGCATCTGCTCCGCCGTCGCCGCGTTCTCCTCGGCGATGGCGGAAAGCTGCACCGTGGCGTTCACCACGTCCTGGCTGGCCGCGGCCATCTCCTCGGCTGCGGCGGAGATCGACTCGGCCTCGGCCTGCGTGTCGGCCACGGCCGCCAGAATCCGCTCCAGGGATGCGCCGGCCTCGGCGGAGAGCTGCACCCCGCGCTCCACCTCCTTGGTGCCGGCCTCCATCGTCTGCACCACGACGGCCGCGCTGCTGCGCAGCCGCTCGATGCGCCCGGCGATCTCGCCGGCGGCGGTGCGCACCCGCTCCGCCAGGCGGCGCACCTCGCCCGCCACCACGGCGAAGCCCTTGCCGTGTTCGCCGACGCGCGCCGCCTCGATCGCGGCGTTGAGCGCCAGGAGGTCCGTCTGGCCGGCGATCTCCGTGATCAGCTGCAGGATCTCGTCCACCTGCTGCAGGGACTCGCTGAGCTGCCGGACCTGGTTGGACGCGTCCAGCACGCGGTCCCGCACCCGGTTCATGCCCTCCGCGGACAGCCGCACCGCCTCGCCGCCCTTCTCGGCCGCCTCGCGGGTCCGCGCCGCGGCCTCCGCCACCACGCCGGCGCTCTCCGCGACCTGCTCAATCGCCTCGGCCATCTGCCGCACGGTGGCCGCGGCCCGCTCGACCTCCTCGGCCTGGGACTGCGCGGCGGCCGCGACCTGCGAGGCCGCATCCGCGACCTCGCGGATGGCCCGCGCCCCCTCCGCCGCGTGCTCCGCCTGCTGGGCGGCCATCGTCTGCACCGACTGGATCTCCCGCATGGAGGCCTCCGTCACCTGGTCGGCCTCCCGCGCGCTCCGGTCCACCTCAAAGGCCGCCTGCTCCAGTTCCGACGCCGTCTGGGCGAGCGTGCGCACCATCGTCGCCAGCTGCGTCGCCATCGTGTTGTACGAACGGGTAGCCTGTCCGATCTCGTCGCGGCTCGTGACCACCAGCGACGTCTGGGACAGGTCGCCCTGGGCGACGCGGTGCATCGCCTCCTTCAGGCGGGCGAGGGGCCGGACGACCACCCAGGCAAACAGGATGGAGGCGCCGATCACGACGATGACGATCGGGATCTCGACCCAGAGGACGGCCTGCAGCAGCTGGGACTCCAGGCGCTGAACCTGCGGGGCGCCCAGCCCCAGCTCGGCAGCCGTCACGGCGAGCCGCCTGTAGGCCACCCAGGTCGTGAGGAGCGCGGGCACGATCGCCCAGGTGAGCAGCGTGGCCACAGTGCGAATGCCGAAGTTCCACTGGAGCGGATTAAGGATGTGAGACCAGCGCATACAAACGATTCCCTCCGCGCAGATCACTTCGGGGACAACCAGGGACAACCATCCTAAATGTACCATGAAAGGGTCGGATATGATAATACTTGGGAAAGATTATTTACCACTGGTCGAACACCCTAATTGTTCAATTATCCACCGCCAGACTTCTGCGCGCCCCAGCCCGGTCTCGGCCGAGAAGAGGACCACCGGCTCGACATCGCCCTCGAGCCCCAGTTCCCGGGCGATGACCTCCAGGTGCCGGGACCAGGCCGAGCGCCCGACCTTGTCCGCCTTCGTGGCTACGCAGAGGGTCGCCAAACGGTGATATCGCAGCCACTCGCGCATGGTCACGTCGTCGGCGGTCGGCGGGTGCCGGACGTCGACGACGTGGAGGATGCCGCGCAGGGTCCGGCGGGTGAGCAGGTATCCCTCGATGAGCCGGCCCCAGGCGCGGCGCTCCGCCTCCGAGACGCGGGCGAAGCCGTACCCGGGCATGTCCACGAAGTAGAACGGCTTGGCCGCCGGCGCGCCCGGCGGCCGCGCCTTGCCCTGCGGCCAGACGCGGTAGAAGTTGAGCGCCCGCGTGCGCCCGGGGGTGTTCGAGGTCTTCGCCAGCTTGCGGTTCTGCACGAGGGCGTTGATCAAGGACGACTTCCCCACGTTGGACCGGCCGACCAGGGCCACCTCCGGCAGCCCGTCGCTGGGAAACTGGTCGGGCGCGGTCGCGCTGATCACGAACTCGGCGTGTATGCCCATGTAACCCCTCCTTCGTCCGGCCGGCAGCCGGAGAGGGCCCCACCGGGCACGGGGACCGCATCCCGTGCGCGAAAGGCGGGAGAAACCGTCCGGTTCCTCCCGCCTTGCTCATTCCCCTTACACCACGGGGCTGGTGGGATGCGCCCCTTCGACCCCGATGGCCTCCGGCGGCAGGATCTGCTCGTCCATCTCCCTGGGCTCCAGCAGTGCGAGCCGCAGCACCTCGTCCATGTGGTCGACCAGATGCACGTGCAGCTTCTTCCGCACGTTGCCCGGGATCTCCTCCAGGTCCTTCTCGTTCTCCCGCGGCAGGATGATGTGGGTGATGCCCGCCCGGTGCGCGCCGAGCAGCTTCTCCTTGACCCCGCCGATGGGCAGGACCCGTCCCCGCAGGGTGATCTCCCCGGTCATCGCCAGGTCCGCCCGGACGGGGCGGTTGGTCAGCGCGGAGACGACCGCGGTCGCCATCGCGATCCCGGCGGAGGGCCCTTCCTTCGGCACCGCTCCCTCCGGCACGTGGATGTGGATGTCGAGCTTGGAGTGGAAGTCCTCGTCCAGCCCGAGCTCCCGGGCCCGGGAGCGGATATAGGACAGCCCCGCCTGGGCCGACTCCTTCATGACCTCGCCCAGCTTGCCCGTGAGGATCAGGTTGCCCTTCCCCTTCATGAGGCAGACCTCGATCGGCAGGATGTCGCCGCCGGTCTCGGTGTAAACCATGCCGGTCGCGACGCCCACCTGGTCCTCGCTGAGCCGCTTGCCCCAGTGGTACTGCGGGGCGCCCAGGAAGGTGTGGAGGTTCTGGGTGGTCACGCGCACCGTCTGCGCGTCCTCACGGGTGGCGATCTGCCGGGCGGCCTTGCGGCAGATGGCCGCAAGCTGCCGCTCCAGGTTGCGCACCCCCGCCTCCCGGGTGTACTCCCGCACGATGGTGCGGAGGACGTTTTCCGAGACCTCCAGGTTCTCCTCCGACAGCCCGTGGTTCTTGCGCTGCTTGGGCAGGAGGTGCCGCTTGGCGATCTCCACCTTCTCGTCCTCGGTGTAGCCCGAGATGGTGATGAGCTCCATCCGGTCCAGCAGGGGCCGGGGGATGTTCCAGACCACGTTGGCGGTGGTGATGAACAGCACGTCCGACAGGTCGAACGGCACTTCGATATAGTGGTCCGAGAAGCTGTGGTTCTGCTCGGGGTCCAGCACCTCCAGGAGCGCGGACGCCGGATCGCCCCGGAAGTCGGAGGACATCTTGTCGATCTCGTCCAGCAGGAACACGGGATTCTTGGTGCCCGCCTGCCGCATGCCCTGGATGATGCGGCCGGGCAGCGCACCGACGTAGGTGCGGCGGTGCCCGCGGATCTCCGCCTCATCCCGCACGCCGCCGAGCGAGACGCGCACGAACTTGCGCCCCAGGGCATCGGCCACGCTCTTGGCCAGCGAGGTCTTGCCCACGCCGGGCGGGCCGGCGAGGCAGAGGATGGGGCCCTTCATCTTCTTGACCAGCTTGCGCACCGCCAGGTACTCGAGGATCCGGTCCTTGGGCTTCTTCAGGCCGTAGTGCGCGCTCTCCAGGATCTCCTCGGCCCGCTTCAGGTCAACCTGGTCCTCGGTGTAGGTGGACCAGGGCAGGCTGGTGAGCCACTCCAGGTAATTGCGCACGACGACGGCCTCGGCCGCCATGGGCGGCATCTTCTCGAACCGGTCGACCTCGCGCAGGGCCTTCTCCTTCACTTCCTCGGGCATGCCGAGCTTCTCGATCTTCTCGCGGAACTGCTCGGCCTCGGCGCTGCGATCGTCCTTCTCGCCGAGCTCCCGCTGGATGGCCTTCATCTGCTCGCGCAGGTAGTACTCGCGCTGCGTCTTCTCCATCTGCTTGCGGACGCGCACGTTGATCTTGCGCTCGAGGTCGAGGACCTCCATCTCCCGGCTGAGGATATCCGAGACCAGCTCCAGCCGCTCGATGACGTCGAAGGTCTCGAGGACGGCCTGCTTGTCCTTCATGTCCAGGTTGGTCATATAGGCCACGATGGTGTCGGCCAGCCGGCCCGGCTCCTCCACCTGCACGGCGGTGACCAGCGCCTCCGGCGGCACCTTCCGGGACGACTTGACATACCGCTCGAACTGGCTGACGACCATGCGCATCAGGGCCTCGGCCTCGGCGGTGCGCGCGGCCTGCTCGGCCACCTGAACCGCGGCGACCCGCATGTAGGGCTCCTCGAAGACGTAGTGCTCGATGCGGACGCGCGCCACGCCTTCGAAGACGACCTTCAGCGTGCCGCCCGGAACCTTCACGACCTGCTTGATCTCGACGAGCGTACCTACCAGGTAGATGTCGTCGGGCGTGGGCGTCTCGAGCCGGGCGTCCTTCTGCATGGCCAGCACCATGCGCCGGCCCTCGTTCATCGCCGCCTCCACCGCCCGCATGGACTTCTCCCGGCCCACCTCAAGCGGAACGATCAAGGTAGGAAAGACGATCTGGCCCTTCAGGGGAAGCAACGGGAGGTTCAGCAGCTGCTCCGAGCGCTTGTCGGCCACCGGTCTCACCTCCTGGCAGTACCGCGTTCTTCGATTCTATCATAACAGACCTGGTCCCTACGACCACGTCTCGCGGACAGGTGCATACGTGATATTAGGACGTCCCGGAGCGCCCGAAGGTGCGCCCGGGAGGGGCGCTCGAACGCAAGTAGCTTCCGCCGACCCTAGGAAGAGTATACGGGGCGGGGCCCAGCAGACCCCGCCCCGTGCCGCTCAGCGCTCGGTTCCGGTGAGCGACACCGCCGGCTGGGGAAGCGGCAGCTCGAACGCCGGGACGGGCACCGGCTCGTCCGCCGGGACGGCCGCGGCGGGCTGGTCCCGCTGCACGTCCAGGGCCAGGGCAAAGACCTCGTCCAGCCGCTCCACCGGCACGACCCGCACGCCGGGCAGGTGCGCGAAGCCCTCCTGCCAGTTCTCCCGGGGGATGATCACGCGCGTGCACCCGGCCTGGCGCGCCGCCGCGACCTTGGCCGCAACGCCCCCCACGGGCCGGATGAGCCCGCGGATGGACACCTCGCCGGTCATGGCGGTGCGGTTGTCCACCGGCCGGCCGGTGAAGGCGCTGTAGATGGCCACGGCGATCGCCACCCCGGCGCTGGGCCCGTCCACGGGCACGCCGCCGGGGAAGTTGACGTGGACGTCGTAGTCGCGCGGGTCCTCCTCCAGATACTGCTTCAGCACCGTGAGCACGTTCTCCACCGAGCTCTTGGCCATGGACTTGCGGCGCATCGTCCGGCCGGGCGCGCCCATCTCCTCCTCATCCACCACCCCGGTGACCGTGACCACGCCCTGCCCCGCGGCCCGGGCACGGCGCACGTCGACCTCGAGCTCCAGCAGGTGGCCCACGTTGGGGCCGCTAACCGCAAGGCCGTTCACGCAGCCCACCTGCGGCTGGCTGGGGATGCGCCGGTCCGGGCGGGGCTGCAGGTGCCCGGAGTTGATGACCCACTCCACCTCCGACCGGGGGATGGCGCGCCGGCCCGTGCCGAAGAGGGCCCCCGCCGCGATCTGCACGATGTTGACGGCCTCGCGGCCGGAGGACGCGTACCGCTTGATGAGCTCCTCCGCGCCCGGCTCCAGCTCGAGCCCGACCTTCTCGGCGGCCCGCCTGGCGATCAGGGCAACCTCCTCGGGCAGGAGCGGGCGGAAGAAGATCTCCACGCACCGGGAGCGAAGGGCGGGAGGGATCTCCTGAGGCATCCGCGTCGTGGCGCCCACCAGCCGGAAGTCCGCGGGCAGGCCGTTTTGGAAGATGTCCTTGATGTGCGACGGGATGTTGGGGTCGTCCGGGCTGAAGTAGGCCGACTCCAGGTAGACCTTGCGGTCCTCCAGCACCTTCAGCAGCTTGTTCATCTGAACCGGGTGGAGTTCGCCGATCTCGTCCAGGAACAGGATGCCGCCGTGCGCCCGGGTCACCGCGCCGGGCTTCGGCTGCGGGATGCCGGCCACGCCCAGCGGCCCCGCCCCCTGGTAGATGGGGTCGTGAACCGATCCGATCAGCGGATCGGCGATGCCGCGCTCGTCGAATCGGGCGGTGGTGGCGTCCACCTCGACGAACGCGGCGTCCGGGCCGAACGGGGAGGCCGGGTTCTGCTTGGCCTCCTCCAGCACCAGGCGCGCCGCCGCTGTCTTCCCCACGCCCGGGGGGCCGTAGATGAGGACGTGCTGCGGATTGGGCCCGCACAGGGCCGCCCGCAGCGCCCGGATGCCCTCCTCCTGCCCGACGATCTCCTCAAAGCTGGTGGGCCGCGTCCGCTCCGCGAGCGGCTCCGTGAGGCGAATCGCCCGCAGCTGCCGCAGCCTGTCCAGCTCCCGGCGCGACTCGCGCTCGACGGCCAGCCGGTTTCCCTGCTGGCTCCGCAAGAGGTTCCAAAAGTAAACGCCGATGACGACGGCGAAGAGCACGTGGACGATCGCGAGAATCCCGCCCAGGGCCATGTTCGGAAACCTCCTCCGCATCCGTGTTGGACGCCATGCGGACTGCGCGCTCAGCGGCAGTTCTCCGCTAGTATGCCGCTCCCGAACAGGCCGAATGCTGGATGAACGTTCCGCATATGAAAAGAGTCCCAGTGGTCATTTCGACCACCGGGGCTCTGGGGTCGCCAATCAGGCCGACTCCTCTTTCTTGGCCCGCCGGCTCTTGGCATCGCTGGCGGTGACCAGGATCGGCTCCTGCCTCTTCAACACGACGTCCTTGGTGATGATGCACTTGGTGACGTCGCTGCGGGACGGCACCTCGAACATCACGTCCATCATGATGTCCTCGATGATCGCCCTGAGGCCGCGGGCGCCGGTGTTGCGGCGCAGGGCCTCCTTGGCGATCGCCCGGATCGCTTCCTCCTCGAACTCCAGCTCGATGTTGTCCATCTGGAGCAGCTTCTGGTACTGCTTCACCAGGGCGTTCTTGGGCTCCTTGAGGATGCGCACCAGCGCGTCCTCATCGAGGGCATCCAGCGTGACGATGATCGGCAGGCGGCCGATGAACTCGGGGATCATGCCGAACTTCAGCAGATCCTCCGGCATGATCTGCTGCAGGAGCTCGCCGACGTTCTGCTCCTGTTTCGAGCGGATGTCGGCGCCGAAGCCCAGGCCGCGCCGCCCGATGCGGTTGGCGATGATCTTTTCGATGCCGTCGAAGGCGCCGCCGCAGATGAACAGGATGTTGGTCGTGTTGATCTGGATGAACTCCTGATGCGGGTGCTTCCGGCCGCCCTGGGGCGGGACGGAGGCGATGGTGCCCTCCAGGATCTTGAGCAAGGCCTGCTGCACGCCCTCGCCCGACACGTCGCGGGTGATGGACGGGTTCTCGGACTTGCGGGCGATCTTGTCGACCTCGTCGATATAGACGATCCCGCGCTCGGCCTTCTCGATGTCGTAGTCGGCGGCCTGGATGAGCTTCAGCAGGATGTTCTCGACGTCCTCGCCGACGTAGCCCGCCTCGGTGAGCGAAGTCGCATCCGCAACGGCGAAGGGAACGTTGAGGATCCTGGCCAGGGTCTGCGCAAGCAGCGTCTTGCCGGAGCCAGTGGGCCCAAGCATCAGGATGTTGGACTTCTGGAGCTCAACATCGTCCAGCTTGTTGCCCAGGTTGATGCGCTTGTAGTGGTTGTAGACCGCCACGGCCAGGGTGCGCTTGGCGCGCTCCTGCCCAATGACGTACTGGTCGAGGATCGCCTTGATCTCGGCCGGCTTCGGCACATCCTTGAGCTCGAAGTCGACCTCTTCGCTCAGCTCCTCCTCGATGATCTCGTTGCAGAGCTCGATGCATTCGTCGCAGATATAGACGCCGGGCCCAGCGACAAGCCGCTTCACCTGGTCCTGGTACTTGCCGCAGAACGAGCACTTGAGCTGGCCCTTGTCCTCACCCGTGAACTTGAACATTCCCCCACCCCTTTTCGACTAGCGTGCGGAGCGGCTCGCCTTCTCCCTGGGGTGCAGCACCTCATCGACCAAGCCGTACTCCACCGCTTCCTCCGCCGACATCCAGCGGTCGCGCTCCGTGTCCGCCAGGATGCGCTCCACGGTCTGACCGCTGTGCTTGGCGAGGATCTCGGCCATGATCTGCTTGGTCTTGACGGCCTCGCGAGCGGTGATTTCGATGTCGGTGACCTGACCGCCCACCCCGCTGAGGTGGGGCTGGTGAATCATCACCCGGGCGTTGGGCAAGGCATACCGCTTGCCGGTGCCGGCCGCCAGCAGGAGCGCGGCCATGGACGCGGCCATTCCCACCACAGTGGTATTCACCGGGCACCGGATGTGCTGCATCGCATCGTAAATGCCGAGGCCGGCGCTGACCGAGCCGCCCGGCGAGTTGATGTAGAGGTTGACCGGCTTGTCCGGGTCCTCGCTCTCGAGGAAGAGGAGTTGGGCGATGACGACGTTGGCCACCTGATCATCGATGGGCGTACCCAGGAACACGATGCGGTCCTTGAGCAGGCGGCTGTAGATATCGTAGGAGCGCTCACCGCGGTTGGTCTGCTCGATGACGTACGGAATCAGGTAGCTCATAGTCTGACCTCCTCTACCCGATACTTATACCGCAGCTGGCCAAATCAGGCAGCGGAGTTCAGCTCTACCAGGTGCTTCACCGTCTTCTGCCTCAGCAGGTCCCTGCGCAGCTGCGCCCGGTAAGCCGCGCTCGCCCGCAGCTTCCGGATGTAGGACTGCTGCTTCGGATACAGGGACATCATCCGGTCGAACTCTGCTTCGAGTTCGGCGTCGGTCACGGTCAGACCCACCTGCTTCGCCACCGCGGACAGCACCAGGTCGACCTTCGCGAGCTTCGCCGCCTGAGGTTCGAACTCTTTGTGAAGGTCCTCATGGGTCTTGCCGGTGATCTGCTGCCACATCTCCAGGGTCATGCCCCGCTGCGCCAGTTCGCGCTCGAAGTCGTGGATCAGGTCGTGCACCTTCTCGTGCACGAGCACCTCAGGCACCTCGACCGAGGCGTCGTCGGCCACCGCTTCGATGACCTTGTTGCGGAACTCCTCCTCCGCCCTCTGCGCGGCGGCCTCAATCAGACGGTTCTTGATATCGGCCCGAAGTTCCTCCACGGTCTTGAACGGGCTGACCTGCTGCGCGAACTCGTCGTTGAGCTCGGGCAGCTCCTTCTTCTTCACCTCGTGGACCGTGACCTTGAACACGGCCTGCTTGCCGGCCAGGTGCTCGGGGCGGTAGTCCTCGGGGAACGTAACCTGTACCTCGCGGACCTCCCCGGCCTTCGCGCCGATCAGCCCCTCCTCGAACCCGGGGAGCAGACGGCCCGCGCCGATTTCCACCATGTAGCCCTCGCCCTTGCCGCCCTCGAAGGGCTCGCCGTCGATGAAGCCCTCGAAGTCGATCACGGCAAAGCTGCCCTGCACCACCTCGCCGGCCTCGTCGGTCACGAGGGTGGCCAGCCGCTCGCGCAGGGCGTTCAGCTGCTCCTCGACCTCCGCGTCGGTGACCTCCGGCACCTTCTTCTCGATGCCGAAGCCGGACAGCCGACCCAGGGTCACCTCCGGGGTCACCTGCACCTTCCCCTTGAAGATGAAGGGCTTGCCGTCCTCCGCCTGCACCAGCTCGATCTCCGGCTGGGCAATCGGCTCGATCTGCGCCTGCTCCACGGCCTCGCTGTAAGCGCGCGGAAGGAGCTCCTCCACGGCTTCCTGGACAAGCGCCTCCTTGCCGTAGACGCGTTCGAAGATGGCCCGCGGCGCCTTCCCGCGGCGGAAGCCCGGGATGGTCACCTGCCGGTTCATCCTCCGGAACGCCGCCTCGACCGACTTGGAGAACTCCGCAGCATCCACCTCGATTTCAAACTGCATCCAGTTCTTGTCCAACTTGTCCCAGGACGCCTTCATCTGGTTTCCTCCTCAACTATTCAGTATATGGCGCCGACTGGCCGGCCATATACGCTGCATGCAGCCAGGCCCTCAGGCTGTAACTGCGATATTATACCACGCAACCGACGCTCGAACAATGAAGCTCCCGCGCGCTTATAAGACGTCTCGCGCGTGCCGCGAGGTTCGGCACTTCGCCGCATCCCCCGCCGCGCCAAGGACCGGCCCCCAAACGGGGGGCCGGTCCCGCCCCACAAGCCCTAACCCTTCCGCACCCGCTGCCTGCGCACCGCCTCGGCGGCAGGAAACAGGGCGTAGCCGCCGGCGAGGCACGCCACACGGAAGCTGCGCTGCATGAGGATCCGGGCGGCCACGTACGCCGCCGCGCCGGTGCGGTCGTAGACCACCGTCTCCCGCGCCGGGTCGAGCTCGCCGATGCGGCTGCGCAGGTCGTCCACCGGGATGTTGACCGCGCCGGGCACCGCGCCCAGCTCGAACTCATAGGGGTTCCGCACGTCGACCACCTGCAGCTCCGCGCCGGCTTCCAGCCGCTCCAGCAGTTCATCCGGCGCGATCACCCGCAGAAGGCCCCGTCGGATGTTCTGCGCCACCATGCCCGCGACGACGGCCGCGTCCTTGGCGGCGCCGAAGGGCGGCGCGTAGGCCAGATCCAGGCTGGCCAGCTGGTCCACGGTCATCCTCCCTAAAATGGCGGTGGCCAGCACATCAATCCGCTTGTCGACGCCGCTCGCGCCGATGACCTGCGCCCCGAGCAGCCGGCCGGTGCCCTCCTCGACGACCAGCTTGGTGAACAGCTCCTGCATGCCCGGGTAGTAGTCGGCGTGGTCGCCGGAGAGCGTATAGCTGGTGTAGAACCGCAGCCCTTCCAGGCGGGCGGCCTTCTCCGACAGGCCGGTGATGGCCGCCACCAGGCCGCCCACCCGCACGATGGCCGTGCCGATCGCCCCGGGGAACGTCAGCGAGTCGCCGGCGGCGTTGGCGCCGGCCACGCGCCCCTGCTTGTTCGCCGGGCCGGCCAGGGGGATGAGCGCAGGCCGCCCGGTGACCAGGTGGACCGTCTCCACGGCGTCGCCGGCGGCGTAGATGTGGGGATCGCTGGTCTGCATCCGCTCGTTCACCTGGATGCCTCCGGTCGGCCCGATCGCCAGCCCGGCCTCCCGGGCCAGCCGGGTATCGGGCCGGACGCCCAGTCCCAGGATGAACAGGTCGCCGTCCACCTCCCGGCCGCTCTCCAGCCGGGCGGTCCTCGCCCGATCGCTGCCGGAAAGCGCCGCGAGGCCGTCGCCCGTGATGACCTCCACGCCCATCTGCTCCAGGTGGGACTGCACAAAGGCGGCCATCTCCGGGTCCAGGGGCGGCAGCACCTGCTCCGCCTTCTCCACCAGAGTCACCGACAGCCCTAGGTTGGCCAGGTTCTCCACCATCTCCAGGCCGATGAACCCCGCCCCCACCACGACGGCCCGTTCTGGGTTTTCCCGCTCCACCATCTCCCGGATGGCGACGGCGTCGGGGATCGTGCGTACCGTGAAGACGTTGGGCAGGTCGATCCCCGGCAGCGGCGGCCGGATCGGGACCGAGCCCGGCGCGAGGATCAGCGCGGTGTACTCCTCGCTGAACACCTCTCCGGTCTCCAGGTTCCGCACGGCCACGCGCCGCCCGGCCCGGTCGATGGCAATGACCTCGTGCCGGACCCGGACGTCCACGTTGAACCGTGCGCGGAAGCTCTCCGGGGTCTGCAGGAGCAGGGCCGACCGGTCGCCGATCTCCCGGCCGACGTAGTAGGGCAGGCCGCAGTTGGCAAACGAGATGTATGGCCCCTTCTCGAACAGGACGATCTCGGCGTGCTCGTCGGTGCGCCGGGCGCGGGCCGCTGCCGTCGCTCCGCCGGCCACCCCGCCGACGACCACGATCTTGCGCTTTGCCATCCTCGTCTCCTCCTTGTGCGTGCGCGTCCGCTTACGCCTATGATAAATCATACCCCCAGGGGTATTTCAACCCCCTTGCACTACCCATACTGGTAGGGGTATTATGACAGTGTCGTGATCTCCCGCGAAAACCTCACACGAAAGGGCGATGGGCGTGTTCGGTTTTGGCCCCCGCATCGAGTCGATCACCACGGCAGAACTGCAGGCCCGGCTGGAACGGGGCGAGCGGCCGAAGATCATCGACGTGCGTGAGCCATGGGAGTATGCCGAGGGCCACATCCCCGGCGCGATCCTGAAGCCCCTCGGGCAGATCCGCTCCTGGGCGCAGGAGCTGGACAAGAACGAAGAGCTCCTGCTGATCTGCCGGACCGCCAGCCGTTCCGCCGCCGCGTGCCAGTACCTCACGCGGCTCGGGTTCACCAACGTGAAGAACGTGGCCGGCGGCATGGTGGCCTGGCGCGGCGCGGTCGCCCGCTGACGCGCCGCGCCGGCCGCGCACAGAAGGGAAAGACCACCGCGGAGTGCGCGGTGGTCCTTCTGTTGCGTCCGCGTAGCGGGCCTCTCCGGCCGGGCGATGCCGTCAGAAGAAGAGGTCCCGCTCGCCCGCCCGGATGCGCAGGAGCCGCCGCTCCGTCTCGGCGCGCACCTTCTCGCTGGGGATCTGGGCCAGGTTGGCGGCCTCGGTGCGCCGGCCGATCTCCCGGGTTTCCGGCGAGGCGTAGTCCTCCAGGTACTCCTCGAACGTCAGGAGCGCGTTGGGCTGGCAGAGGTTCTGGATCTGGCCGGTCTTCGCGAGGGCCATGAACCGGTCGCCGGTCCGCCCCTGGCGGTAGCAGGCCGTGCAGTAGCTGGGCAAGTAGCCCTCCTCACAGAGCCAGCGGATGACCTCGTCCGGGGAGCGGTGATCGCCCTGGGCGAACTGGGCCGCCGCCCGCTCCTCCCGGGTCGCCTGGCTGTACCCGCCGATGACCACGCTGGAGCCGGCGCTGATCTGCGAGACGCCCAGCCGCAAGAGCTGCGCCCGCATCTCCGGGGTCTCCCGGGTGGAGAGGATCATGCCCGTGTAGGGCACGGCCAGCCGGAGGATCGCCACCAGCTTCTTGAACGCGCCGTCGGAGACCAGGTGCGGGAAGGCGGCGAGGTCCACGCCCGGTGCCGGCTGAAGCCGCGGGACGGAGATGGTGTGCGGACCCACACCGAACCGGTCCTCCAGGTGGCGCACGTGCAGCAGCAGGGCCAGGACCTCGTACCGGTAGTCGTAGAGGCCGAAGAGGACCCCCACCCCGACGTCATCGATGCCGGCCTCCATCGCCCGGTCGTGGGCGGTGGTGTGCCAGTCGTAGTTGTGCTTGGGGCCGGAGGGGTGCATCAGGGCGTAGGTCGGCCGGTGGTAGGTCTCCTGGAACAGCTGGTAGGTGCCGATGTGGGCCTCCTTCAGCTTCCGGTAGTTCTCCGTCGTGGTGGCGGCGATGTTGACGTTCACCCGCCGGATGTTGCCCCTGCCCTCCCGGACGCGGTAGATCGTCCGGATGCAGTCGACGATGTAGTCGATGTCGCAGTTCACCGGATCCTCGCCGGCCTCCAGCAGCACCCGCTTGTGCCCCATGCGAATCAGGGCCCGGACCTCCTCCGCCACCTCCTCCTGGGTGAGCCGGCGGCGGACCTCCTGCTCGTTGGAGCGGCGGAAGCCGCAGTACCGGCAGTTGTTCACGCACAGGTTGCTGACGTAGAGGGGCGCGAACAGCACGATGCGGTTACCGTAGATCTTCTGCTTGATCGCAAAGGCGGTCTGAAACATCGCCTCCAGCTGATCCGGATCCTCCACCATGAGGAGGTCGGCGACCTCCTCCAGGTCCAGGCCCTTGGCCAGGGCCGCCTTGTCGAGGATCTGCCCCAGCCGCGCGGCGCTGGGCTTTTCGGCGGATCCCAGCAGGCGCTGCAGCACCGCGTCGTCGATGAAACTCGCCTTCACAGCAGCAGCAGGCATGATTGGCGCCTCCTTTCAGGCGGTCCACCGGGGGGAGTGCCCCGGCCCGCTGGCCACGAACCGGCCTTCGCCCACGATCAGGGCGGCGACGCAGGGAGCGCAGTGCTCCGGCTCCTCCCGCAGGCAGATCTTGTTGGGATAGAGCTGATAGTGCTCCCGGTACTTGCCCGGGGTGACGTTCGGCATGATCACGTTCGCCCCGCACGCCAGGGCGAGCTGCCGCCCCCGGGGATGGATCGAACCCAGGGCGGTGGTGGCGGGCACGTGCGCGTCCTGGATCGTGAGTCGGGCGCAGGCGACCGCGTTCAGGGTCTGCTCCACCGTGCCGGCCGCCGCGTCCGCCAGGGGCGTGTGGGGGGCCGGGATGAACGGCCCGATGCCCGCCATCTCCACGTTCAGCTGCTTGAGCAGGAGGATGTCGTCGGCGAGCGACTCCACCGTCTGGCCGGGCAGCCCGACCATGAAGCCGCTGCCCACCTGGTAGCCCAGCTCCCGCAGCCACAGGAGGCACTGCACCCGCTGCTCCAGGCGCCGCCCCGGCCTCAGCCGGGCGAAGAGCACCGGGTCGGCGGTCTCGTGCCGGAGCAGGAAGCGGTCGGCGCCGGCCTTCCGCCACAGCGCGTACTCCTCCCGGGTCCGCTCCCCCACGCTCAGGGTGACGGCCAGCGGGGTGGTGGCCTTGATGCGGCGCACCACGCCGGCCAGCTCCTCCGGATCGAGGGCGTCGCTCTCCCCGGACTGGAGCACCACGGTGCCGTAGCCCAGCCGGTGCGCTCGCTGCGCGGCCTCCAGGATCTCCTCCGGCGGCATGCGGTAGCGGCGGACGTGCCGGTTGGACCGGCGGATCCCGCAGTAGTGGCAGTCCATCCGGCAGATGTTCGAGAACTCGATGAGCCCGCGCAGGTGAACCCCGTCGCCCATGGTCCGCGCCCGCACCCGGTCCGCGGCGGCGAACAGGGCCTTCTGCTCCTCGCCCTCCAGGCTGAGCAGGCAGGCGAGCTCCTCCCGGCCCAGGTCCGCGCCGGCCTCGGCGCGGGCGATCAGCGAAAGCACTTCCTGGCGAATCACCGGCTGATCCCCCCTAGAGCCCCGGCCAGGTCCGGGAAGGGCCCCAGGGCCCGGGGCAGGATTCCGTGCAGATAGGCGATGCAGACGCCGTAGTTGACGATCGGCACCCCGGCCGCCTGCGCCCTGCGGATTCGGCTCAGCATGAGCCGGCGGTTGACCATGCAGCCGCCGCAGTGGACGATCAGCCGGTACTGGGCCAGGTCCTCGGGCATCTCGCCGCCGTGCGCCCACTCCAGCTGCAGCTCTCCGCCCACGCGCTCGCGCAGCCAGCGCGGGATCTTCACCGTCCCGATGTCGTCCTTCTGCTGGTGGTGCGTGCAGGTCTCGGCGATGAGCACCCGGTCGCCGGGGCGGAGCCGGTCGATCGCCTGCGCGCCCCTGACCAGTTCGGCCAGATCCCCCTTGTGCCGGGCCATCAGGATCGAGAACGAGGTGAGCGGGATCTCGGGCGGCACCGCCCGGCTCACCGGGCCGAACACCTGGCTGTCGGTGACGACCAGGGCGGGCCGGCGGCCCAGGGCCGCCAGCGCGCCGGGGAGCTCCCGGTCCCGCACGGTCACCGCGATGCCGCCGGCGTCCAGCACCTCCCGGATCGCCTGGACCTGCGGGAGGATGAGCCGGCCCTTGGGCGCCCCGGAGTCGAGGGGCACCACCAGGAGAATCAGGTCGCCGGGCCGGACCAGGTCGGCCAGGAGCGGCACCTCGCTCGGGTCGGGCGGGGCCGCGGCGACGATCCGCTGCCGCAGCTCCGCCACCCCCGGCTGCCCTGTGCAGCTGGCGGCGCAGAACGGAAACCCGAACCGCTCCGTCAGCGTGGCGGCCTGCTGCCTGGCCCCCGCCGGGTCCAGGTCTGCCTTGGTCACGGCACCGACGGCCGGCGTGCGGCGCCGCTTCAGCTCCTCCACCAGCCGCTCCTCGGCCTCGCCCGGCTCCTCCCCCGCAGGCACGGCCAGGACTGCGAGATCGGTCTGGTCGAGCACCTGGAGGGTGCGGGCGACCCGGAGCCGGCCCAGCTCCCCCTCGTCGTCGATCCCGGCCGTGTCGACCAGGACCACCGGGCCCAGCGGGTGCAGCTCCATCGGGCGCCGCACCGGGTCCGTGGTCGTGCCGGGCACCGGGGAGACCAGGGAAACCGCCTGCCGGCTCAGCGCGTTGATCAGGCTGGACTTGCCCGCGTTGCGCCGGCCGAAGAACGCGATGTGCAATCGCTCACCCGTCGGGGTACGCTGCGTCGTCATGTTGTTCACCCTTTCACATTCGGCGTCATTGTAACGCCCGGTAGCCCGTTGGGCGCATGTGCGGCGGCAAATTGGCCAAATCCGATCCATCCGGATAGGCCGGTTGTGCCAATCGCGCAGGGGTATCTAGGTTCATGCCCCGATGCACGGCGGTTCCCTTCCGACGCCGGACGGAGTCCGCGGGAGGAATCTTTCGGGTGGAGAGGAATATAGAGAATATGGCGACGCACAGGGACCGTTCGTTGCGACCCCTCAAGGCCCTGAACAACAACGTCCTGCTGGCGTACGATCCAGCCTCCGGCCAGGAGGTCGTGGTGGTAGGGCGGGGTCTGGGGTTCCAGGTCTCGGGCCCTGTCAGCCCCGACGATCCCCGCATCGAGAAGGTCTTCCGCCTGGATGAGAGCCGGAACCGCAAACGGTTTCTGCGCCTGACGGAGACCCTCTCGGGCGACGTGATCGGCGTGGCCGAGGAGATCCTCAACCTGGCCGCCAGGCGGTTCGGCCCCGTGGACGAGGAGGCGCACCTTACGCTGGCGGAACACCTGGCGGCGACCGTGGACCGGGTCCGAAAGGGGATGCCGGTCCCCAACCCGTTCCTGGCGCAGATTCAGCTGCTCTACCCCGAGGAGTACGAGCTGGCCGGTCAGGCGGTGCAGATGATCGCCGCGCGGCTGGGCGTGACGCTTCCGGAGGAGGAGCAGGGGATCCTGGCGCTGCACCTCTTGGGGGCGCGGCGCAAGCAGTCCCCCAAGGTGGTGGCCCGCCACCAGGCGCTGATCCGCGAGGCGGCCGCCTTCCTGGCCGCCGAGGCGGGCATCACCTGGTCCGACGACGACCCGCGTCTGGCCCGTGTGCTTCTGCACCTCCGGCTGGCGATCGAGTTGATCGTCTCGGGAAAGGGCGAAACGAATCCGGTTCTGGACCGCATACGCAGCGAGTACCCCGAGGCGTTCGCCTGCGCCCGCCGGCTGGGCGATTACATGGCCCAGCGGCTGGAGCGGCCGGTGAGCGACGACGAGGTCGGATACCTGGCGCTCCATCTCCTTCGCCTGAAAAACCTGACCCAGTGACTCTCGGAGCTGGCGTGTCACCGCAGCGCTCAAGCGGGCATGAGCCAGCCAGAGGAGTCCCGGCACCCGCAGGGGTGGCGGGGCGCTCCCTGGCTGGCTTTCCGTTTGGCCGAGACTGCGGCGGAAAGGAGGGATAAGCTCAGCCGCGCCGCTCCCGGTCCGGGTCGGTTCCCTCATCCTGTGAAAAGGATGTGAAAAGGAGGTCTGAGGAATGCTCGCTCAGCTGCAGAAGGTTGGCAAGGGGCTCATGATGCCCGTGGCGGTCCTTCCGGCGGCCGGCCTGCTCCTGCGACTCGGCCAGCCGGACGTGCTGGACTGGCCGTGGATGGCCAATGCCGGCGATGCGATCTTCAGCAACCTGCCCCTGCTCTTCGCCGTGGGCCTCTCGGTCAGCCTGGCCAAGGACTCCGGCGTGGCCGGCCTCTCCGGCGTCGTCGCCTACTTCGTCATGACCAAGGTCGCCGTCACCCTCAACGACGAGATCAACATGGGCGTCCTGGCGGGTCTGATCGCCGGCATCCTCGCGGCCAACATGTACGAGCGCTTCAAGGACACGAAGCTGCCGGACTACCTGGGCTTCTTCGGCGGCCGGCGCTTCGTGCCCATCGTCACCGCGGGCGCTGCCACGGTCCTCGGCCTGATCTTCGGCTTCATCTGGCCGCCCATCCAGCACGGCATCGGGGCCGTGGGTAACTGGATCACGGCCTCCGGGGCGCTCGGCGTCGGCGTCTTCGGCCTGCTGAACCGGCTCCTCATCCCGCTCGGCCTGCACCACGTCATCAACAGCATCGTCTGGTTCATGTTCGGCGAGTACCCGAAGCCGGACGGCACCGTGGCCACCGGCGACCTGTGGCGCTTCTTCGCCGGCGACCCGACGGCGGGCTTCTTCATGGCCGGCTGGTTCCCGATCATGATGTTCGGCCTGATCGGCGCGGCCCTGGCCATGACGCACACGGCCCGTCCTGAGAATCGCGCCCGGGTGGGCGGCATCATGCTGTCGGCTGCCTTCACCTCGTTCCTGACCGGCATCACGGAGCCGATCGAGTTCGCCTTCATGTTCGTCGCGCCGCTCCTCTACGTCATCCACGCCGTGCTGGCCGGGATCTCCATGGCGATCGCGCAGATGCTGGACATTCACCACGGGTTCACCTTCTCCGCAGGCCTCATCGACTACGTCCTCAACTACGGCATCGCCTCGGACAACGCGTGGCTGCTGATCCCCATCGGCCTGGTCTTCGGCGTGGTCTACTACGTCATCTTCCGGTGGGCCATCGTGCGGTTCAACATCCCGACGCCCGGCCGGGAGCCGGAGGAGAGCCATGCACCTGGTGTCTAATTGTTAGGGTGGATCGTCAACGGGAGGAGTGATCGCCATCTTGGACGACAAGACGAGAGCACAGGAGATCCTGGCCGCCCTGGGCGGCAAGGAGAACATCGCCGAGCTGGAGTCCTGCATCACCCGCCTCCGGCTGGTGGTGAACAACCCCGGCGCGGTGGATGAGAAGCGGCTCAAGGCGGCCGGAGCCGTGGGCGTCATGAAGGTCGGCCAGGTCGTGCAGGTGGTTCTGGGCACCTCCGCCGAGCGCATCGAGCAAATCCTGAAGGATATGATCTAGATGACTGCGGTCACCCTGCTGGCCCCCATCACCGGCCGTGCCGTGCCCCTGGATGCCGTTCCGGATCCCGTGTTCGCCGGCCGCATGCTGGGCGACGGCGTGGCCATCGATCCCAGCGGCGACCTGGCGGTGGCGCCGGTGGCCGGGGAGGTGGTGGCCCTCTTCCCCACCGGCCACGCGCTCGCCCTCCGGGCGGACTGCGGCGCGGAGATCCTGCTGCACCTCGGCGTCGACAGCAGCCAGGCGAAGGGCGTCTTCCGCCCCGTCGTTGCCCTGGGCGAGCGGGTGGAAGCCGGCCAGCCGCTGGTCCGGCTGGACCTTGCGGCCTTCCGGGCGCAGGCCCGCTCCCCCCTGAGCCCGTTGGTGGTGCTCAACCCCGGCGCGGACCGCCAGGTGGAGGTGCTGGCGACCGGCCCCGTCGTCGCCGGCCGCGACGCCGTCTGCCGACTCCTGGAGAGGAGGAAACCCGATGCGACTTCTTGACATGCCCCCCTCAGCTTTGACCCAGCTCACGCGCGCCACACTGCTGGACGGCATCCGGCAATCCGAAGGCCGGCTGGTGGTGGCCGAGACGGTGGTGGTGACTCCGCCGCTGGTGGACGGCGTCACCAACGCGGAGCTGGCTGCGGCCTTTGGCGCGGACATCCTGCTGCTCAACTGCTACGACTGCACCCGGCCCGAGATTGCCGGACTGCCCGGGGAGCCCGGTGAGGGACAGACCTGCCGGAGCCTGAAGGCGCTGGTTGGCCGTCCGGTGGGGGTGAACCTGGAGCCCAGCGACCGGGTTCCCCCCGGCCGCCGGGCCACCCCGGAAAACGCGGTGCGGGCGGTGGAGCAGGGTGCCGACTTCCTCTGCCTGACCGGTAACCCCCAGACCCAGGTGACCAACCAGGGCATCCTGGAGAGCCTCCGGCGCATCAAGGAGGCCGTGGGCGACCGGGCCGTGCTGATCGCCGGCCGCATGCACGGCGCCGGCTCCGGCCTCTCCCCGGGCGGAGGCGTGATCACGCCGGAGGAGGTCGAGGCGTTCGTGGACGCCGGCGCCGACGTGGTGCTGTTGCCGGCGCCGGGCACGGTGCCGGGCACCACGGTGGACGAGGTGCGGGCCTGCGTCCGGGCGGCCCACCGGAAGGGCGCGCTGGCGATGTCGGCCATCGGCACCTCCCAGGAGGGCGCGGACGAGGCCACCATCCGGCAGATCGCCCTGAACGCCAAGATGGCCGGGGTCGACCTGCACCACCTGGGCGACGCCGGCTACCACGGCGTGGCGGTGCCCGAGAACATCCTGGCCTACTGCCTGGCCGTGAAGGGCAGGCGGCACACCTACCGGCGCATGGCGTTCTCCGCCAGGCGATGAGCACGCCGGCGGGAGAAAATGTCGGAGCCGACCCCGGCGGGGTCGGCTCCGTTGCGCGTATCGACCCTGTGGGCGGCCCTGGCCCGGACCCCTCGCAGGGCAATCGGATGCAAAAAGGTTTCCTGCGCTTCCGCCACGGGAACGCAGGAAACCTCTCATGGTGCAGCCCTGTGGTGCGAGAGAGGGGACTTGAACCCCTACGCCTTGCGGCACAAGATCCTAAGTCTTGCGCGTCTGCCAGTTCCGCCACTCTCGCATTCCGGTCGCAGATGATATGTTACCGCAGGCTTCACACCTGTGTAAAGGGCCACAAACAGGCACACCCCCGGCCCGGCCGAAGGTGTGCTTCGTGCGTCCTGCCTACGCTTCTGTGCGCGGTCGGGTTCCCACCAGGTCGCCGATCAGGACCACGCCGGCGATTCCCACCAGCGTGTAGACGATCCGGGAGACCAGCGACATCTGGCCGCCGAAGAGGAACGCCACCAGGTCAAACCCGAAAAGCCCGATCAACCCCCAGTTGAGGGCACCGATGATGACGAGCAGCCTTGCAATGAACACCTTCACACCGCTCCCTTTCTCGGGAGTAGGGTGTGCAGGCGACACCGCAGCTATGCGCCCGCGGCTCACGGCCCTGAACCTGAGGCGTCATCTTTTCCCCCTGCGCCGCATAGGTTGTAGCGAGACCCCCGACAGGCACAGGTCGCAGTGGCTGCAAAGCCGTCTGACCGGCGCCGCCAGGGGGTCTCGTTTTTTCGTCCGGCGGCCCGGACGTCACGCCGGCCGCAGGTCACAGCAGCGTGTTCACCGTGACAAAGAAGAGGGGACTCCTCCGGGGCGTCCTCGACCTCGTGTTCCCCCCGAAACTGCGGCCAAACACGCCCCCGGACAACTGAGGATGTGGGTGCCGCCCGATGATCCAAGACCTCTCCGCTGGTCGCCGGAAGCGGGAGGGAAGCAGGTATCCGCAGGTATCATCTGGTGGCGTTCCTGCTGGCCCTGTTGGTCAGCTGCTGGCCGATTGCCGGCCGTGCCGAAGTGGCTCCGGGCTTCGAACCACTTCAGCTCTTACCTCCAGACGGCACGTCTGCCTCCGATCCGTCCGATCAACCCCGTGCGTCCCTGCCCGAGGGCGGGCAGGTAACCCCAGGCGGCATCTCTCCCGGTACTGTTGGCGCAAGGCTGTTCGGCAGGGGAGCCACAGGAAATACCCCTGAAAACAACGAAAGTGGGTTTCGAAGCTGGTTCCTTGACCGTCTCACCGGACAAGAACGATCTGAGTCAGGTCCACTGCCTGCCTCCGATTTTCCGGCGTTGGCGCCGAATGTGCCCGTTTTCAGCCAGCGGGCGGTGGACGCCCTTCACGAGTGCCTGACTCGAAATGGCGAACTCTTGCCCTTATCGTTCCCCGGAGGCCAGTACGGCAAAACGGCCTTACGGGGTTTGAACTGCCGGTGGTTTGGGATAGCGAGCTCAGTTAACAAAGCTCCCTCCGCCGCCAGGCGGAGGGAGCTTTGCGTTCTGGTGGGCCATGTTGGATTCGAACCAACGACACCCCGCTTAAAAGGCGGATGCT
>QGVE01000028.1 GCA_003242675.1 Bacillota bacterium | reverse complement strand
CGATTCACGAGTGGTGTGGTGCCCGCTCCCCCCCAGGCAGCTCCCTCAGGGGGTCCAATGAAAGTGTCGGAACCTCCGGCCCGAACCCCCCCCGCGTCATCTGCGAAAGCGATCGTGAACTTTCGGCCAGCGCCTGGGTGACCATCTGCTCCAGGGCAGTCCACTGGCTGGGCTGCAGCTTCATCTGCGCTCCTCCTAGTGCGCGACCATCTCCAGCCGCCCCGCTTCATCCTGAACGGAGTTGACCAGACTGGACACGTCCAGGATGATGGCGACGTCGCCATCGCCCATGATGGTGGCGCCCGAGATGCCGGGGATCTCCCCGATGAACCGGCCCAGGGGCTTGATCACCACGTCGCCCTCACCGATGAGCGAGTCGACCACCAGCCCGATCTGCCGCCCCATCACGGCGACGATGACCACGAAGATCTCGTCGGGTTCCTCGGCGCCTTCCGGCCGCTGCAGTTCGAAGGCCTCCGCCAGCCGGAGCAGGGGGATGACCTCGCCCCGCTTCACGACCACCTCCCGCTGGCGCACGGTCTGAATCTCGCTCACCGGGATGCGGTCGGTCTCCACCACCGAACCCAGCGGGATGCAGTAGATGGTGCCCAACAGTTCCACCTGCAGCGCCCGGATGATGGCCAGCGTAAGCGGCAGCTTCACCCGGAACTCGGTTCCCTGGCCCACGGTGCTGCGGATCTCCACCGAGCCGTTGATCCGCTCGATGTTCTTCTGCACGACGTCGAGGCCCACGCCCCGGCCGGACACGTCCGACACCTTGTCCGCGGTGGAGAAGCCCGGCGACCAGATGAGGTTGATCGCCTCGGGATCCGACAGCCTCCGGGCGGCCTCCTCGGAGAGGATGCCCTTGCGCACGGCGCTGGCCCGGATCTTCTCCGGATCCACGCCGCGGCCGTCGTCGCGCACGGAGATGATGATGTGGTTCTCCTCGTGGAACGCCTCCAGGATCACGGTGCCGGCGGCCGGCTTGCCCGCCGCCACCCGCACCTCCGGAGGCTCGATGCCGTGGTCGACGGCGTTGCGCAGCAGGTGCATCAGCGGATCGCCGATCTCCTCGATGACCGAGCGGTCCAGCTCGGTCTCCTCGCCCCGCATGATGAAGTTGATCTCCTTGCCGAACTTCTGGGCGATGTCGCGGATCATCCGCGGGAACTTGCGGAACAGGTTCTCGACGGGGATCATGCGGGCCCGCTGGATCTCTTCCTGCAGGTTGCTGGTGAGCCTCCCGATCTGCGCGAGGGCCGACGCCATGGTCTGCGCGAGCTCGTCGCCCTCCCGCTCCACCTCCAGCCGGCTCAGGACCTGCTGCAGCCGGGTGCGCTCGATCACCAGCTCGCCGACGGTGTTCATCAGGTTGTCCAGCACTTCCACGTCGACCCGCACCGTGCGCAGCCCGGTCCGCGCCGTCCGCGCCGGAGCGCCGCCGCTCTCCGCCGGCTTCGCCGAATCCGCTGCGGGCGCGGCGGCCGCCGCGGCCGCTTCGCTCGCCGGGGTCGGCCCTGGCGGGGCCGCGGGTGCGGGCGGCTCATAGGGCGCCAGCGTGCGGACCGCGATCTCGGGGACTTCCTGCAGCACGGCCCGCACCTTATCCAGGCTCTCGCCGGTGACGAACAGGAGCTTCAGCTCGGAGCCGATCTGGTCGTTCTCCACTTCCTCCTGGGACGGCACCGAGAGCACGATCTCGCCGATGTCGCCCACGGCCAGCAGGGCCTGGAAGGCCCGCACGGCCGGCATCTGCGCCTCCGGCAGGAGCTCCACCAAGGCCTGGTAGACGTGCAGGCCCTTGGACCGGGCCTCCTCCACCTTCGCCTGCTGCTCCGCGCTGAGGGGCGGGAGCGCCACCGCCGCCTTCGCAGGGGCAGGAGCCGGGGCCGCCGCCGGCGGGGCGGAGGTCCCCTCCAGGGTGGCGAGCTCCCGCATGATCTCCTCGATGTTCACCTGCGCCGGCTCGCCGCTCGCAATCTCATCCTTGAACAGCTTCAGGGCGTCCAGGCAGCGGAACAGCGTGTCCACCAGGTGCGTCGTGACGGCGGCCTTCCCCTTCCGGAGCCGGTCCAGCACGTTCTCCATCGCATGGGTCAGCTCGGCCATGCGCTGGTGTCCGAGGGTGGCGGAAGAACCCTTCAGCGTGTGCGCTGCCCGGAAGATGTCCTGGATGACCTCCGGGTCCGGATCGGCGGCCTCGCTCTCCAGCCGGAGGATTCCGGCCTCCATCGTCTGGAGCAGTTCCTCCGCCTCGTCCAGGAAGACCCGGATGTCCTCTGCGGAGATGTCAAAGCCAGAGCCCATCTGTGGCCATCCCTCCGTCATCGGTCTACTGTGCGACGGGAGTCTTCCGCTCCTCCCGCACCAGGATCCGCCGCAGGTCGAGCAGCGTCACGAGACGGCTTCCCAGCTTGGCCACGCCCAGCACGTGCTCGCGGTCCATCTGAGACAGCAGGGAGGAAGGGGGCTCCACGGCGTCCGCCGGCACCCGGGCGACCTCCTCCACCGCGTCGACCACCATGCCCACCTGGTCGCCGTCCACCTCGGCGATGGCGATGCGGGTCGCCCGGGTCGCCTCCTTTGAGGGCAGCCCCAGCCGGCGGCGCAGGTCGATGACCGGGATGACCCGGCCGCGCAGGTTGATCACCCCCAGCACGTACTCCGGGGTCCGAGGCACCCGGGTGATCCGCTGGAGCGGCACCACCTCGCGCACGACGGCGATGTCGGCTCCATAATACTCGTTGTTCATTTGAAAGACAACGACTTGTAAGACGGACGGCTGCTCACGCTGCTCCAGGACCACCTGCAACCCTCCTCACCGCTGGTCGCGCACCGCTACTGCAGAGCCGTCTCCAGGACCCGCGCCGGAGCAAGCACCACCACGAGGCGGCCCTCCCCGAGCTGCAGGATGCCTTCCACCACGGCCGCGTCCGGCCCACCGAAGCTGGCCAGCAGGGGCGAGACGGGAGCCATCCTGCCCCCGGCCACGTCCTCCACCGCCACGACGTCGTCCACGATCAGCCCCGCGGTCTGACCGTCCATCTCCAGGACGATGATGCGGCGCTGGTCCACCTCCCGCCGGCTCGGCAGGCCGAAGCGGCGGCCTAGGTTCACCACCGGCAGGACCTCACCCCGCACGGAGATGACCCCCTCCACGAAAGGAGGGGCATCGGGAACCGGCGTCGGTGCCGTCCAGGTGAGGATCTCGCGCACCCCTGCGATCGGCAGCGCGTACTCCTGGCCGCCGACGGTGAACACGACCACCTTTTCGTCTGACGCCGTTCCCCGTTCCATGGCCCTACCTCCGCTCTTGCGACCCTGCCATTACCGGAATTACCATGACTAAAATATGTAAACTTGCTTCAACACCGTTTGGGCGAAATCCTGCTAAAACGCCCCTCACTTTCCCCGGCCCCCGCGCGCTGCCAGCGGCGGCGGATGAAGTCCACCGCCAGCCGGTCGATCTCCTGGCTGATGGGCAGGAGATCGCTGAGCTCCCGCCGCGCCAGCGCCCCGTCCACCTGCTGGTGCAGCCGGCGGCGCAGCTCCTCGATCCGCCTGCGGGTCTCGTGCTCCTGCTCCACCGAAGCTCCCTCCTACTCCCTGCCGGTCGAGCCGATGCCGCCCGTGCGCCGGCCTCCCGGCTGGTCGCCGGCGACCGTCAGGTAGCGCACGAAAATGCCCTGCGCCACCCGCTCGCCCCGGGATATGGTCACCGGCTCGGTCCCCAGGTTGGCCAGCGCAACCAGGATGTGCCCCTCGTTGTCGGGGTTGTCCGCGTAATCGGCGTCGATGACGCCGATGCCGTTGGCCAGCGTGAGCCGGCGCCTTACCGCCAGGCTGGAGCGCACAGCCAGCAGCAGGACCTCGTCCTCGCCCATATAGGCCTTGAGGCCCGTCGGAACCAGGGCCACCTGGCCGGGAGGGATCGTGACCTCCTCGGCCGCCTCGAGGTCGTACCCCGCGGAGCAGCGGGTCTGGCGCCGGGGCAGCCGGACCCGGCCCTCGTATCCCCGCACGGGCGCAAAACGGCGCAATGGCTCAGTCATACAGGACCTCCCCGTACCGCCCGAAGTCGTGTTCCATCGTGTGGGGCACCACGGCCGCCAGCACCCGGCTCTCCTCCACGAAGAGCCGATGCGCCAGCGCGTTCACCTGCTCCAGGGTCACCGCGTCTACCAGGGCGATCACCTCGTCCGGGCTGCGGACGTGGCCCCGGATCAGCTCTCCCCTGCCCAGCCGGCTCATGCGGCTGGACGTGGACTCCAGCCCCAGCATCAGCTGCCCCTTGAGCTGCTCCCGGGCCTCGGCGACCTCCGCCTCGGTCACGCCATTCTGGCCGAGCTCCATGAGGAGGGAGATGACCAGGTCCAGCGTGGACCCGACCATGCGCGGCGAGACGCCGGCATAGACGCCAAAGGCGCCGGCGCTCCGGTACACCGAGTGGTAGGAGTACACCGAGTAGGCCAGGCCCCGCTTCTCCCGCACCTCCTGGAACAGCCGGCTGGAGCTGGAGCCGCCCACGATGGCGTTGAGGACGTAGAGGGTGTAGATGTTGGGATCATCCAGCGATAGGGCCGCGGTGCCCAGCACCAGGTGGGCCTGCTCGATGTCCTTCTGCCGGACGACGATCGCCGGGCCCTTCGGGTCCGGCGGCGCCTCCGGCGCCGGCCGGCCGTGGCTTGCCGGGGGCAACGGCCCGAACAGCTTGTCCACCCACTCGACCACCCGCTCGTGCTCCAGGTGGCCCGCGGCCGCGATGACCATGTTGGCCGGCACGTAGTGGCGGTTCTTGTAGGCGAGGATCTCGTCGCGGGACATCGCCTGCACCCGCTCCACCGTGCCGACGATCGGCCGGCCCAGCGCGTGGCCGCGCCAGAGCGCCCCGGCGAAGAGGTCGTGCACCAGGTCGTCGGGGACGTCGTCGTACATCCGGATCTCCTCGCAGATGACGTCCTTCTCCCGGGCGAGGTCCTCGGGGTCGAACCGGGAGTTCAGGATCATGTCCGCCAGCACGTCGAGCGCCACGGGCAGGTGCTCGTCCAGCACCCGCGCGTAGTAGCAGGTGTACTCCTTCGCCGTGTACGCGTTCAAGGCCCCGCCGCGCCCCTCGATCGCGCGGGCGATCTCCAGGGCCGTGCGCCGCTCGGTTCCCTTGAACAGCATGTGCTCGATCAGGTGCGACACGCCCATCTCCGCCGGCGACTCGTACAGGCTGCCGGCCCCCACGTACACGCCCACCGCGGCGGAGCGCACGTGGTCGATCGACTCGGTGACCACCCTGAGGCCGTTGGGCAGCGTCGTCTTCCGATAAAACGCCACTCCCGCATCCCCCTCCAAAGGTGCGAGGGGGGCCGATGCCCCCCTCGCACCCGACTGGACCGACGGGCTCTACCGGCCGTGCCTGCCGTGGCCCGGCCTGCCGGGTCCCGGCCCCGGCTTGCCGGCCCCGGCCTTCGCCGGCGCGGGCTTGCCCTGGCCGGGCTTCGGCTGACCGTGGCGGGACGCGTCCTGCGGCCTCCCCGCCGGCTGCGAGGCTGGCGGCTTCGGCTTGGCGTCCTTGATGGAGAGGTTGATGCGGCCAAGCCGGTCGATCTCCGTGACCTTGACGGTCACCTCGTCGCCGATCTTGACGACGTCCTCCACCCGGGACACCCGCTTGTCCGACAGCTCGCTGATGTGCACCAGCCCCTCCTTGCCGGGGAGGATCTCGACGAACGCGCCGAACTGCATGAGGCGCGTCACCCGGCCGGTGTAGATCATGCCGGGCTCGGGATCCTTCACCAGGGCCTCGATCATCTGTTTCGCCCGCTCGCCGGCCTCCAGGTTGACGGCGGCGATGTAGATCGTGCCGTCGTCCTGGATGTCGATCTCGACCTTGGTGTGGCCCACCTTGGTCTCCTCGATGATCTTGTTGATGGTCGAGCCGCCCTTGCCGATGACGTCCCGGATCTTCTCGGGGCTGATCTTCATCGTGATGATCCGCGGCGCGTAGGGCGAGAGCTCCTTGCGCGGCTCGGGGATGCAGGCGAGCATCTTCTCCATGATGAGCATCCGGCCCTCGCGCGCCTGCATCAGCGCCTTCTCCAGGATCTCCCGGCTGGTGCCGGAGATCTTCATGTCCATCTGCAGGGCGGTGATGCCCTTCTTGGTGCCGGCCACCTTGAAGTCCATGTCGCCCAGGGCGTCCTCGATGCCCTGGATGTCGGTGAGCACCGCGTACCGCCCGGTCTCGGGGTCCTCCACCAGGCCCATGGCCACCCCGGCCACCGGCGCCTTGATCGGCACGCCGGCCGCCATCAGGGCCAGCGTGGAGCCGCAGACCGACGCCATGGACGAGGAGCCGTTGGACTCCAGCACCTCGGAGACCACCCGGATGGTGTAGGGGAACTCCTCCTCCGACGGGATCACCGGCTCCAGGGCGCGCTCAGCCAGGGCGCCGTGCCCGATCTCGCGGCGCCCGGGCCCGCGCAGCGGCCGCACCTCACCGACGGAGTAGGGCGGGAAGTTGTAGTGGTGCATGAAGCGCTTGGTCTCTTCCAGCGTCAGGTCGTCCAGCTTCTGCATGTCCGCCAGGGTGCCCAGGGTGCAGATGGAGAGCACCTGGGTCTGGCCCCGTTGGAAGAGGCCGGCGCCGTGAGGCCGGGGCAGGAGGTCCACCGCGCACTCGATGGGCCGGAGCTCGTTGAGGCCGCGCCCGTCGGGCCGGATGCCCTCGTCGAGGATGGCCCGGCGAACCTCCTCCTTCAGCACCTTCTTCAGCAGGTAGTCGATGTGCTTCTCCGAGTCGGGGAACCGTTCGGCCAGCTCCGCCTGGACCGCCTCCCCGACCGCGGCGACCGCCTCCTCACGGGCCAGCTTGTCCGGGTTGCGCACGGCCTGCCGGAGCCGTTCCGTAGCCGCCTCCCGCACCGCCTGCTCCAGCTCAGGCGGCGGGGTGAACAGCACCACCTCCCGCTTGGGCTTGCCCACCTCCGCCTGCATCTGCTTGATCGTCGGGATGATGGTGTTCTTGATGACCTCGTGGCCGTAGAGGATGGCGTCGAGCACGACCTCCTCCGGCACTTCCTTGGCGCCCGCCTCGACCATGAGCACGGCCTTCTCCGTGCCGGCCACGACCAGGTGCAGCTCGCTCCGCTCCTGCTGCTCCGCCGTGGGGTTGATGACGAACTGACCGTCGACCAGCCCCACCAGGACCCCCCCGATCGGCCCTTCGAAGGGGATGTCCGAGATGGTCAGGGCCGCCGACGCCCCGATCATGCCCATGATCTCCACCGGGTTGTCCGGGTCCACCGAGAGCACCGTGCAGATCACCTGCACGTCGTTCCGGAACCCCTCGGGGAACAGGGGCCGGATGGGCCGGTCCGTCAGGCGGGCCCAGAGGATCGCCTTGCTCGTGGGCCGGCCCTCACGCCGGAACCAGTTGCCGGGGATGCGGCCGACCGAGTACATGCGTTCCTCGTAGTCCACCGTCAGCGGAAAGAAGTCGATGCCCTCTCTGGGGGTTGGACTGGCCACTACCGTGCACAGCACGACGCTGTCCCCGTATCTCACCAACACCGACCCGCTGGCCTGTTTGGCCAGGCGGCCGGTTTCGAGGGTCATCGTGCGGCCCCCGAGCTCCATCGAAAACGACGCGGTCACGTTGGTCCTCCTTCTGTGCCCAGGACCGTCTGGTGCACCGGGCGGCACCCGCGGCTTCGGCCGCGCGCCGCCCGTCGCCGCTACCCAGCGGCTTCTCCCTCTGGCACTCTTATTTTTCCTAACCTATAGGGTTTCCACACTTTGAGTAGCATCTCCTTCCTGGGGAGGGAAGTATGAGCACGAGCCCCTCGTTCGGCGAAGGAGATGCGCGCGCACAGCAGGGGAGCCTGCCCGGCCCGCGCCAGGCGGGCGATGCAGGCTCCGGTCGCTTCTTCGGGCGATGCGGCGGCGGGGCGCGCCGAGCGCCGCTCACCGCACGTTTTGGAAGAGCGCCTCCGTCCAGTCCCTGAGGGGCGCAATCCACCGCTCCGCGGCGCGCCCGGGCGCTCGCCCGGCCACCGCATCGTGGATGCGCAGGCCGAGCAGGGTGAGGCCGCCCGCGGCCAGCGCGATGACGGCCACCACCGCCGCCACCTGCCCCAGCACCCACTGCCACTGGGGCGTCCGGCGCCGCTTCATCTCCGGGCCTCTGGCGGCTCCGGCGTCGGGGTTCACGGCCGTCGCCGTCGCCTGCAGCACCCGGTCCACCACCGCGGGCACCGGGCTGAGGTCGAGGCTGGCGGGCAGGCTGCGGAGGCGATGAAGGAGCATCTCGACCTCGCGCACTTCCGCGCTGCAGTAGGGGCAGCGCTCCACATGGGCGGCCAGGGAAGCCGGCAGGTCCAGCACGCCTTCGCTCAGGGCCTCCTCCACCCGCTGGCGCACCCGGTCGCACGCACCGCCGACCACGTAGGGTCTCACTGCACACCCTCCTTTTCGGATGAGGCGAGGGCCGCGCGCAGCTTGGCGAGGCTCGCGTGCAGCCGGGACTTCACCGTTCCCTCGGGCACCGCCATCACTTGCGCGATCTGCGGGATGGACAGGTCCTGGAAGAAGCGCAGCACCACCGTCGCCCGCTGTTCGGGGGAGAGGAGCTGCAGCGCCTCCAGGAGCTGCCAGTCCGTCTCCGGCGCGCCGTAGCCGCCCGGACACGGCACCACCTCCAGCCCGGTGGGGACCGCCCGGGCGCGCCGGCGGCCGAGGTCGTAACAGACGTTGATCAAGATCCGGTTCAGCCAGGCCGGCCCCGCGGCGGGGTCGGCCAGCGAGTCGAAGTACCGGTACGCCTTCAGCCCGGCCTCCTGCAAGGCATCGGCGGCATCGTGAGGGTTGCCCAGGATGCCGACGGCCGTGCGGAAAAGGCGCGGGGCCATCTGGGAGAAGAGCGCCGCGAAGGCTTCCCGGCGTTCGGCTTCCGTTCTGGCCACCCGTGCATCACCTCTACCTATCAGACCGGCCCTGTGCCGCAAAACGTTCGCCCCGCCTTCCCGGGTGCCGGCCAGGCCGGGTAGAGGTGGAAAGAGACCGAACCGCGTGCCGGTTCGGTCCCCGCTCTGCCTAACGGATCACCGTGCGGATCTCCAGCCGCTCGATCAGCTTCGCGTACCGCTCCGGCGAGATCTTGTTCAGGTACACGAGCAGCGCGCGCCGCTGGCCGACCATCTTCAGCAGACCCCGCCGGGAGTGATGGTCCTTCTTGTGCACCCGCAGGTGCTCGGTCAGTTCGTTGATGCGGTGGGTCAGCAGGGCAATCTGCACCTCGGGCGACCCCGTGTCGTTCTCGTGCAGCTTGAACTCGTTGATGATCCTCTGCTTCTCTTCCTGAGTCAGCGCCACGGAATTCGACCTCCTCCTGATCTGAAAAACGCCGGGAACCCAGTGGGCCGCCGGAGTGAGCGGCAGACCGAGTCTCCGGTTGTCGACAAGCACTAGTCTATCACGTGCCGGGCGGCCCGGCAAGCGGAATGTCCGGCTCATCGGGGTTGGGCAGCGATGCAGACCGGTAGAGCGCCGCCACCTCGTCCGGCGTGAGCCACCGCGCCGCGCCCCGGGGCAGGTCGCCCAGGCTGAGCGGACCCATGGAGAGCCGCTTCAGGTACAGCACCCGCTTGCCCCGGGCGGCGAACATGCGCCGCACCTGGTGATACTTCCCCTCATACACGGTCACGACGCCCTCGTGGGGCGACAGGATCTCGAGCCGGGCCGGCAGGGTCACGTAGCCGTCCTCCAGGGCGACGCCCCCGGCGAACGCCTCCTGGTCCGCCGGCTCCAGGGGGCGGTCCACCCGCGCCAGGTACCGCTTCGGCTGGTGCCAGCGCGGCGAGAGCAGCCGGTGGGCGAGCGTCCCGTCGGTCGTCAGCAGGAGCAGCCCCTCGGTGTCCTTGTCCAGGCGGCCGACGGGCACCAGGTCGCGCCGGCGCAGCGCCTCGGGCAGGACGTCCATCACCGTGGGCTGGCGGGGATCCTCCGTCGCGGTGATCACCCCGGAGGGCTTGTGCAGGAGCACGTGAAAGTGGCGCCGGAAGCCCACGGGCCGGCCGTCCACCGCCACGGCGCTGCCCTGCGGGTCCACCAGGAGCCCGGGGTCGGTCACCACCGAGCCGTCCACGGTCACCCGGCCCGCCTTCAGGAGGGCGCGGATCTCCTTGCGGCTGCCGAAGCCCATGTGGCCCAGCAGCCGGTCCAGCCGCAGCCGCCCCATCACGTCCGCTCCTCCCGGTGCCGCGCCAGGTACTCCCGCGCCGCCCGCTCGTCCTCCCGGAGCTGGGCGACCAGGGTGCTGAGGTCCGGGAACGCACGCTCCGGCCGCATGTACTCCAGGAACTCCACCTGGAGCTCCTGACCGTACAGGTCGCCGCGGAAGTCGAACAGGTGAACCTCGCACCGCGGCTCGGTTCCGCCCACCGTCGGGCGCACGCCGAGGTTCAGCATGCCGCCGTAGGCCGGCCCGGTCCGGGGCGTGACGGTGACCGGCGGCACGAGCTTCCGGGGCTCGCCCAGGACGGTGACGCGCACGGTGTAGACCCCGTAGGGCGGGAGAAGCCGCCCCTCGTCCAGCCGGAGGTTGGCCGTGGGGAAGCCCAGCTGCCGGCCCCGCCGGTCGCCGGACACGACGACGCCGCGCAGCGCGTACGGCCGCCCCAGAAGGCGCGCGGCGGCCTGCATGCGCCCCTTGGCGATGGCGAACCGCACCTCGGTCGAGGAGACGTTCTCCCCGTCCGCCCGCACGGGCTGAAAGACATGCACCGGGATGCCCAGGGGCTTGCAGAGCTGCCGCATGGTCTCGGCCGTGCCCTTGCCGCCCCGGCCGAAGGTGTTGTTGAAGCCCACCATCACCTGCCGCGCCCGCAGCTGGCCGACCAGCACCTCGTGGACGAAGGCCTCTGGCGTCATGTCCGCCAGTTCCCGGTCAAAGGGCAGGGCGAGGTGCACGTCGACGCCCAGCGCGGCCATGAACTCGGCGCGCTCCTCCAGGGTCTGCAGCATGGGCGGCGCGACATCCGGGCGCAAGACCTGCATGGGCAGCGGATGGAAGCCGACGGCCACCGCCTGGCCCCCGACCCGGCGGGCCTCCGCGACCAGGGCCTTCAGGATGGCCTGGTGGGCCAGGTGCACGCCGTCCCACTTGCCGATGGCGACGAGGTTGCCCGTCCCCCGGACCGGAACGTCTGCTATGCGTGTGACAAGCTCCATGTCTCTACCTCGATCACGAAAAGACTTTCCGGAGCCGCAGGCCGCCCCTGACCACCTCGGCCAGCGCCAGCAGCTCTCCGTCGGCGGCGAGAAGGGCCACCGTCGTGCCGTCCGGGTGTGGTACGCGCACCGGCGGCGCCACGCCGTGCAGCACACGGGCGGCGTCCCGCCCGGACAGGGTCACCCGCGGCATGTCCCCCAGGGCCGCCGCCGGCGGCAGGACGCGCGCCTTGCCGGCCGCCAGCTCCTCCAGCGTGGCGGCCTCGGAGAGGAGGAACGGCCCCGAACGGGTCCGCACCAGATGCGACAGGTGCGCGCCCACCCGCAGATACTGGCCGAGGTCGTGGGCCAGGGTGCGCACGTAGGTCCCCTTCGAGCAGACCACGTCGATGTACGCCACCGGGCGGGGCCCGGGCCGGAAGTCGAGGAGCTGCAGCCGGTGAATGAACACCCGCCGGGGCTCCCGCTCCACCGCCACGCCCTCCCGGGCCAGCTCGTACAGCCGCTTCCCCCCGACGCGCACGGCGCTGACCATCGGGGGGACCTGCTCGATCGGGCCGTGGAACCGGGTGAGGGCGTACGCGACATCCCCCCGGGTCAGGTGTGAGGCGTCGGCCTCCGCCAGGACGGTGCCGAACGCGTCCTGGGTGTCGGTGGTGACGCCGAAGGTGATCTCCGCCCTGTAGGCCTTGTCGGTTCCGGCGATGTACTCCGCCAGGCGGGTGGCGCGGCCGATGCAGACCGGCAGAACGCCCGCCGCGCCGGGATCCAGGGTGCCCGTGTGCCCCGCCTTCTTCACCCCGAGCGTCCGCCGGACGAAGGCGACGACGTCGTGGGACGTCATCCCCGGGGGCTTCAGCAGGTTGAGCACCCCGTCCACCTCAGCGAGGCTGCCATTGCCACGGCCCATCGCTACAGCCCCCCCTCCCCCGCCGCCCCGACCTGCCGGACCGCGCGGGCGATGGGCATGTTCAGCGTCCAGCCGGCGGCGCGGGCATGGCCGCCCCCGCCGAACTGCTGCGCCACCGCGCCCACGTCGACGGTGCGGCGGGAACGGAGGTTCACCCGCACGGCGCCGTCCTCCGTCTCCTTGAACAGGATGCCGACCTCCACCCCGGCGACCGACCGGGCGTAGTTGACCACGCCCTCCACATCATGGTCGGACGCGCCCGCCTCGGCCAGGAGCTGGCGGGTGACGACCATCCAGGCCACCCGGCCCGTGTCGTCCAGCTGCAGCGTCTGCAGGGCCCGGGCGAGCAGGGCCAGGCGGCTGAGCGACTCGGTCTCGAAGACTGCCTGCGCCACGTCGTACGGCCGGGCTCCCCGCTCGATCAGCTCCGCGGCGATGCGGTGCGTCTCGGGGCCGGTGGAGTCATACCGGAACCCGCCCGTGTCCGTCACCAGGGCGGTGTAGAGGCAGAGCGCCGTGTCCGCGTCGAGGGGCGCGCCGATCTCGCGCAGGATGCGGAAGGCCAGCTCGCCCACCGCGGCGGCCGAGCAGTCCAGGTAATTGTAGTCCGCGAAGGCGGTGTTGGTCGGGTGGTGATCCACGTTCAGGGTCTTGCGCCCGCGCCGCACCGCAGGCAGGGCCGGCCCCACCCGCTCCAGGTCGCCGCAGTCCAGGAAGCAGGACAGATCCCACTCCCCCTCGACCTCCTGCCACGGCACCCGGTACTCGTTCCACCCGGGCAGGAAGTGGAACGTCGGCGGGATGGGATCGGCGCCGACCAGGATGGCCTCCTTGCCCATCTGCCGGAGGGCGCGGATCATGCCCAGGGCCGACCCGATCGAGTCCCCGTCGGGCTGGACGTGCATGAAGAAGAGGATCCGCTGCGCCTCGGCGATCAACCGGCTCGCCGCCCTAAGGTCGACCCGCAGGTTACTCACCCTCCCCCCGCTCGGTGCGCTTCCGTTCTTCCTGCACCTGGTCCAGGAGCTGGGCGATGCGCTGTCCGTGCTCGATCGACTCGTCCAGCACGAAGTGCAGCTCAGGCATGTACCGGAGCTGCAGCCGCTTGGCCAGCTCGCTGCGCAGGAAGCCCGTGGCCGACGTGAGCCCGGCCATGGTCTCCTTCTTCTGCTGTTCGTCGCCCAGCACCGAGACGTAGATCTTCGCGTGCCGGATGTCGCGCGAGACCTCTACCTTGACAACGGAGACGAACCCGATGCGCGGGTCCTTCACCTCTTCCCGCAGCAGCTGAGCCAGTTCGTCGCGCATCTGCTCGCCCACCCGGACGGCGCGCGCGTTGCCTGACATGGTGCACACTCCTCCCACAGGGCCGGGTCACAGGCCCCTTGTGCCAGCGAAGGCCGGTGGCGGTGCCACCGGCCTTCGCCGGACTCCTCACCGGCCTAGCCGGCCTTGATCTCCTGCAGTTCGTAAGCTTCGAGGATGTCGCCGCGCTTGAAGTCGTGGAAGTTCACCAGGGTGATGCCGCACTCGTACCCTTCGGGCACTTCCTTGACCTCGTCCTTGTAGCGGCGCAGTTCGTTGATCTCGCCGTCCCAGACCACCACGCCGTCGCGGATGAGCCGGTAGCGGGCGTTGCGGGTGACCTTGCCCTGGATCACCATGCAGCCGGCGGCCACGCCGACCTTGGGCACCTTGAAGGTCTCCCGCACCTCGGCCTTGCCGAGGATCACCTCTTGGATCTTGGGCTTCAGCATGCCCTTCATCGCGGCCTCGATGTCATCGACGATGTCGTAGATGACGCTGTACGTGCGCACGTCGATGCCGTGCTCATCCGCCGCACGGGACGCGCGGTCGTCAGGACGCACGTTGAAGCCGATGATGATGGCCTTGGAAGCCACCGCCAGCATGACGTCGGACTCCGAGATCGCGCCGACGCCCGCGTGGATGACCCTGACCTTGACCTCCTCGTTCCGCAGCTTCTCCAGCTGCCCGCGGATGGCCTCGACCGAACCCTGGACGTCCGCCTTGACGATGACGTTCAGCTCCTGGATCTCGCCCTGCGCGACCTGGCTCATGAAGTCGTCCAGCGAGATGGCCTTCTGCGCCTGGCGCTGCGCCTGCGCCTGGGCGATGCGCTTCTCCGCCACGGCACGGGCCGTCTTCTCGTCCGGCGTCACGCGGAACACGTCGCCGGCCTGCGGCACGGCGTTGAAGCCCAGCACGCGCACCGGCGTGGAGGGACCGGCGGACTTCAGCCGGCGGCCCCGGTGGTCGAACATCGCGCGCACCCGGCCCCAGGTCATGCCGGCCACGAAGACGTCGCCGACGTTCAGCGTACCCGCCTGCACCAGCACGGTGGCCACCGGGCCGCGCGACTTGTCCAGGGCGGCCTCCAGGATGGTGCCCGCCGCCGGCTTGTCGGGGTTCGCCTTCAGGTCGGACACCTCAGCCAACACGAGGATGTTCTCCAACAGCAGGTCCAGGTTGGTCTTCTCCTTGGCGGACACCGGTACCATAATGGTGTCGCCGCCCCACTGCTCCGGCACCAGGCCGTACTGCGTGAGGTCCTGCATGACCCGCTGCGGGTTGGCCTCGGGCTTGTCGATCTTGTTGATCGCGACGAGGATCGGCACGTTGGCGGCCTTGGCGTGGTTGATCGACTCCACCGTCTGCGGCATGACGGAGTCGTCGGCCGCCACGACCAGAACGGCGATGTCGGTCACGTTCGCCCCGCGGGCGCGCATGGCGGTGAAGGCCTCGTGGCCGGGGGTGTCGAGGAAGGTGATCTTCTTGCCGTTCACTTCCACCTCGTAGGCGCCGATGTGCTGCGTGATGCCGCCGGCCTCAGCAGCCGCCACCTTCGTCTGCCGGATCGCGTCCAGGAGCGAGGTCTTGCCGTGGTCCACGTGGCCCATGATCGTGACCACCGGAGGCCGCGGCTTCTTCAGCTCCTCCGGCTCGTCCGGATCCTCGACCCGGTCGTAGATCTCCGTGATGTCCTCCTTCTGCTCAACCGTAGCCTCGACCCCGAACTCCGAGGCGACCAGGACGCAGGTGTCGACGTCCAGCTCCTGGTTGATGGTCGCCATGATGCCGAAGCCGGTGAGCAGCGTCTTGATGACCTCCGCCGCCGTGACGCCCATCTCGTGGGCCAGATCCTTGACCGTCATCGGACCCGAGATCGTGATGGGCTTCAGCACGCGCCGCTCCTGGGCCGCAGCCTTCCGCTTCTGCCGCTGCGCGAACAGCTTCTCCTCCGCCGGCTGCGAAGCGGCTTCCTCCCGACGGTCGTACAGGTCATCGATGCTCCGCTTCTCGCCCTTCCCGAAGCGGGGCTTGCCCTCGCTGGACTTCGCCTGCTCAGCCACCTTGGGATCCAGCTTCGGGATGGCGAGCGGCGCGCTGCGCCGCCCGGGCCGCTGCGGCATCCCAAGTCCGCCGCCGGACCGCGCGGCGCCGCCCCTCGGCTTCTGGGGCAGGCCGAGTCCGCCGCCAGAGCGCGCGCCTGCCTGACCGGCCGCAGGCTTCACCGGCAGGCCGATGCCGGAGCCCGCGGGCCGCGCCTGTTCGGCCGGCTTCTCGGCCGGCTTGGTGGGCAGGCCGATGCCCGACTTGGCGGCTGCCGCGGGCTTGGCCGGTGCGCCGGCCACACGCTGCGGCTGTGCCGCTTCGGCAGCCGGCCGGCCCGCCGAAGGCTGCGCAGCACCGGCCGGCGGTTCCTCGCGCCGTTCGGGGGCCGGAGCCTGCCGCTTGGCGGCCTGATCGGCCGGCGCCGCTGCATCGGTCCGAGCGGCCTTGGCCGGAGCGGCCGCCGCGGCCCGCTCGCTGCTTGCGGCAGGCTTCTGCTCCGCCGGAGCCGGGGTGGCGGCCGGCTTCTGCGGGGCGGCCGGACCGGTGGCTGCGGCCGCCTGGCCGGCGCGTTCAGGCTGCCCAGGCTTCGCCTCGGCGCGCGCACGCTCGGGACCGGGAGCGGCCGCCGCCGGCTGCGCCTTTTCGGCCGGCCGCTGCGCCGGCGGGACCTCTGCCGCGGGGCGCGCCGGAGCCGCCGGCTTCAGGGCCCCCGGCCGCAGCTCGGCCGCAGGCCGTTCCGCCGGCGCTCGCCGCTCCATCAGCGGGCGGCGCTCCCGCTTTTCCACGAGGGGCCGCTGCGGGCGGGTGCCGGACCCGAAGAAGTCCTCCAGGAGTGACGTCTTCGCCGGGTTCGCGTCGCGCGTCGGCTTGGACTGCGCCGCCGGTTTCGCGGGCTTCGCGGCGGGATTGGCCGCGCCCTCGCCCCCCTGGGGTTCCGCGTGCCGCACCGCTTCCGTCACCTTTTCGGCTGTCTTCTGGTCGATGGTGCTCATATGGTTTTTCACATCCACGTTCAAAGATTGCAGGACCTCCAATACGCGTTTGGAGTCCACACCCAACTCTCTCGCCAGTTCAAATACGCGAAGCCTGGGCTCCAACGGATCACCCCCGTCCTGTCACGGGCGCCAGGCCCTCCCGCTCGAGGATCCCGCGGATCCCCCGGGAGAAGTCGCGGGACTGCACGACCACCGCCGCACGCCCGGCCTTTCCGATCGCCCGGCCCAGGTCTGCGCGGGTCCCCACGACGTAGCACGGAACACCGGCCTGCGCAGCGAGGTGAGCGAACTTGGACTGCGTTCGCTCGCTCGCGTCGGCGGCGATCAGGACCAGGTGGGCGTGCCCGCGCCGGAGGGCCTGCTCGGCTGCCAGGTCGCCGGACGCCAGCTTCCCTGCCCGTTGACAGAGTCCGAGCATGGTGGCAAGCGATGGCGGCATCACTCCGCCTTCACCACCCCGATCTGCGCCTCCAGTTGGGCCCAGACCTCGTCGGAGATGGGATGCTCCAGCGACCGCTCCAGGCGCTTCCCCTTGACCGCCTTGGCCAGGCACTCCCTGTCCGGGCAGAGGTAGGCGCCGCGCCCCGGCCGCTTGCGGGAGGGAGAGGTGTCGAGCTCGATGGCGCCTTCGGGCGTGCGCACGACCCGGATCAGCTCCTTCTTGGGGCGCATCTGGCCGCAGCCAACGCACATGCGCTGGGGAACCTTCTTCACCTTGGGCTGCTGCCCTTTGGCCATCGCGACCACCTCCCTTCCCCTGCCATCCGTCACGGCGCGTGGCCGGCATTAGCCGGCGTCGTCGCCCAGTTCACCCCACGCGCCGGCCGCTGCCTGCGACTCGGACTTGATGTCGATCTTCCAGCCGGTCAGCTTGGCGGCCAGGCGGGCGTTCTGCCCTTCCTTGCCGATGGCCAGCGAAAGCTGGTAGTCCGGCACGATCACGCGGGCGATGCGGTTCTCCACGTCGCAGATGACCTGCGTGACCTTGGCCGGGGACAAGGCCTTGGCCACGAACACCTCGGGGTCCGGAGACCACTCGACCACGTCGATCTTCTCGCCCTGCAGCTCATCGACGATGTTCTGCACCCGCTGGCCCTTCTGCCCCACGCAGGCGCCGACGGGATCGACGTTGGGATCCCGCGCCATCACGGCGATCTTGGACCGGGAGCCGGCCTCGCGGGCGATGCCCTTGATCTCGACGGTGCCGTCGTGGATCTCCGGGACCTCCAGCTCAAACAGCCGCTTCAGCAGGCCCGGATGCGTCCGGGAAACCGCGATCGCCGGGCCCTTGGGGGTGCGCCTGACCTCGATGACGTAGGCCTTGATGCGCTGGTTCTCCACGTAACGCTCGCCGGGGATCTGCTCGTTAGGCGCGAGCACCGCCTCCACGCCCCGGGCCAGTTCCAGGTAGACCGTCCGCGTCTTCGGATCCTGGCGCTGGACGAGTCCGGTGACGATCTCGCCCTCACGGCTGGCGTACTCCTCGTAGATCATGCCGCGCTCGGCTTCACGAATGCGCTGGACCACGACTTGCTTGGCGGTCTGGGCGGCGATGCGGCCGAAGTCGCGGGGCGTGACCTCGACCTCGAAGATGTCGCCCAGCTGCAAGTTCGGGTTCTTCATCCGAGCCTCCTCGAGACTGACCTGCAGCCGCGGGTCGGTGACCTGCTCCACGATCTCCTTCTGCGCATAAACCCGGTACTCGCCGGTCTTGTCGTCGAAAAACACCCGCACGTTCTGCGCCGAGCCGAAGTTGCGGCGATAGGCGGAAATCAGGGCCGCCTCGATCGCCTCGATCAGGACCTCCCGCGAAATGCCCTTCTCGCGCACCAGGTCATCCAGCGCCTCGAGAATCTCGGCTTTCATTCCTCAAGTCCCCTCTCAAGCTCATCAAACTCAACGTAAAGTCGAGCGCTCGCCACCTGCTGGCGGTCGAAGGAGATGGTCCGGCCCCGGCCCTTGCCCTCGGTCAGGGTGAGGGTCACGCGGCCGTCGATCAGCCCCTGCAACTCACCCACAAACGACTTCTGCCCGTCCACGGGGGCATAGGTGGTAACCACCACCTTGTGTCCCACGTAGCGGGCGAAGTCTGCCTCGCGCTTTAGGGGCCGGTCCAGCCCCGGCGAAGAGACCTCGAAGAAATCGTACGGTGGATTGGGCAGAATTTGGTCCAGTTGGGCATCGACCACCCGGCTGAGCGCCTCGCAGTCGTCGAATCCAACCCCGCCCTCCTTGTCGATGTAGACCCGGAGATAGCGGTAGGAACCTTCCCTGACCAACTCAACCCCCACCAGTTCCAACCCGAGCGCGGCTGCGTGGGGGGCAGCCAGCTCCTCCACCAACTCCTCGAGACGTTTGCGGCTCTTCGCCAAACAGGACCAGACCTCCGATCAGGTTGTGCCGTCGGGCCGCTCCGGCAGCCCTGCAGCACTACTGTTTCCCGATTGCGGGCACCAAATGAGCCGGCTCGCACCGGCTCTTGGCGAACCCGCACACCATCCGTCAACCTTTGGACGTTGAAAAGAGTGGGTTGACACCCACTCCTTAACACACGGAAAAGGCTACCTCGGTGCTCATAATAGCACAGAACACCGCCCGTGACAAGGGATGGCGGGACTACTTTCTACCAAATCGCTCGTCGACGGCGAGCGGCGGAATGCGCCGCTTGAGTTCGTCGACGAACCCGCGGGGCGAGCGGAGGTAGATCATCGGGATGGGAACGAAGGTGATCTTCTTCCCCGGGTTGCGGCGCCGGAAGTTGTCCAGCATCTCCCGGGTCACCGGGTTGACCCCCTTCTCCGGCAGCGCGCGGCCGACGTCGACCCCGCGCAGCACCAGCCAGATCGCCGGCAGGAACGGGCTGCGCCCGCCCCGCACCACCATCCCGATCTTGTCCAGGGGAATGACCACGACCCGCCCGGCGTCCCGCACCCGGATCTCCCGCTTCGTCAGCTCCAGGCCGAAGACCCAGCTGGACGATACGAACCACGAGAGCACGCCCACGAAGATGCCGTAGAGCACGAAAAACACCGTGCCGCCGGGGCCTTGGAACAGCGGGCTCAGAGGCGTCACCGCCGCAGCCACGCTGAGCAGCAGCACGCCGTAGAGGATCTTCTGCACCAGGGTGAGTCCGAACTGAATGCTGTCCTGCTGTTTCGTCTCTGTCGTCATCCGCTGCGGCGGGCCGGTCACCGGCCGGCCGCCGCCACACCTCCATTAATCGCGTTTGTCGCTCCGGCGCTCCCGGTAAACCGCGTACAGGCCGGCGGCCAGTTGGTCGATCACCGCCCGCTCCCGCAAGGCCCGGCTCCATCGCCGCGGCACCGCGGCGGGGCCGTACGCCGCGCCGGCCAGGCCGCCAGCCACCGCGCCGACGGTGTCGGCATCCTCCCCTAGATTCACCGCGGTGACGATGCATTCCTCCAGGGAGTCGGTCCGCAGGAACGCCCAGAGGGCCGCCTCCAGCGTCTCCACCACGTACCCGCCGGACTTGATCCGGTCCGCCGGGCGGGAGGCCAGGTCGGCGAACCGCTCGGCCAGGCCCGCGATCGCCGCCTGCACCTCCGGGTCGCCCCCCGGCAGGGGCGCCAGGCCGGCCTCCAGGGCCTCCGCCGGCGCCGCCCCCTCCAGTAGGGCGTCGACCGTCCGGTGGTAGACGGCGATGGCGGCATCCGACTCCGGATGCGGATGGGTCATGCGCCCGATGCGGATCGCCTGGCCGGGATCCGGGCCGTAGGCCAGTGCGGCAGGCAGGGTCCGCATGAGCGCCCCGTTGCCGGCCGCCCACCGGCCCAGCTTCCCCTTCACGGCGTCGCTCGCCGCCTGCCAGGAGCCGAGCCGCAGGTAGGCTTCGATGGCCGTCCGGCAGGTGCTGCCGACGTCCGGCGGATCGGAGCGGTACCAGGCGACGAAGTGGCGGCCCACGGCGTCGACGGGGTCGTCCGGCTGCTCCAGGATGCCCCGCCCGACCGCCACCGCCATCGCGGTGTCGTCGGTCCCCGCACCGGCGGGGATGCCGAAGGGGCCGCCGCCGACGATCTCCCGGTGCCCGCCGGGGTACTGCGCCCGGATCGCCTCACGGCTCATGAACTCCACCGTGCAGCCCAGCGCGTCGCCGGCCGCCAGCCCCAGCAGGGCCCCGAGCCCCCGGCCCGCCCGGGTGAGGCTGAGCTTCTGCTGCGCGGCGAAGCCCTCGCGCCCCAGCCACGTCAGCCGGCCCTGGACCACGTGCCAGGTGGGGAGGCTCATCAGGCGGAGCAGGGGAAAGTAGGCGTCCCCGAGCCCGCGCTCGGTGGCCACGAGCACCGCCGCCTCGATGCAGAGCAGGTCGGACGGGGTCATGCCGGCGGGCAGGCTTGCCTCGATCTGCTCAACCGCCCCGGGCTCGCGGCGGGCGGGGGTATTCGGGTCCCCCAGGTCGATCAGGCGGACGTTCGTGCGACCCAGTCCCCGCTGCCCGCCCAGGCTGAGGCCCTCGTAGAGGGCCAGCCCCGCCCGCCAGTCCGGCGGCTCGTCCCAGGCCGGGCGGGAGGATTCCAGGGCCTGCAGGACCCGCAGCTCCCAGTCCAACTACCGGCGCCCCCCCTTCGTCTCCGCGAAGGGGCCCAGCAGGATCACGCCGGCCCCGAGCACCATGGCGGCGCCGTAGACCCGTTCCGAGAGCGTGTGCCAGCGGTTGTATTCCACCCGCACGGGATCGGTCTCCGCGTAGTTCTGGATGGGCTCGGGCGGCTCGGCCCGTTCCATCTGCGGGAAGATGTAGAGCCAGGTGGTCAGGGCCAGGCCGAGGCAGCCCAGGAGGAGCACGAGCCGCACCTTGTTGACGCCGCTGCGCAGCCGGGGCAGAAGGGTCAGGAGCGCGCCCGCGCCCAGCAGCATCCCGGCGTTGTTCAAGAGGTAGATGATGTCGCCGGCCAGGTCGCCCGCCGACTGGCGGTCCGGTCCGAAGGCTTCGAAGATCTTGGGGGCGCTCAGGGCGAAGCCGGCCGCGGCGCCGACCCACAGCCCCATGAGCAGCTGGGTCACGGCCTCCAGGGCTCTCATCCGCTGCATACCTCCTCCAGGACGCGCGCCACGCCGTCCTCGTCGCACGGCGGCGCCACCCGGTCCGCCGCGGCCTTGACGTGGGGGGCCGCGTTGCCCATCGCCACGCCCAGCCCCACGTAGCGCAGCATCGTCAGGTCGTTGTCCGAGTCGCCAAACGCGATCATCGCCTCGGGCGGAATGCCGAGGCGCCGGCCGAGCTCCGCCAGCCCGCTCCCCTTGGAGACCCCCGCGGCGGTGACCTCCAGGTTGTCCGGGCCGGAGGACGTCACCTCAACCCCTGCGACCGCCTGCCGGATCTCGCCGGCCAGGGCCTTCACCCGGGACGGATCGCCGAGCATCATCACCTTCAGGACGGGCGGCCGGTGCGGGGATGCCGCCCAGCGGTATAGCCGCGGCACCACGCGGGTCCGGTTCGCGCCCCACATCCGGGCGACGTTGAGGACCGCCCTGAGCCGCGCACCGCCGGCGCGCAGCCACCTGTACGAGTTCGCCAGGTGGGTCAGGGGCCGGTCCAGCACAATGCCTTCCGGCGTGTAGCAGTGCATCAGGAGGCCGGCCTGCCACCCCAGCCGCAGGGCCTGCACCAGGGGCTCGGTGGGGATGCCCTGATGGTAGATCAGCCGCCCCGCCTCGTCCAGGAGGCCGGCGCCGTTGCAGCAGATCACCGGGCCGCCGCCGATCTCCCGGCTGACGGCGAGGGCGGAGTGGACTGTGCGGCCGGTGGCGATGACCGTGATCGCGCCGCGCCGCCGGGCCGCCTCCAGTGCCGTGAGCGTGCGGGGCGACACCTGATGCTTGCTGCAGAACAGGGTGCCGTCCACATCGAGGGCGATCAAGCGATACCGCAAGCCAATCCCCTGCCACCTCGAAACACTCTGGACAATGCTAACCTTTTCGTGCTCGGCGCGCAATCCCCGCCCGCTACACGCGCCGGAGTTCGGCGACCAGGGCCGCCCGCAGGGCTTCCCGATCGCCCCGGTAGCCCTCGCGCACCAGCGACGTCAGGAACTCGGCGTGGCTGCGGCCCCGCCGGTAGTCGGGCTCCCGGGAGGGGTGCGGCAGGTAGCGCGCGAGCAGGGACAAGTCCGGGTCCACGAGCAGGGAACCCTGGTACAGGGCCACCTCCCGATTGGCGTACAGGCTGGAGCCCAGCACCTTCCGGTCGCCCAGCGCCACATCGCCCATCCCCCGCACCTGCGCGTCGCGGAGCCCCAGTCCCCGCAGGGCCCGGGCGACGGCCTCGGCGATGGGACCGATCCACTGCGTGGGAAACCGCCGGCGGGACGCCTCGTACGCCGCCGTGATCACCAGGCAGCCCGGGGCCAGCACCACCGCCCCTCCCCCGCCCCTGCGGCGGTACACCGGCACGCCGTCCGCCGCGCAGCGGGCCAGGTCCACGTCGGTCTCGGGCGTCCCGGCCCCGAGCACGGCCTCGGTGCGCTCCGGCTCCCACAGCCAGATGAAGGGACCCTCCCGCCGGAAGCGCTCCAGGGCGATGGCGTCATAGGGCAGGGGCTGGATCTGCATGACATGCCTCCTTCTTGAGCGGTGAGTTGTGGGTTGTGAGCGGTGAGTAGTGGGTGGTTGGACGGTAGTGGTGGGTAGTGAG
>QGVE01000027.1 GCA_003242675.1 Bacillota bacterium | reverse complement strand
CGGCGCCGCACGAAACGTTTGCCCAACCCGCACCCGCAGGGTAAACTCAGAAGTAGGCCCTGTCTCTAGTCGAATCTTTTCCAACAGGAGGACCCCCGTGTGCAGGAATCCGGCTATGTGCCGCTGAAAATCCCCGACCCGGCGCTGCTGTTCGCCGCGCTCGGCCGGCAGCCGCTGGTGGGCATGACGGTGGACGAGATGGTCGACCTGATGGCGGAGCTGGGAGAGCCCCGCTTCCGCGCCCGGCAGCTGTTTGAGTGGGTCTACCAGAAGGGGGTCAAGGACTTCGACGCCATGACCAACCTGCCGGCCAGGCTCCGGCAGCGCCTGGCGGAGACGACCCTGCTCAGGCTGCTGGAGAAGGAGGCCGAGCAGCACGACCGGCGCACGGGCACGACCAAGTACCTGTTCCGCCTGGTGGACGGGTCGCTGGTGGAGTCGGTGCTGATGCGCCAGTCGTGGGGCCACTCGGTCTGCGTCACCACGCAGGTCGGCTGCCGGATGGGCTGCACGTTCTGCGCCTCCACGGTGGGCGGGCTGGTGCGGAACCTGACGGCTGGCGAGATCGTCGACCAGGTGATCATGATGCAGCGGGAGCTGCCCCCAGGCGAGCGGGTCAGCACCGTCGTGCTGATGGGCTCGGGCGAGCCCCTGGAGAACTATGACCACGTCCTGAAGGCCGTCCGGCTGCTGCACGAGCCCGACGGGCTCAACATCGGCTACCGCCACATCACCATCTCGACGTCGGGCATCGTCCCGGGCATGCGGCGGCTGGCGGAGGAAGGGCTGCCCATCACCCTGGCGCTCTCCCTGCACGCGCCGAACGACGAGCTGCGGCGGCAGCTGATGCCCGTGGCGCGCATCTGGCCCCTCGCCGAGGTGCTCGCGGCGGCCCGGGAGTACGCCGAGAAGACCGGCCGGCGCGTCACGTACGAATACATCCTCATCGAGGGCGTCAACGACGGTCCGGAGGAGGCGCGCCAGCTGGCCCGCCTCCTGAAGGGGACGCTGGCGCATGTCAACCTGATTCCCATGAACCCCGTGGCCGAGCGGCCGCAGTACCGGCGGCCCGGCCCCGAGCGGGTGAATCAGTTCAAGCAGATCCTGGAATCGAGCGGCATCGCCACGACGGTGAGGCGGGAGATGGGCGGCGAGATCGACGCCGCCTGCGGCCAGTTGCGAAACCGTGCGCAGCGTGCGCATTTGAGGAGATGAGGTCACCGTGAGGCTGGTGTACAGCGAGCGGACCGATCCTGGCCGGGTGCGGCCCAGCAACCAGGACGCCTATCTGTTCGAGCCGCTCTCCGTGCCGGGCGGCGGCGTCCTCCTGGCGGTGGCGGACGGGATGGGCGGGTACGACGGCGGCGAGGTCGCCTCGCGCCTGGCCATCCAGACCCTGCGCGCCTACGTGCCCCCGCGCGTCGAGGCGTGGGCGCGGGAGGGCTCCGTCGGCGAAGGGCTGGTCGAGGCGATCCGGGAGGCCAACCGCGCGATCCTGCAGGAGCAGCTGGCCCACCGGGAGCTGGCGAACATGGGGACGACGGTGACGGCGGTGATCGCCATCGGGCCGCGCCTCTACGTCGGCCACGTGGGCGACAGCAAGGCGTTCCTCGTCGGGCCGCGCGGGGCGTGGCAGATCACCTCGGACCACAACGTCCCCGGCGAGCTCGTGCTGCGCGGCCACCTCACCGCGGAGGAGGCCGCCTTCCATCCGCAGCGCCACGTGCTCACCCGCGCCCTGGGGGTGCGGCCGGACATGCCGGTGGAGCAGCGGGAGCTGGAGTGGTCCGTGGGCGATCTGCTCCTGCTCTGCACCGACGGCCTCTCCAACCTGGTCACCCTGGAGGAGATCCGCGAAGCTGCGCTCCAGCTCGAGCCCGACGCCCTGGCCGACTGGCTGGTCAACCTGGCCAACAGTCGCGGAGGCTACGACAACATCACGGTGCTTGCCGCCAGGTGGGAGGGATAACGGTCGTTGATCGGCACAGTTCTCAGCAACCGCTACAGAATCGAAGAGCGCATCGGCGGCGGCGGCATGGCCGTGGTCTTCCGGGCCACGGATCTTCAACTGGGCCGGGAGGTGGCGGTCAAGACCCTCCGCGGCCAGTTCGGCGCGGATGACGAGTTCGTGCGCCGCTTCCGGCGCGAGGCGCACAACGCCTCCAGCCTCTCCCATCCCAACATCGTCCAGACCTACGACGTGGGGGAGGACGGTGGAGTCCACTACATCGTGATGGAGCTGGTCGCGGGCAAGACGCTGAAGGCCCTGATCCAGGAGCAGGGGCCGCTGCCGGTGGCGGAAGCGGCGCGCATTGCCATCGCGATCGCCGACGCCCTGGCCCATGCCCACGCCCAGGGGATCGTGCACCGGGACATCAAGCCCCACAACATCCTGCTGGGGCAGGACGGGCGGGTGAAGGTGGCCGACTTCGGCATCGCCCGCGCGGTCACCACCGACACGCTCACCCGCACCGGCTCCTGGATGGGCTCCGCGCACTACTTCAGCCCCGAACAGGCCGACGGCCAGCCGGCGACGGCGAAGTCGGACCTCTACTCGCTGGGCGTCGTCCTCTACGAGATGGTCACCGGCACCGTCCCCTTCCAGGGCGACAGCCCGATCACCGTCGCCCTGAAGCACCTGCGGGAGCGGGTGGATCCGCCGTCACAGCTCAACCCGGAGGTCCCGGCGGAGCTGGACGAGATCATCCTGCGGGCCATGGAGAAGGAGCCGGAGGACCGGTTCGACAGCGCGGTGGAGATGCGGGACGCCCTGGCCGACTTCCTGGAGATGCACCTGGAGGGCCGCACGCACATGCGGGGCGGGGACTTCCCCACGATGGACGTGCGGGCCCTGCGGGGCCGCTCCGGGGTCCCGTGGCGGGAGCGGAGCCGGGCGAAGCGGCCGCGGGATCCGGAGGCGGCCCGGCGGCGCGCCCGCATCCGCAACATCGTCCTCATCTCCGCCGCCCTGGCCATCCTGCTGGGCGGCCTCGGGGCCGGGGCATGGGCGCTCTGGAACTTCCTCTACGTGCCCGAGGTCCAGGTGCCGCCGATCGTGGGCGTGCACATCACCCAGGCGGAGGAGATGCTGGCCGCGGCCAAGCTGCAGCGGGTCATCGTGTCGGAGCGGCACAGCGACCTGGAGCAGCTCTATATTATTGAGGCCCGGCCCGAGCCCGGATCCTGGGTGAAGGAGGGCGCCGTGATCGAGCTGGTGATCTCCAAGGGGCCCGAGACCGTGGAGCTGCCCGACGTGGTGGGCATGGACGTCGACCAGGCGGTCGCCCGGCTGAAGAGCGCGGGGTTCGGGGTCAGCGAGATCAAGGATCAGATCTCGAGCCGGCCCGAGGGCGAGGTCATCGCCCAGTCCCCGCCGGCCCTTACGCCGCTCAAGGTCGGCTCCAACGTGAGCCTCACCGTCTCGCTGGGGCCGCTGAAGGTGCCCACGGTGAAGGGCCTGTCCCTGGAGGACGCCCGGAAGGCCATCACGGACGCGGGGCTGGTGCCGGGGAGCGTCACGGAGCGGCCGGATCCGCTGCCCGCGGGGACGGTGCTGGCCGCCATCCCGGCCGAGGGAAGCCAGGTGGCCCCCGGGCAGCGGGTGGACCTGGTGGTCTCCTCCGGGCCCGAGCTTCAGGGCACCGAGTTCACCAAGGAGCTGATCGTGCCCGGGCCGGAAACGGAGAAGGTCCGGTTCCAGGTGGTGCTCGTCGACGAGATCGACGGCGCCGAGGAGCCGCGCGTCCTGGTGGATGAGGAGCTGGAGGGCGGCAGTCATGTGATCGTGTCGGACAGGTTCTACGGCAGCAGCGCCTACCTGATCATCCACGTCAACGGCGTAGAAGCGGGTTGGGTGGAGCTGCCTTGATCGGAAGAGGTGGGGTCGAAGTGTGCCGGTAGGACAGGTGATTCGATCGCATTCGAACATCTACTACGTGCTGGTGGACGGCCAGGTGGTGGAGTGCCGGCCCCGGGGCAAGTTCCGGCTGGAGAACCTGCAGGTGCGGGCGGGCGACCAGGTGGAGGTCACCCTGGCGCCCGACGGCGAGGGGCGCATTGAGAAGGTGCTGCCCCGCCGCAACTGCCTGGAGCGGCCCCCGGTGGCCAACGTGGACCAGTGCCTGGTGGTCTTCACCCTCGTCGAGCCCGAGGCCGACTACCTCTTCCTCGACCGGGTGCTCGTTCACGTGGAGCAGGCGGGAGTCGAGCCGCTGATCCTGCTCAACAAGATCGACCTGGTGGAGGAAGCGGAGGTCGCCGCCTTTGTGCGGATGTACGGCGAGCAGGTGGGCTACCGGGTGCTGCCGATTTCGGCGGCCGAGGGGTGGGGGCTGGACGAACTCCGGCGCCACCTGGTGGGCAAGATCTCGGTGCTGGCAGGCCACTCGGGCGTCGGCAAGTCCCGCCTGGTCCGCGCCCTGGAGCCGGAGCGGCAGGACGTGCGCATCGGGGAGCTGTCGGCCAAGTCCCGCCGGGGCCGCCACACCACCCGCCACGTGGAGCTGATCCCGCTCACGGGCGGCGGGCTGCTGGCCGATGCACCCGGGTTCACCTACCTGGAGTTCCAGGACATCGACAAGTGGACCTTGCGCGATTACTTCCCGGAGTTTGTCCGTTACCTGTCGGAGTGTCGGTACGCGGACTGCCTGCACCGCAAGGAGCCCGACTGCGCGGTGCGGGCGGCGGTGGAGGCCGGGGCGATTCCGGAGAGCCGCCATCGCAACTACCTGACGTTCCTCGCCGAAGTCGAAGCCATGAAGAGGTGGTAGTACCCGTGACCGAAACCAGGCGCGTGAAGGTTGCCCCGTCCCTGCTCTCCGCCGACTTCGCGGAGCTGGGCAAGGAGCTGGCCGCCATCGAGGCGGCGGGGGCCGACTGGGCCCACCTGGACGTGATGGACGGCCACTTCGTGCCCAACATCACGTTCGGCCCGCCGGTCATCGCCCGGCTCCGGCCGCGCTCGAAGCTGTTTTTCGACGCGCACCTGATGATCCGGCAGCCCGAGCGGTACATCGCCGACTTCGTGAAGGCGGGGGCCGACCTGATCACCGTTCACGCCGAGGCCTGCGACCACCTGCACCGGGTGCTGGGGCAGATCCGGGAGGCGGGCGTCAGGGCCGGGGTCGCGCTCAACCCCCACACGCCGGTCGGCGTGCTGGCCCACGTGCTGGACATGGTGGACCTGGTGCTGATCATGACCGTCAACCCCGGCTTCGGCGGCCAGCGCTTCATCGAGTCGTGCCTGCCCAAGATACGGCAGGCGAGGGAGCTGCTCGCCGAGGCCGGCCTCGCCGACCGGGTCGAGATCGAGGTGGACGGCGGCGTGGATCCGCGCACGGCCCCCCTGTGCGTGGAGGCCGGCGCCACCGTGCTGGTGGCGGGGACGGCGGTATTCGGGAAGGGCGACTACGCGGCGGCCATCGCGGCCCTGCGCGGGCAGCCCGGCAACGGTTGAGGCAAAGGAGGTTGCACGATGGCGGCCGGCCAGTACGTGATCTTCCGGCTCGCTGACCAGTGGTACGGCGCGGACATCGCGGTGGTGCGCGAGGTGAGCTACCTCACCCCGGTCACGCGCCTGCCCAACACCCCCCATTTCGTGGAGGGCGTGATCGACCTGCGGGGCGAGGTCATGCCCGTCATCGACATGCGCAAGCGGCTGGGCCTGCCCGCCCGGCCGGCGGACGGCGACAGCCGCATCATGATCCTGACGGTCGGGGGCCTCACCGCCGCGCTGGTGGTGGACGGCGTGGAGCAGGTGGCGACCATCGAGGAAGAGGCCATCACCCAGCCGGACGCCAGCCTGACGGTGGCGGGGCAGGACTACGTCTGCGGCGTCGCCCGGCTGGGCGACCGGCTGGTGGTGCTGATCGACCTGGCCCGGATGCTCTCCATCGCCGTCACCTGATGCGGCCGCCTCCCGCTCCCCGATTCCGGAGGCAAGTTTTCCCCCCTGCCTACGTATGTTGGGGGAAGAACGGGTTCGCAGGGACGGGGAGGGGTCGCCGTGCGGGTGAGGCTGTTCAGGCCGAGGCCGCCGCACAAAACGCTGGTGGGCGTCTTGCTGATCCTCCTGGGAGTGGCGATCGTGCTCGCGGCCCTGCCTGGCTTCGTCTACGCCGCGGTGATCGGGGGACTGATCGCCGGCGCTGGCTACATGTTGATCGGCCGGTGAGCCATCGGACAGGGAAGGGGGGCACCTGTGTGCGCATCACCGTCATCCGACTGCCGCGACCCTTAGGAAAAGTGCTGATGGTCATCATGAGGTTGTTTTCCGGCAAGCGGGGGGAAGGCAGGGACGCCGCGTAGCGTGCACCGGGCCCGCCCGCAGCCCGCTGGCCGGCCGCATCGGCCGTTTATCCGCGCGGCACCCCGGCGGCGAATTGCCGCCGGGGTCCATGCTTGGCTATAATAGGGAAGAATTGCCGTTTGGAGGTAGAAGCGAACATGGCCGACTACCTGGTGCGGGCGATCGGCGCCGGCGGGAACGTGCGCGCCTTTGCGGCGGTGACCACCGCCCTGGCGGAGGAGGCGCGCCGCCGCCACGATACGTGGCCCGTCGCGACCGCGGCCCTGGGGCGTGCCCTCACCGCCACGGCGCTTCTGGCGTCGACCCTGAAGGATCCCGACGAGTCCGTGACCCTGCGCGTGGCCGGCGACGGCCCCCTGCGGGGCATCATCTGCGACGCGGACGAGCAGGGCCGCGTGCGCGGATACGTCATCGAGCCCCATGTGGACCTGGACCTCACGGCGCAGGGCAAACTGAACGTAGGGGCGGCGGTGGGCTCCGGCATGCTGTACGTCACCCGCCAGCTCGCCCTGCAGGGCATCTACACCGGATCGGCGGAGCTCGTCTCCGGCGAGATCGCCGAGGATTTGGCCTACTACCTGACCCGGTCGGAGCAGACGCCCTCGGCCGTCGGCCTCGGGGTGAGAGTGGGGCCGGACGGCGCGGTGGTGGCCGCGGGCGGCTACATGCTGCAGCTCATGCCGGCGACGCCGGATGCCGACCGGGATCGGCTGGAGCAGAACCTGGCCCGGCTCGGCTCCGTCAGCCTCGCGGTGGAGCAGGGGATGACGCCCGAGGAGATCCTGGCCGCGGTGCTGGCCGGGCTCGACTACCAGGTCCTTGAGCGGCGCGACCTGCGCTTCCAGTGCCGGTGCAGCCGGGAGCGGGCCCTGAGCGCGATCGCCCTGCTGGACGAAAGCGAGCTGACGGGCCTCGTCGACGAGGGCAAGGGCGCCGAGCTCACCTGCCACTTCTGCAGCGCGGTCTACCGCTTCTCGCCGGAGGAGGTCCTGCAAGTCCGGCAGAAGATGCGGGAGGCCGAGTAGCCGGCGTCCGGAAAAAGGCGAAAACCCGGCCGCTGCCTGCGGCCGGGTTCCATGACGAACGGCGGCGAACTAGACTGCCCGCTGCACCTTCCCGCTGCGGAGGCACCGGGTGCAGACGCGGATGCGCATGACGCGGCCGTTCAGGACCGCACGGACGGTCTGGAGGTTGGGCGACCAGGTCCGCTTGGTCTTGTTCTCAGCGTGGCTGACGTTGTGGCCGTGCGACACGCCCTTGTTGCAGATCGCGCACCGACGAGCCAAGGTCTGACACCCCCTCTTGGCCGAGCTCGCCCTCATCGGGTTCAAAGCACGCTCCATATCATAGCACAACCTGTACAAACATGACAAGTGCGGTGCCCGCGGCCAATCGGGCGCAGACGGCAGGAATTCGGCGTCCCCAGGAAGAACATTACGCCGCTGGAAAGGGGGGAGCCCCCGTGGGGAAGGAGCTGATCACCGAGCGGGGGCGCATTTACGTCTCCAACGAGGTCATCGCCACCCTGGCCGGCATTGCCACGACGGAGTGCTACGGCATCGTCGGCATGGCTTCCTCCCGCTTCCAGGACGGCATCTCCGAGCTCCTGGGCCGCGAGAACCTGGCCCGGGGCGTCTCCGTTGAGGTCGGCGGCGACTCCGTCGACATCGACCTCTACATCGTCGTCGGATATGGCACCCGCATCTCGGAGATCGGGCGGAACGTCACCGAGAAGGTGCGGTACGTCGTCGAAACGTACACAGGGCTGAAGGTGCGGGCGGTCCACATCCACGTCCGCGGCGTCAAGATCGAACAGGCGTGACCGGACGCCGCGTGAGGTCTCCATTCCAGCCCTGCCGGAAGGGCCGGCGGGGATGAGGAGGAACTGGTCGTTGAGCACTCATACCATCGACGGCAAGGCGTTAAAGCAGATGATCCTTCGCGCGGCGGCCAGGCTCGACGCGGAGAAGGACGCGGTCAACGCCTTGAACGTCTTTCCCGTGCCGGATGGCGACACCGGAACGAACATGTCGATGACGCTCGCTTCGGCCAACCGGGAGGTGGAGCGGGCCAGCGACCGCACGGTCGGCGAAGTGGCCGCCGCCCTGGCCCAGGGTTCGCTGATGGGCGCGCGGGGCAACTCGGGGGTCATCCTCTCGCAGCTGTTCCGCGGCTTTGCCAAGTACCTGGACGGCAAGGTCACCATCGACGGCCGTGACCTGGCCCGCGCGCTGCAGGAGGGCGTGGACACGGCCTACAAGGCGGTGATGAAGCCCGTCGAGGGCACGATCCTCACCGTGGCCCGGGAGGCCGCCGCCGCGGCGGAGCACGTCAGCCGCACCAACCGGTCTGCGGCGGCCGTGATGCGCGCCGCCGTCGAGGCCGCGGAGGCGGCCCTGGCGAAGACGCCGGAGCTCCTGCCCGTGCTGAAGAAGGCGGGCGTGGTCGACTCCGGCGGCAAGGGGCTGACCGTCATCTACCGCGGGTACTATGAAGCGCTCGCCGGCGAGGCGGCCGGCGTGGCCGTGCCCGAGGCCCGGCCCGCCGAGGAGGCCGTCCCCGTCCGGCACGACACGTCGCCGGCGACGCAGGTGGCCTTCAAGGTCGATGAGGAGATCTCCGACATCCGCTTCCCCTACGACTGCGAGTTCTTCATCCGGCGGTACCGGGACGGCGAGCCGATTCCCCTGGACCGCATCGCCCGGGAGCTGGAGCAGTGGGGCGACTCCATCTACGTCGTCGGCAGCGAGGACCTGGCGAAGGTGCACATCCACGCGTCCAATCCCGGACCGGTCCTGTCGCTGGCGATCCAGTACGGCGACCTGATCGACATCGTGATCCACAACATGCGGGAGCAGCACGCGGACCTGCTGCGCCACGCCCAGCCCGGCGGGGCCGCGGCGAATGCGGCCCGGTCCGGGACCGGCAACCCCGGGCCCGACGGCGCTTCCCCTGACAACCCGGCCCCGGCGCCGCGCGCGGAGGCCAACTCCGCCCCTGCGGACGATCCGGCCCCGGCCAACGAGCAGCCCACGGCCGTGGTCGCCGTGGCGTCCGGCGCCGGGATGGCCGCGATCTTCCGGTCGCTCGGGGTCAGCCACGTCATCGAGGGCGGTCAGACGATGAACCCGTCCACGCAGGACCTGCTGGAGGCGGTGGAGCGGTGCCCCAGCCGGCAGGTCTTCCTCCTGCCCAACAACAAGAACATCATCATGGCCGCCGAGCAGGTGGTTCGGCTGACGAACAAGAAGGTCTACGTCGTGCCCACCCGGTCGGTGCCCGAGGGCATCTCGGCGATGGTGGCCTGGATGCCCGACGAGGAGGACGGCGAGCGGCTGTTCAACAACATGAAGCAGGCCATCGCACGGGTCGAGACCGGCGAGGTCACCTACGCCGTGCGGGACACGGTGTACGAGGACCTGGAGATTCGGCAGGGCGACATCCTCGGCCTGTGGAACGGCAAGATCCGCAAGGTCGGGAAGGAGCCCGAGGCCGTCTTGACCGAGCTGCTGGAGGCGATGGTGGCCGAGAAGGGCGGCGAGGTGATCGCCGTCTACTACGGCGAGAGCGTGGACCCCGAGCGGGCGGAGGCGGTCGCCGAGCAGCTCCGCAAGCGGTTCCCCGACCACGAGGTGGAGATGCAGTACGGCGGCCAGCCGCTGTACCACTACGTGTTCTCGCTCGAATGAGTAACGCGCGCACTGATGGCGTGCGCTCTTTGCGCACGAATTGTTGGCGCACGCATGGCGCCGGCCGGCCCGGCGGAGCAGCAGACTCCGCCGGGTCAGGCCTTTTTTGCGGTGGCCGCCTGCGGACTTCCTGCCCCGGGTCCCGCCGTGTGACCCCCCGGCTCCAGTTTACATAGTGTAGATAAGCACTGCGTCTCCGCGGACCGGGAGGGGTGAGCGGTGGCCGGCCATCCGAAAGTCACGGTGGTGATTCCCACCTACAACGCGGCGCGCTACCTGGCGGAGGCCGTGGAGAGCGCCCTGAACCAGACCTACGCCGACCGGGAGGTGCTGGTGGTGGACGACGGCTCCACCGACCGCACCCCGTTTCTGCTGGAACAGTACGGCAGTGCCATCCGCACGATCCGCAAGCCCAACGGCGGCACCCCCTCGGCGCTGAACGAGGGCATCCGCCAGGCCAGGGGCGAGTGGATCGCCTGGCTGAGCGCCGACGACGCCTTCCTGCCGGAGAAGCTGGCGAAGCAGATGGCGTACGCGGAGGCGCACCCCGAGTGCGCGCTCATCTACACCAACTGGTTCGTGGTGGACGCCAGGGGAAGGACGGTTTCGCACACCGCCTCGCCCACCTTCCGCTCCCGGGCCGATCAGGTCCAGCAGCTGCTCCGGGCCTGCGTGATCAACGGCTCCACGACCCTGGTCCGCAGGGAGGTGTACCTTCGGGCAGGCCTTTTCGACGAGTCACTGCCGCAGGCCCACGACTGGGACATGTGGCTGCGGCTCGCCCGGGACTACCGCTTCGGCCACGTGGCGGAGCCGCTCGTCCGCTACCGCTGGCACGGCGAGAACATGAGCGCCCGCCCCGACGCGCTGGCCTACAACGAGCGTGTGCTGCAAAAGGCACGGGCGCATCTCGGGCTGCATCCGCCCACTCAGGGAGGCGGTAGAGAATGACGCAGCGGTCACATCCGCGGCTGCTGGTACTCGCCTGTGACGGGCTCGACCCATACGTGATCCTGGCCAACCTCCACCGGCTTCCCTTTCTGCGCAGCCTCTGTGAGGGGGGCGGCCACGGGGTGGTGGAGTCGGGCGTTTATTCGTGCGACATCTGGACCACCTACTACACGGGCCTCACCCCGGAGGAGCACGGCGTCCAGCTGAGCCGGCTCGGCCTGGCCCATAAGCCCGCCGACCTCAGCGCGGTGAAGACCGACCTCTTCCTCTGGGACTGGCTGAACCGGAACGGCCTCACGGTCGGCTTTGTCGAGCCCCTGCACGCCTACCCCGCTCCGAAGGTGGAGGGCTTCTTCGTCTCCGGCATGCCGCGTCCCCCCCTGTCGCAGACGGACCGGGCGGTTTCCCCGCCCGCGCTGAAGGCGCTCATCGATCGGGAGTCTATGTCCAGCATACCCCACCCCCCAAGGTTGCAGGACCTGGGGGTGTCCCGCCCCTTTGCGGAGCTGACGGACGCGGAGCTGCTGAAGCTGCTCGACGGCTACTTTTCCGACGCGCCGGCCCGCCTGAGGCCGCACCTGGAGTGGTACCTGGGCCTGATCGACCGCCTGTGGGCGCGGAGTCCCTGTGACGTGCTCTGGGTCTATTTCCTGGAGGCCGACGTGCTGGGCCACTTCACCTGGAACGCCAACCCGCCTGAAACGTTGATTCAGGTCTACGAGGAGATGGACCGCGCGTTCGCCCGGCTGGCCCGGCGGCTCCAGCCGGAGGCGGTCATGGTGGTTTCCGATCACGGCATGGCCCCGATCGCCTCGCTGCTCACGGAGCCACAGCCCAACCGGCAGATGAAGATGCTGTCCATCGAGTACCGGGTGGCCGGCGCCCGGCTGCTCCGCCCCGACCTGGCGGTGGTGCAGGGATACAACGGCGGCCTCAGCACCGGCACCCACCGGGACAGGGCGTTCTACGCCGTGCGGAGTCCGCGGGTGCCGGCCGGCGTCAGGGCCGACATTCACTTCCACGACGTCTTCGGCCTGATCATGCGCGTCCTGAACCTGCCCGTTCCCGCCGGGCGCAGGCCGTACCAGGGGCCGCTGTTTCCCGATGGCGGAGCGAGCCGGGCCGCAGCACGGGTCTCCACACCACGACACCAGGATCAGGGGGTGGCGCACTTGCGCATCGGGATTCTGACCTACGGCATCCATGAGGGCGGGCGCGGGCGGACGGTCGCCCGGCTGGCCGACGGGCTGGCCCGGCGGGGGCTCCAGGCGTTCCTGATCATGCTCGACGGGCAGCCGGTGGCTTACCCCGTCAGCGTGCCCATCCACCGCGTGCCGTTCTTCGAGCCGCATCGCTATCCCCCTGCGGACGTGCTGATCCCGGCGTCCCTGGGGCTGATTCCGAAGGCCCTGGCCCGAGCCGACGCCGTCACCGTGCCGCTGCACTTCCGCTTTGAGCCGGACGTGGCCTACGACGTCCGCACCGCTCTGCATGTGACGAGCCTGCCCTACCGCTCCATGGCCACCGCCCGGCCCGTGGCTGACCGCGTGCAGCAGCACAGCGGCAAGCCCTGCCATGCGGTGCCGCCGGGGGTCGACACGTCGGTCTTCAAGCCGGGGCCCCGCCCCGAGGGAGGCCGGAAGCGGGTCGGGTTCATCTACCGCCATCCGGCCCTGGGGTACGGCTTCAAGGGCGCGGACACCTTTTTCGCTGCCATGCAGCGGGTGCTGCACGCGGAGCCGGACGTGGAGGTGTGCGTGCTGAACCCCGACGGGCTGCCGGTGGACGCGCCGATTCCGGTGGAGGTGGTGACGGTGAACAGCGACGAGGAGATCGCCGCGTTCTACCGCAGCCTGGACGTGTTCGTCGCCGCCTCGGTGAGCGACGGCGCGCAGCTCGGGGTGCTGGAGGCGATGGCCTGCGGCACGCCCGTGGTGGCCACGGACGCCGGCGGGATCCGGGACTACGCCGTCCCAGGGGTCAACTGCTTCATGGGTGTGCCGGGCAACGCGCAGATGCTGGGCGACCTGGTGCTGACGGCCCTGCGGGATCGGGACCGGACCCGCGGCCTGGCCGGCGCCGCCCTGCAGATGGCCCGGACCCGGACCTGGGACGCGTTCGTCGACGCCGTCCTGGCCGCCGTGCAGGCGGCCCGCGCCGAACGGCGCCGGGGGGTGGAGCCGTGAGAGCGCCGCGCCTTCTGGTACTGGCCTGCGACGGGACCGATCCCCGCGTCATCCTGGACAACCGGCCGCACCTGCCGATGCTGGATGCCCTGTGCCGCGAAGGCAGCTACGGCATCATCGACTCGCTGTCCCGCCCGGCTGACGTCTGGACCACCTACTACGCGGGCCTGCCGCCCAAGGCACACGGCGAGCAGGCCCGGCGCGTTCCGGAGTCCGGGGAGCCGGCCGGCCACGCCCGGGACATGCCTGACCTGTTCCTGTGGGACTGGATGGGCCGCTGGGGCCTGACCGCCGGCTTCGTGGGGCCGCCTTACACCTACCCGGCGCCCGGCGTGAACGGCTTCTTCGTGGCCGGCCCGCCCCTCAGCGGGACCGACCGGGCGGTTCACCCGCCGGACCTGGCAAGCGGTAATCCCCTCACCAAGCTGTCGGACCAGGAGCTGAGGCAGATCCTGTCAGGCGGATACTTCCGCAACCTGCCTGAGCTGCTCCGGCCGCGCCTGGAACGGTACGCGGATTGGGTCCTCCGCCTGTGCGAGCGCCGGCCGGTCGACGTGCTTTGGGTCCACTTTCCGGAGGCGCGCCTCGCCCGCCACTTCCTGATGCGCGAACAGCCGCCGCGGACCCTGGTGCGGGCCTATGCGGAGCTGGACCGGGTTTTCGGCCGGCTGGCGGAGCGGCTGCGGCCGCAGAGCGTCCTGTTCCTCGCCGATCACGGCCTGGTGCCGGCCGCCTGGCAGCACACCGGGGAGCCGCCTAGCCCGGGGATGGCGGAGGGCTTTTTCGCCCTGCGGGGGCCGGGCGTCTACCGGGGAAAGCGGTGCGACATCCACTTCCACGACGGGTTCCGGCTCATCGTCCGTGCCGCCGGGCTGCCCGCGCCCCCGGGGAAGGCAGGCCGCACGCCGCCGGTCTTCAACGAGTTCTCGCAGCGGCGCGCGGCCGAGTACGACCAGCAGCAGTGGGCGGCCAACCCCGACTACCTGTCTGCCTTCCTGGCCTTTGCGGATCTGAAGCCGGAGCACCACGTGCTGGAGGCCGGCGTCGGCACCGGCCAGGTGGCCGCCGTGGCGGCGCCGCGGGTCGCGCGCTACGTCGGCGTCGATAACTCCGAGGAGATGCTGGCACAGGCCTGGCGCAAGCTGCCGGGGCTCGAGCTCCTGCACGCCGACCTGCGGGCCGTCCCCCTGCCGGATCGGTCGTTCGACCGGGTCCTGGCCCGCTCGGTGCTGCACCACGTGACGGACGGGCTGGAGCAGGCGATGCGGGAGCTCTATCGGGTGCTGCGCCCGGGCGGAAGGCTGGTGATCGGCGAGGGCATTCCGCCATCGCCCGAGTCGGTGGCCCACTTCATCGAGGTCTTCGCCCTGAAGGAGGAGCGGCTGGTCCTGCTGCCGCAGCACCTGGTGAGGCTCCTGGAGGGGGCCGGCTTCGTCGACATCCGGTATCGGGTGTACGTCATGCCGCAGGTGAGCGTGCGGGGCTGGCTGGAGCGTTCGGACCTGTCGGAGGCCCTGAAGGCGAGGCTCCTGGAGATGCACCGCACGACGCCGCCAGAGGTGCAGCGTGCCTACCGCACCACGGTCACACAGGACGACGTCTTGATCGACTTCACGTTCGCCCTGGTGAGCGGCAGCCGGCCTTCCTGGTGACCAGCCGGCGGGAAGGCCGCGGCCGGCCGCTCTGCGAACGGGTGCGGAGCGCCGCCCGCACAGGCAGGAGACCCGGGATCGGAGGTCGAATCGAAATAAGACGTCCCCCCGGCAGGCCCGCGGACGTCCTGCCGGGGGTGCGCTTTCCAGGGTGGAAATGCGGGAGCGAGTTCAGGAGGGACCTCGTGAAGCAGAAAGTCATCGTCCCGGAGCTGATCCTCATCCGGGCCCTGTCCTGCCTGGCCGTGGTCATGATGCATTCGATCACGATGCTGATCGGGGACCCGGATGTAAACCGCGGCCTCAACGTGGCCCGGTTGCTGCTCCTGTTCGCCACGCCCACGTTCGCCTACATGTCCGCGTTCCTGATCGGCTACTCCAAGTCCGGCCGCTCCTACGCGCAGACGATCCTGCTGCGGGTCAAGTACCTCCTCCTGCCCTATCTCTTCTTTGCCGCGGGGTATGCCGCCTGGCAGCACTACCAGTGGGGCGTCCCGCTGGTGGACCGGATCTGGTACAACGTGGCGGGCGGCTATCACGGCTACTTCGTGCTGGTCGTGTTCCAGTTCTACCTGTTCCACCCGCTGTTCCGGCCGATCCTGGAGCGGGTCCCGGCGTGGGTGGGCGTGCCGGCCGCCGGCCTGGTGAACATCGCGTACCTGGCCGCGTTGAACCTGGGCCTGGTCTCCATTCCCCACCTCGGCTTCCACGCGTACCGCCTGCTGCCCGCCTGGTTCTTCTACTACGTACTGGGCTATTACTCCGGGCGGGACCGGGACCAGTTCCAGCTGGGGCTGCGCCGCCTCTGGCCGCTGTCGGCAGCCATGCTGGCGGGGGGCGCGGGGCTCCTGCTGCGGAACGCCCTCACCGGCTTCCTGCCGGATGCGACCTCGCAGCGCTTTGAGGTGGTGCTCTACGCGGCCGGGGTCATCCTCATCGCCTTCCCCCTGGCGGGAAGGGTGCGGCGGATCCCGGCGCTGCTGAACCAAGTCAATCGGGCCTCCTTCGGGATCTACCTGCTGCACTGGTTCTTCCTGGAGCTGTTCCGGCGGTATGTCGTGCGGATCCCGGGCCTGCCCAGGGTGGCAGGCATCCTCCTGCTCTTCCTGATGGCCGCGACGGCCTCGGCCTTGGTGACGTTCGCGCTCAACCGCTGGAAGTGGGGCGCCTACGTGGTGGGCCGGCTCGGTGTGGACGGCCGCCAGGGCCAGCTGGCGCCGCCGCCGGGAGCCGCGGCGGCCGCGGCTGTCGGAAGCCGGTAGCGGCCGGGCAGAAGGCGGGGGAGCCGGCGCGAAGCGCGGTTGTTCCCACGTCCAGGGGGCATCTGCCCCCTGGACTTTTTCATGCGCGCGGAGTCCCCATGGTCTGGCTGTTGGTGCTCATCCACTGCCCGCCCTCCAGCCTGAGGGCCGCGACCACCGGGTACACGGGGGGCCGCAGTGCCAGAGCATGAACATAGCCATCTCGGCCGGGAAGCCGTGCTCCCCGGCCGAGATGGCTTCATTCAGCCGCCCTACGTCCCCGGGTCCGGCTGGACCTTGCCCTGCATGATCTGCCGGAGCGCGCTCTCCAACTGGTCGCCGAAGCGCTCCCAGGTCCAGACCGCCGCGGTGCGAAGCCCGCCCTCGATCAGCCGAGACCGCAGCTGGGCGTCCCTGAGCGCGCTCAGAATGTACCCGGCCAGCAGGTCGGGGCGCTTTGGCGGGCAGAGCAGGCAGTTCTCGCCGTGGCGGGCGTAGTCGCGCACGCCGCCGCAGTCGGTCACCACCGCCGGCGTGCCGCAGGCCATGGCCTCCAGCGGGGGGAGGGAGAGCGCCTCGAACCAGGAGGCGAGCACGTAGACCGCTGCGCCGTTGTAGGCCGCGGCCATCGCCCGGTCGTCCGCCAGGTGCAGCGGGGTGAAGGGGAAGGGAAAGCTCGGGGGCTCCGCCCCGCACTCCCCGCTCTCGGTCACCGCCACCTGCACCGTGACGTCCGGCATGTGGCGGCGCACCAGCTGTATCGCTGCGCTGAAGTCCCGGTTCCCCTTGTAGAAGTACCCGTGCCTCTCGGACCGGTAGATGAAGAAGACCGTCCGGCCCCGGCCCGTCGGTGACTTCAGCGGACGGAAGACGGCGTCGTCCACCCCGGGCTGGGCGACGAAACAGTCCTGCCCCGTCGCTTCCCGGATGATCCGGCGGTGGTGCGACCCCAGGGTGATCACCGGGAACCCCTGCAGGTAGGTCGCGAGCGCTTCCTCCTTCTGAGGCACCCAGAGGGGTTCGAACCCGGTGCTGAAGCGGACAACGCGGCCCTTGCCGCTCTCGGCCGCCGGCTTCACCGTGGGCCAGAAGTTGGGCATGATCACGTCGGCCTCCGGGATGACGGCGGGGGTGATCTGCTTCACCCGCTTGACCGGACACTTCAGCGGATAGGCGATGGGCTGGCCTTCCAGCATGACCACGGTGACGTCGTGCCCGCGTTCGACCAGCTGATTGGCCGACTCCACCACGACCCGCGGGCCGCCCCCGCGGTGGAGGCTGAGCACCGGAATGACGATCCGCACACCGGACCCCCCATGTGCCTGGACTGCTTTCGCCTGCCATGCGCAGGCGCCCGCCATACCTGTTCCGTCCGGCCGGCGCTGCACCAGTGGGCCCTGCCGCCCGGCGCGGCACTGTTCCAGTCTATTGAGGGCCGGGCGGGATTGTGCCGATCTGTCACCTTGTTATGTCGCCTTACATACCCTGGTGCAGACCGCACCGCCAGGGGGTGACCATCGGCTGTGAAGGTCTGTGTTGTGGGCGTGGGCAACATCGGAGCCAATCTGCTGACCTCCCTGCGCCGGCGGGGCGTGGGGGCGGTCGGCGTGGAGATCAGCCCGGACCGGCGCGCCGCGCTGGCGGCGGACGGCGTGGACGGCGTCTTCGCCGGCCCGGATGAAGCCGGCGACGTGGATGTGTGGATCATCACCACCTCCACGGGGCCAGGTCTGAGCCACATTCTGGGTGCGGTGCGGGCCATCTCCCCGAAGCCGGGGTCCCTGGTGTCGATCGAGTCGACGCTGCCGGTTGGGGGGACGGCCCGCCTGGCTGAAGCGTTCCGGGAACGGGGCATGGCGCCCGGGGAGGCGTTCCACCTGGCGCACGTGCCGCACCGCATCCTGTTCGGAGTGGAGGAGACCGTCTTCGACGTCCCGCGGGTGGTGGCGGGGATGACGCCCGCCTGCCGGGATGCGGCCCTGGCGTTCTACCGGCCGCTGGTCCCACACCTCTACCCGGTGGACGACGTGCGCGTGGCCGAGCTGTCCAAGATCGTGGAGAACGGGCTGCGCTACCTCAACATCGCGTTTGCGGAGGCGCTCTTCGGCTACTGCCTGGAGCAGGGGCTGGACTGGACTCAGCTTCACGGAGCCGTGAACACCAAGCCGAACGTGGAGCTGCTGAGCGTGGACTTCGGCATCGGCGGCGAGTGCCTGCCGAAGGACGTGGGCTTCCTGCAGGAGGCCATGCAGTCGCCGCTGCTGGCTGCGGCCATCGCCGCGGACGAGGCCCACCGGGAGCGGCTGCGCCGGCTGGCGCGGCCGCACCGGCGGATCCTGCTGAAGGGCCTGACCTTCAAGCCCGGGTACCCGGACACCCGGTTCAGCCGGGCGTTGGAGCTGGCGCAGGCCCTGGCGGCCGACGGCAAGGAGGTCTACGTGTACGACCCGGACCTCGGGCCCGGGAGGGTGGCTGAGCTCGGCTTCCGGTGGGGGGAGCCGGACGGGGCGTACGATCTCGTCTACGAGCGCCCCCTGGCGATTCGCACAACCGGGGAGGACGAAGAGTGTGGCCAGGATACTCGTGACGGGCAGTAAAGGAACGCTGGGGAGCCGGCTGGTGAAGCAGCTGGAGGCCAACGGCCATGAGGTGTGGCAGGTGGACACCCGCCACGAGGCGGACGACCGCTATTTCCGGGCCGACGTCGCCAACTACCGGCAGCTGGAGCGGGTCTTCGAGCAGCCGTACGACTACGTCTACCACCTCGCGGCCGAGTTCGGGCGCATCAACGGCGAGGAGTACTACGACACGCTCTGGCGCACCAACGTGATCGGCACCCGGAACATCCTGGAGGTCCAGCGGCGCAAGGGCTTCAAGCTGATCTTCGCCAGCTCCTCCGAGATTTACGGCGAGACGAAGGCCGAGGTGCTGGACGAGGACCTGCCCATGCGCCAGCCGATCATCCCGCACAACGACTACGCCCTCACCAAATGGGTGAGTGAAATCCAGATTATGAACTTCGAGCGGCGGTACGAGGTGCCGGTGGTGCGGCTGCGCTTCTTCAACGCCTACGGCCCAGGCGAGCGCTACCATAACTACCGCAGCGTGGTGTGCCTGATGGCCTACCGGGCGCTCACCGGCCGCCCGTGGACGGTGTTCGAAGGATACCATCGCACCTTCATGTATATCGATGACTTCATTCCGACGCTGGCCCGGGTCGCGGACCGGTTCAAGGCCGGCGAGGTGTACAACATCGGCGGGGCCGATTACCGGAGCGTGCGGGAGCTGAGCGACCTCATCCTGAAGCTCACCGGCGCCGACCCCGGGCTGGTCACCTACCTGCCCGAGGACAAGCACAACACCGTGAGCAAGCGGCCCGACATCACGAAGGCCATGCGGGACCTGGACCACAACCCCAAGGTCACCCTGGAGGAAGGCCTTCCGCCCACCATCGAGTGGTTGCGGCGGGAGTACGGGCTCTAAGGGGGGAGCTGCCGTGGGGGAGTGGCAGAGCAAGAAGGTCCTGGTGACCGGCGGCACGGGCTTCATCGGCAGCCACGTGGTGCAGGCCCTGCTGGCGGAGGGCGCCCGGGTGCGGGTGCTGGCCCACTACAACGGCGGCGGCCACCTGGGCAACCTGGCCGAACTGGAGCCGGCCGAGCGGGCGGAGGTGGAGGTGGTCTGGGGCGACCTGCGGGACGCCGACTCGGTGCGCCGGGCGGTGAAGGGCATGGAACGGGTCCTGCACCTGGGCGCCCTGATCTCCATCCCTTACTCCTACCTGGACCCCCGCAGCTACGTCGACGTGAACGTCTGCGGCACGCTGAACGTGCTCCTGGCCTGCCGCGACCTCGGCGTGGAGCGGCTGGTCCACACCTCCACCAGCGAGGTCTACGGCACGCCTGACACGGTGCCCATCGCCGAGACCCACCCGCTCCGGGGCCAGTCGCCCTACGCCGCCAGCAAGATCGGGGCCGACAAGCTGGTCGAAAGCTTCCACCGCTCCTACAACCTGCCGGTGGTGACGCTGCGCCCCTTCAACGCCTACGGGCCGCGCCAGTCCACGCGCGCCCTGATTCCGACCATCCTCACCCAGGCGCTGTGGGCCCCGGAGATCCGGCTGGGCAGCCTGTGGCCGCGGCGGGACTACACCTACGTCACCGACACGGCGCAGGCCTTTCTGAAGGCCGGCAGCGCGCCCGGGGTGGAGGGCATGGTGCTCAACGCCGGGTACGGTGCCGATGTCTCCGTGCAGGAACTGGCGGAGATGGCCATGCGGCTCACGGGCCGCCGGGTGCCCGTGGTGGAGGCGCAGGAGCGGGTGCGGCCCCCCGCCAGCGAGGTGGCGCACCTGCTCTGCGACCGGACCCTGGCGGAACAGCGGCTGAGCTGGCGGCCCGAGGTCCCGCTGGAGGAGGGGCTGCGCCGGACGCTGGACTTCATCGAGCGCCGGTTCACGCCGGACATCCTGAAGCAGACCATCGTGTAGGAGGCGGGGGAGTGCGCATGCGGGCCGTGATCATGGCGGGCGGGGAGGGCGTGCGGCTCCGCCCCTACACCCGCATTCTGCCGAAGCCCATGCTGCCGCTGGGCCACCGGCCGATCCTGGCCTGGCTGCTGGACCGGCTGGTGGCCGGCGGCGTCACCGAGGTCACGCTGGCCGTGCGCTACCTGGGCTACGTCTTCCGCAGCTACTTCGGCGACGGCGAGTGCGTGGGCGTGCCGGTGCGGTATGTGGAGGAGACCGAGCCGCAGGGGACTGCCGGCGCCCTGCGGCTCATCCGGGACCTGGATGCGCCATTCTTGGTGGTCAACGCCGACATCGTCACCGGGCTGGACTTCCGGGACTTCATCGCCTTCCACCGGAGCCGGGGTGGCTGGCTCACGGTGGCGACCCAGCTGCGCCGGGAGCGGCTGAATCTCGGGGTCCTGGAGGTGGACGGCGACCGGGTGGTGGCCTATCACGAGAAGCCGGAGCGGGTGGCGCGGCTGGGGCTGGGCATCTACGCCGTGGATCCCCGGGCCTTGACCTGCCTGCCGGACTCGGGCCCGGTGGACATGCCGGAGTGGATCGGCCGGCTGCTCGCGGAGGGGCGGCCGGTGTTCCAGTACGAGACCGGCGCCCCCTGGTTCGACGTGGGCTCGCCCGAACAGTATGCAGCGGTGCAGGAGCAGTGGCCGCAGCTGGAGGCTCGGCTGCGGGCGGGCGGAGAGAGGCAGGAGAGCCGGCCATGAGCCGCCGGGTGCTGATCACCGGCGTGACGGGCATGCTCGGCCGGGAGCTGGCAGGGTGCCTGCGCCGCCGGGGCTGCGCGGTGTACGGCGCCGCCCGCCGGCCCCTGGAGGGGTGGCAGGACGGCCTCGACTGGCTGCCCATCGTCTGCGACCTGGAGGACGAAGCCGCGGTTCTGCGGGCCGTGCGGCTCAGCCGGCCGGACCTGATCTTCCACCTGGCGGCCGCCCAGGCCAGCGCAACCCGGAGCCGGTCGGTCGACCGGCTGTTCGCGGTGAACGTGGGCGGCACCCTGCGCCTGCTCGCGGCGGCTGCCCGGGCCGCACCCGGGGCGCGGGTGATCGTGGCCAGCACCGGCGCTGTATACGGGCCCAACACCGGCCCGCGCCAGCGGTGGCGGGAGGAGGCCCCGCTCCGGCCGGCCTCGCCCTACGCTGCCAGCAAGGCCGCGATGGAGGTGGCCGCGCGGGGCGCGGCGGCGGGCTTCGGCATCGAGGTCGTCGTCGCCCGGCTCTTCAACCTGATCGGCCTGAGCCCCGGGAGCGACAGCGCCCCCTCCGGCTTCGCCCGGCAGATTGCCGCGATGATGGCCGGGGGAAGCCCGCGCCCGCTGGTGACGGGCAACCTTCGGGCCGTTCGGGACTACCTGGACGCCCGGGACGCTGCCCGGGCGCTGGTCCTGCTCGGGGAGCTTCCCGGCCCCGACCCGGTCTACAACGTCTGCTCCGGGCGCGGGGTGCGGCTGGAATGGATGGCGCGGGAGCTCTGGCGGCTGAGCGGCCTGGGCGAGCCGGTGTTTGCGGCGGCGACGGCGGGGAGCACTCCGGCGCCCGCTCAGGCGGATCCGCCGCGCGCAGACCGGCTGGTGGGCGACCCACGGCGCATTCGGGCCGCCACGGGATGGGCCCCGGAAGTGCCGCTCACCCGAGCGCTGGAGCGGCTGCTGGCATACTGGCGGTCCCGGGTTGCCGCCGGATTCCCGGGGGAGGAGGAAGAGCCGTGAAGCGGGTGGCGGTGCTGGCGCCGGCATTCTTGGGCCCCCGCGGCGAGCCGCCCGTGCAGGGCGGGGCGGAGCGCCACCTGGTGGAGCTGTGCCGGCTGCTGGAGGAGCGGGGCTTCACCGTCACCCTCTTCCAGGCTGCGGCGCACGACTTCCGTACCGTGCACGACGGGCGGGTGGTGCAGGGCCTGGCGCCCACCGTCGTGCAGGGCGGCGCCTGGACGGTCACCAACCGGCGGTTCCGCGACGCCGCCCGCGGCTTCGACCACCACCTGTTCCACGTGTGGTCGATGGCGTACCCCGAAGCGCCGCCGGGCAGCATCGGGGTCTCCCACTCGCTGTGGTGGGACGACGGCGCGGTGGTCAAGCGCCCCTACCCGACCTTCACCCCCAGGCTCCGGCAGGCCCTGCAGAACCTCCGCGTGGTGGTCGCCAACGACACCAACGTCATCAACTGGGTGCGGGCCACCTGGCCGGAGCTGGAGGGGCGCTTCCGGTTCATCCCCAACTTCGTCGATCTGGCGCAGTTCTCGCCCGGGCCGGCCCGCACCGGCGGCGGACCGCTGCGCGTGCTGGTCCCGTGCCGGCTGGAGCCGCAGAAGGGGTTGGAGCCGATGCTCGAGGCGGCGCTCCTGCTTACCGAGCAGCCGGGGATCGAGGTGCACTTTGTCGGTCCCGGCCCCGACGAGGCGGTGCGCCGGCTCCAGTCCGCCGCCGCCCGCCGGCCGGCCATTCACTGGCGGGCCCGGGCCATGGCGGAGATGCCGGCCGAGTACCGGGATGCGGACCTGGTCGTCATCCCGTCGCTGGCCTCCGAGGGCACCAGCCTGAGCTGCCTGGAGGCCATGGCTTCGGGGCGGCCCGTGATCGCCGGGTGGGTAGGAGGCCTGTCCAACCTGATCATCCACGAATACAACGGGCTGCTCCTGCGCCCGACGGCCGAGAACCTGGCGGCAGCCGTCCGGCGGCTCTGGCACGACGCAGGGCTCCGGGCCAGGATGGCCGCCCGGGGTGTGGAGGTGGCCCGGGTCCATTCCCTGGAGCGCTGGCGAGAGGCGTGGGGGGAAGTGCTGGACGAGTGCTGGGGCGGTTGACATAACAAGTCGCCGTCCCTGCGCATAGACTGATCCGGGGAACCCATGGTCCCACGCCTGAAGGA
>QGVE01000160.1 GCA_003242675.1 Bacillota bacterium | reverse complement strand
AAGCTCCCCCGAAGCGTCGCCCGCCGCGTGGAGGGCCGCAGCGCGGCCGCCCCGCCAGCCGGTGCGCCCACCCCTGGTCCCTCGGCCCGCGCGGCCCAACCAGACGGCGCCGGGCCGCAGTTCCCCGGGGCCTGTCCGCCGTGGTAAGATCCATGCGGGAGGTCGGTTGACCGATGGACTTACTTGCGAACGTGGACCCGATTCTGCTCGGACTCGTGGCCAGCCTGCTGGCCGGGCTGGCGACGGCGATCGGCGCCCTGCCGACGCTGGTGACCCGGTCGATCTCGCCGCGCATCCAGGACGGCCTGCTGGGGATGGCCGCGGGGGTGATGCTGGCCGCGACGATCTTCAGCCTGCTCATTCCCGCGATGGAGCACGCCGGCGGCGGCCTCCGGGGCGCGCTGGTGGCCGGGATCGGGCTCTTCATCGGTGGGTTCTTCCTGGACATGGTGGACCGGTACTCGCCGCACCAGCACTTCATCAAGGGCCCGGAGGGCGGCGGGGCCGTCTCCTCGCTTCAGCGCATCTGGCTGTTCATCATCGCCATCACGATCCACAACTTCCCGGAGGGGCTGGCCGTGGGCGTGGGCATCGGCAGCGGCGACCTGGGCAACGGCCTCAGCCTGGCGATGGGCATCGGGCTGCAGAACATCCCCGAGGGCATGGCGGTCGCCCTGGCGCTGCTCTCCGAGCGGTACTCCCTCGGCCAGGTGTTCCTCATCACCCTCCTGACCGGCCTGGTCGAGCCGGTGGGGGGACTGCTGGGCGTCACGGCGGTCACCCTGGCGCACTCCATCCTGCCCCTGGCCCTGGCCTTCGCCGCCGGCGCGATGCTCTTCGTCATCAGCGACGAGATCATCCCCGAGACCCACGAGCGCGGCAACGAGCGCACGGCCACGTACATGCTGCTGTTGGGATTCGTCACGATGATGCTGCTGGACACGACCCTGGGCTAGAAAGGCGGGCACGGGGGCTGTGCCCACCGTCATCTGGGATGACGGTGGGCACAGCCCCCTGATTCTTGTCTTTCGGGAACGGCCGGTGGTCGAAGTCTACGGTTTTCTGAACCGCCGTGCGAGCAACCCGGCGGTGTAGCTGAGCATGGCGGTGCTCAGGGGCGGCACGGCAGCCACGACCAGCGGGTCCTCGACCAGGAAGGCCAGGGGGCACTGGCACTGCGCCCACCAGCCCAGGAACCGGCCGAGGGGGATCCGGCGGGGCGCGATTACACCACAGATGCCGCGGCGCCGCCTGCCAGGCAGGCCGGCGCCCACGGCCGGACCGCTAGGGCAGCTCGTCCACCAGCCTGCGGGCCCGCGCGAAGATCTCCCGCCACATCGCCGGGGTGAGCACCCCGGTGTTCGTGTTCTGCCGGCTGGGGTGGTAGCTGCACAGCAGCACGGGCAGGCCCGGGATGCGGTACTCGGCGCCGTGGCGGAAGACGGGCCGGCCGAGGTCGTACCCCTGCGCCCGGCGCAGCCGGACGTAGGTTTCAAAGGCGATCCGGCCCAGGGCCAGCACCACGCGCACCCGGGTCAGGCGGGCCAGCTCGGCCTCCAGGAAGGGCCGGCAGGCCGCGATCTCCTCCGGGAGCGGCCGGTTGCCGGGCGGGGCGCAGCGGACGACATTGCTGATGTATGCGCCGGTGAGCGTGAGCCCGTCGTCGCGGCTCACCGACTCCGGCCGGTCGGCAAAGCCGAACTCATAGAGCGCGCCGTAGAGCCAGCGCCCGGAGTCGTCGCCGGTGAACATGCGCCCGGTGCGGTTGGCCCCGTGTGCGCCGGGCGCCAGGCCGAGGATGAAGAGGCGCGCCTCCGGGTCGCCGAAGCCGGGAACAGGCCGGGCCCAGTACTCCTGGTCGCGGTAGCGCCGGACGCGCTTCTGCCCCACCGCCGCGCACCAGGCGCGGAGGCGGGGGCAGCGCTCGCAAGACACGATAGCTTGATGAAGCTCCGGCAGCCCGGGGCCGGTGCCGGCCTCCCGGGACGGGTGCACGTGCTCAGCGTTGCTCATGCAGGACAGGTTCGGCGGCCGCGGCGAGGTTCCCTGCCGCGGCGTCCTGCTCCCAGCCCCCCGGTCCGTGCCGCCCGGCCAGGGCCAGGTACGCCTCCAGCTCGGCCCTGCGCCGGGCCTCGCTCCAGCCCAGCAGGGTCCCCATGATGCGCGCGGCCTCCGGGGCGGCGGCCCGCCCCTGGTCGTCGCTGAAGAGCAGCAGGGCCGAGCGCCGGTCCATGAAGTCCGCCAGCGTCGTGGCCATCTCCTGCTCCACGGCGAGGCGCACCTCGCCCCGGAGGGCGGGGGTCCCGGGGGCCAGGGGCTCCAGCCAGGCGGGATCCTCCCGGCCGTACTCCAGCAGGGTCTGCATGCCCTTGCCGTAGAGCCAGGCGATCCGGTCGGTGACGGTCCCCGGAACGCCGGCGGCGTCGTACTCCCTGAGCATCCGGTCGCGGAAGGGGCCGAAGCCGGGTCCCTCCACGTCCGCCCCGGGCAGGGGGACTTCGGCGGTGCGCCGGTTGTCGCCCAGGTCCCGGTCCAGCTCCCGCGCCACCTGGGCCATCACCCGGTTCGCCATCTGGCGGTACGTGGTGAGCTTGCCGCCGACGATGGCGAGGAGGCCCGGCCGGATGCGCCAGACCTCGTCGTGCCGGGACGTGTCGCGCGGGGCCTTCCCCGGCTGGGCGATGAGCGGGCGCACCCCGGCCCACGTGGCGACGATGTCCCGCTCGGTCACGCCCGCGTCCGGGAAGGAGTGCTGCACCAGGCGCAGCAGGTGCCGGACCGCGTCCGGGTCGGCTCCGGGCCGGTCGAGGTCGCCGTGGTAGGGCAGGTCGGTGGTGCCCACGTAGACGTACTGCCAGCGCGGGATGGCAAAGCCCATCGTGCCGTCGGGCAGCCGGAGGGTGACGGCCCCGGCCACCGGGATCCGCTCCGCCCGGAAGAGCAGGTGGATCCCCTTGGTGAGCAGAAGCGGCTTGGGGCCGGTCACGCCCGCCTGACCCAGGGTGAGCTCGGCCCACGGGCCCGTGGCGATCACGACCACCCGGGCGGCGGCGGTGAACTCGTCCCCGGTCAGCTCGTCCCGCAGGTGGGCACCGGCGACGCGCTCTCCCTCGCAGCGGAGGCCCGTCGCCCGCACGTGGTTGGCCACCGCCGCGCCCAACTCGGCCGCGGACCGGGCGTTCTCCATCGTCAGCCGGGCATCGTCCGTGATGTACTCGCCGTAGGCGATGCCGCACTTCACCGGCTCCCGGAGCCCCGGCGCCCAGTGGCGCACGGTCTCCGCGTCCACCATGCGGTGCTGCTCGGCAGGCGTCGCTCCGGCGAGCCAGTCATATAGCGAAATGCCCGTGCGGTAGAGCAGGGTGCTGTCGCCGTGGAAGAGGGGAAAGAGGAAGGGCAGGGGGTGGACGAGGTGGGGGGCGATGCGGCGGAGCACCGCCCGCTCCCGGGCCGACTCCCGCACCAGCCGGACTTCGCCGTGCACCAGGTACCGCAGGCCGCCGTGGACCAGCTTGGACGAGCGGCCGGACGTGCCAGAGCCGAAGTCTTCCTTCTCGACCAGGGCCACGCTGAGCCCGCGCAGGGCGGCGTCCCGGGCCAGACCGGCCCCGGTGATGCCGCCGCCGATCACCAGGAGGTCGAAGGTCTCTTCAGCCAGGCGCTTCAGGGCCGCCGTCCGGCCCGCAGGGCTGAAGGGATGCACGGTCATGGCCGCCACCTCCTTCCGTTACGCACGGGGCAGGAGGGTTCCGGGATTCATGATGCCGTGGGGATCCAGCGCCTGCTTCAGCCGCCGGAGGAGGGGGTAGGCGCTGCCCAGCTCCTCGGGCACCCAGCGGGTGCGCAGCTTGCCGATGCCGTGGTGGTGGCAGATCGTCCCGCCGCACGTCCGGGTGATCGCCATGACGCGCTCCCAGATGGACCAGTAGACCCGCTCCACCTCCGCCGGGTCGCGGGGCGGCTGGGCGCCGAAGATGAAGTAGAGGTTGGTGCCCTGCACGTAGCTGTGGGAGGAGTGGCCCATGATCACCAGCAGCTCGGGCACTTCCGCCTTCAGCCGGACGGTGACCTGCTCGTAGATGTCGGCGATCCGGGACCAGGGGGCCGCCACCTCGATGGTGTCGACGATGATGCCCATCTGGATGTACTGGTCGAACTCGTGCACGTCGTTGCGCCGCTCCAGCCAGAGCTCCACCGGCCGCTCGCCCAAAGCGCGCCCGCCGCCCTCCCGGACGGTCCGGTCCAGGGCCCGGCCCTCCACCTGGGCGTAGCCTTCCGGCCCCTCGGAGAGCAGGATCAGCAGCGCCTCCTCGCCGGGCAGCGTGTCCTGCAGGAGCCGCGCGGCCTCGACGTTGTCGAGCAGCCGCACCACCGCCGGCTTCCAGCCGGCCTGCATGAACCGCTGGATGATGGTGAGCCCCTGGCGCATCGAGGGCACCGCGTAGCCCTGCAGCCACCGGTCGGCCGGTTTGGGGAAGAGCTTCAGGGTGACCTCCGTGATCACGCCGAAAGCCCCCTCCGACCCCACCCAGAGCTGGCGCAGGTCGGGGCCGACGGCCCGGCGGGGCGCGTACTCGACGCGCACCACCTCGCCGGAGGGAAGCACCGCCTCCAGCCCGGCGACCAGGTCCTCGATGTTGCCGTACTTGGTCGAGAACTGCCCGGCGCTGAACGTGGCCACCAGGCCGCCCACCTGCGCGACGTCGATCGACTGGGGGTAGTGGCCGGTGATGAAGCCCCGCTCGTTCACCCAGGCCTCCAGATCCTTCAGCAGGACGCCGGCCTGGGCCGTCACCGTCATGTTCTCGGCGTCCAGGCGGAGGATCCGGTTCATCTCCCCGAGGTCGAGCACCACGCTCTCCGCCGTGGGCACGGCCCCGCCGGTCACGCCCGATCCGCCGCCGTAGGGCACGACGGGGATCCCGCGCTCGCTGCAGTAGGCCAGGGCCCGGGCGACCTCGTCCGTGCTGCGCGGCCGGAGGAGCAGGCGGGGGAGGAAGTGCGGGCGCAGGGGCCTTATCGGAAAGCGGCGCTGGAGTTCTGGAAAACCGACCTGGCACGGCGGATTTATGGCAAGCACCGGTCGCTGATCGAATCGGTGAACGCGCAACTGAAGGACCTGT
>QGVE01000159.1 GCA_003242675.1 Bacillota bacterium | reverse complement strand
GCGGGCATCCAGATCGACGCGCCGGTCATCCTGCCGGCCGGCGCCCTCGGGGCCGGAGCGGACGCCTACATCCTGCCGCTCCGGGCGGAGTCCGGCGCCGTCGCCGCCCTGCAGGCCGACCTCCTGCACCGATATCCGGGGCTCCTGCCCGTCAGCCTGGACGACGTGCTGAACCTGACCCGGGAGGTCGTCGACCAGGCGGCCCTCCTGCTGCAGGGGGTCAGCCTTCTGGCCCTCGCGGCCGGCGGTGCGGCCGTGGCCGGTGCCGTCGTGGCGACCCACCTGGAGCGGCGGCGGGACGCGGCCCTGTTCAAGGTGCTGGGCGTCTCGTGGCCGCAGGTGCTCGCCATGCAGTCGCTGGAGGGGCTGGTGCAGGGGGCGGGGGCCGGACTGGCGGGCGGACTCCTGGCCTTCCTCACCTTCGGCACGGCCGTCCGCTTGCTCACCGACCACGGCCTGCCGGCGCACCTGGTCCGGGAGGCGCTCCTCTCCTGGCCCGCCCTGGCGGGTGCGATCGCCATGGTCTCCGGCTGTGCGGCGCTCTGGGGGGTCGGGCGGCAGCCCGTCCTGCTCACGCTGCGGGGCGAGTAAGCGCGGCAGCCCGGGCGGACCGCTCCGCCCGGGCTGCGTGCGCGCCCGGTTACTTGCCGGTGATCTCCTCATACCACTTTCGGTAGTGCTCCCTCGCCCACTTCTCCGGCACCCACCCCGAGAGCATGCCCGAGAGGCCCTCCCGGAAGCCCGGCATGAGAAGGGCGAGGTAGATGTGCCCCAGCACGGCGCACCCGAGCAGCATCGCCATGCCCGAGTGGATGGCGATCACCCACTGCATGAGCGCCGGCGGGAAGGACGTCTTGTAGACCATCATCCAGCCCGTGATCGCCATCGTGGGCCAGCCGATGATCTGCAGGATCGAGTTGACCTTCTCCCCGGCGTTGAACCGGCCCTGCGGCGGCGACTCCGCCGTGAGGCCGAAGAACTCCCGGACGAAGGCCGGGAAGAAGCGCAGGTCGTCCCGGTCGAACCGGAACACCTCCCGGAGCCACCGCGCGGTCGCCCGGCGGGCGCCGAGGAGCAGGATCGGGATGGTCGCCACCGTGAAGGGGATCGCCGCGATGCGGTGCACCGTCCCAAAGAGGCGCAGGGTCTCCGGCCCCACCAGGCCCGCCGCGCCCCGGATCACCAGCCCCATCCCCGTGAAGAGCAGCGCGAGGAACGTCAGGGCGTGGTTCCAGTGCGCCAGGCGGGAGGCCAGGCCGAACCGGTACACCTTCCCGTCCCGGACCACCCACGGATTCCGGGGCGGAGCCGCCGCGCGCGCCTTAGCCCTCGCCATGCTGCGCTCCCTCCTTCCCCCTGCGCTTCAGGGCGTTGACCGCCAGGCTCAGCAGGATCGCCGCGACCGTCGATCCCATCAGGATCTGGCCGACGGGCTGGATGATCGACTGCCAGGCGAACGTGGCGGCGGAGGGCTGGAAGTCGGCCGGCAGCGCCGCACGGTCGAGGTGCTCCGGCAGCCGGTAGTAGAAGCTGGTGCCCTTGATGTGGATGACGTCCGGCGCGGAGATCCTTTCGTGGATCGGGTCGGCCGGGTCGTCCAGGTCGCCCACCAGGCGGGCGCCCGTCAGGCAGGTCTGCTCGCACGCCGGCCGCTCGCCCTGGGCCAGCCGGTCGTGGCAGAACGAGCACTTGCGCACCACGTCCGCCGCGGCGTCGTAGCTGCGGGCGCCGTACGGGCAGGCCGTCATGCAGTACTGGCAGCCGATGCAGCTGTCGTAGTCGACCTTCACCGGCCCCTCCGCGGTCTTGTACGTGGCGCCGGTGGGGCAGACCGCGGCGCAGGGCGGGTCGTCGCAGTGCAGGCACTGGGTGGTGACGAAGCTGGACTTGACGTTGGGGTACGTGCCCACCAGCATCCGGTCCACCTTGGTGAAGCAGATGTTCCAGTCCAGCCCGTTCAGGGCCTGGCAGGCCACCGTGCAGGCCTCGCAGCCGGCGCAGATGGAGAGGTCCACGAAGTAGGCGTAGCGGGTCATGCGCCCTCACCCACCTTCCGCACCCACACGGTGGCATCCCCCTGCCCCAGGGCCGCGGAGACCGGGGTCACCATGATCGGGTAGAACCAGCCGTCGGCCGCGCCCTTGCCGTAGGCCAGCCGCTGCTCCGGCGCCATCGTGCCGAAGCCGTGGCACATCCAGACGCAGTCCGGTCGGATCCCCTCGGTGACCCGGGCCCGGAGGCGCTGCACGCCGTACTCGTTGGCCACCTCGACCAGGTCGCCGTCCCGGATGCCCCGGGCGGCGGCGGCCGACGGGTGGATCCACAGGTCGTTCTCCGGCATCCGGGCGTAGAGCGCCGGCACGTTCTGCGTGTACCCGTTGGTGTGCACCGGCAGGTGGCCGTGCAGGAGCCGCAGCCGGTCGCCCTCGGGCTGCGTCTTGGGCGGGACCCAGCCCACCACCTCGGTGCCCCCCGAGAGGGCGAAGCTCGGGTGGACCAGCTCGGCCTTGCCCGAAGGGGTGGGCAGCTTCTCGTAATCCGGCGGCGTCGCCGAGACCCGGAGGACGCCCTGTTCCTTCAGGTGCTTGACCGTCCAGCCGGTGGGCGCCAGCAGCGCGTTGTTCCACTCCTCCATCGTGAAGTTGAAGTACTGGTCGATGCCCACGACCTTCGCCAGGCCCTGCAGGATCTCCAGGCAGCCGCGGGTGTTGTAGAGCGGCTCCACCACCGGCTGCCGGATGGACACCGTGTCGCCCACCACGGAGATCGCGTCCATCCGCTCCAGGTAGTGGTGCTCGGGCAGGATGTAGTGGGCGAGCATGGCGGTCTCGGACATCTGCGTGTCGATGGCGACCACCAGGTCCAGCTTCTTCAGGGCCTCGATCCAGCGGCCCTGGTCGCCGCACGACTTCACCGGGTTGACCCGGTAGAAGATCGCGGCCCTGAGCGGGTAGGGCTTGCCGGATTCAACCACCAGCGGGATCGCCTGGATCGAGCCCAGGCTCAGCGGGTACTTCGTCCCCATGCCGTCGAAGCGGGCCGCGGTCGGCTTGGGGTACGGCGTCCAAACCTCTGCACCTGCAGAGGTACCGGTGGTCGCTCAGCCGCCGCCGGCGGAGTCGACCACCGCGCCCTCCGGCGGGTTGTCGATGGTCCCCAGCGCGACCTTGGGCGAGAACTTCAGCCCGCCCTTGGCGCCCAGGTTGCCCAGGAGGGCGTTGACGATGGCCCCGGCCCGGGCGGCCTCGTAGCCGTTCCAGTACATGCCGTTGCCGCCGTGCCAGCCCGGGTCCACCACCGCCGCCGGCGCGGCCGCTGCCATCTCGCGGGCGAGCTCACGCACCTTCTCCGCCGGGATGTCGGTGTGCTGCTCCTGCCACTCCGGCGTGTACGGCAGGATGCCTTCCTTCAGCTTCTCAAAGCCGGTGCAGTGGGCCTCGACCCAGGCCTTGTTGTAGATCCCCTCGGTGATCAGCACGTGGGCGACGGCCAGCAGGAAGGCCAGGTCGCCCGCCGACTTGATGGGGATCCACTCGCCCCAGCTCGCCAGCTCCGAGTGCCGGGGGTCGAGGACCACGATGCGGGCGCCGTTCCGCTTGGCCTTCGCCAGGGCGGCCACCTCGGAGACCTTGATGCCCCCCAGCAGGTTCCGGCCGGGGCTCAGGTAGAACTTCACGTTTTCGTAGTCCACCGAGGGCAGGGCCCCGAACACGGCCGCGTAGGCGACGTTCCGGTTTGCGAAGCAGTTGGCCGCGTGGCCCACGTGGTTGGGCGACCCGAACGCCTCGGTCCAGCGCTTGGTGAGCGCCGAGTTCAGGTTGTTGTACTCGGCGAAGACCAGGGCCTCCGGCCCGTGCTTCCGGCGGATCTCGTTCAGCTTCTCGCCGATCTCCGCAAACGCCTGTTCCCACGTGATGGGGTAAAGCTTGCCGTCCTCCCCCCGCTTCAAGGGCTCCTTCAGCCGGTCGGGGTCGTACAGGGCCGACATCCCCGCGTTGCCGCGGGCGCAGGGCCGGCCCAGGTTGGTCGGGTGCGCCGGGTTGCCCTCGATGCGGACCACCCGGCCATTCTCCACGACGGCAAACACCCCGCAGCGGCTCGTGCACATCTCGCACAGGGTCGGCACCTTCCGGACGTCCGCCGGGGCCGCGTGCGCCGTGCGCCGGGGCAGGCCCACGGCCAGCGCGCCCGCCGCCACGCCGCTCAGCTTCAGAAAGTCCCTGCGGCTCAGCTGCGCCATGCACTCACCTCCCATGCAGTAGGCAAAAGGGGGCCCGCCTTGCGGCAGAGCCCCCCACCTCCGGTCGCTACTTCACGATCGGCAGCCCGGCCTGCTCGTAGCTCGGGAAGCCGCCCTTCAGGTTCATGGCGTTGTAGCCGGCCATCCGCAGGACGGCGGTCGCCTGGCTCGACGTCTGTCCGGAGTAGCAGTTGATGATGATCATCTTGTCCTTGGGCAGCTTGTCGAAGTTGGCGCCCAGCTGCGCAAACGGGATGTTGACGGCGCCCTCCACGTGGCCGGCCGCGTAGTCGGTCTCCGCGCGGATGTCCAGCAGGAAGATCGTCTCGTCGCCGGCCTCCAGCTTCGCCTTCACGTCCGCCGCGTCGATCATGTTGCGGTGGCTGGCCATGTTGTTGAAGTAATCCTGGGCCGCCTGCAGCAGGATCGCCTCTTCGTCGCACGGCTCCGGCTCCGGACACGGCGGGCACTCCTGGGTCTGGGCGGCAGGCGTCGGGTTGGCCTGGGCCTGCGGCTGGGCGCTGCCGCCGCACGCGGTCAGGGCCAGAAGGGAGACGATCAGGGCCAGGGACAGCGCGATGCTGCGCTTCAGGCTCATCATCGGGATGACCTCCTTCGCTCGCTTTCGGTCGCAAATGCCGCTGACGATCGTCAAACGCCACGGCTGCGCGCAGCCGCTCTGCCGATTGGGCTCACCCGGTGCCCCCACTCCCCCCGGACGGCCTTGTGCTTTCACTCACAAGATAGCATGGAAGGCCCGGAGCGCCTAGAGCCACGGCTATTTGAAGGTTTTATTGCTATAAGACAAACCTTATATTTGGGTGAAAAGGACGAGCCCTCCCCCTCCCAAAGGGCAGGGGAGCAGGGCCCGGAAATGGGAAGGCCGGGGGATACCCCCGGCCGTTTCCCGTCCTTACAATGGCAGATAGC
>QGVE01000158.1 GCA_003242675.1 Bacillota bacterium | reverse complement strand
CAGGGCACGGGCCCTCCGACCGCTGGGCGGAGATCACCGCGGCTTTGGACGCCGGTCCGACCGCGGTATGGCAGAGACCGACCGGAGCGCGGCTCGGGACCGCCGCCGCTGCGCCGCCGCGGCGGCTCTTCCGATCCGCGGGCCTGGTCGCGGCGGCCTGCCTGATCCTGGGAGCCCTGCTCAGCCTCCTCCACCCCACGGTGCGGGCTGCCGCGCTGGACGGACTCCGCTCCCTCGCCGCATCCACCGCATCGGATGAAAACCTCCTGTACCACGGGACGTTCACGACCCCGGAGGAAGCGGCAGCCGCCGCCGGGTTCACTCCCCCCAGCATCCCGGACGGGCCCGGCAGGATGGGCAGGCTTCGCGTGACGACCAAAAAGGATTCGCCCGTATCCGAAGTCCGATCCGTGTCATTTTCCTACTTTTACGACGGCCATGCCTACAGCCTCACGGCGGAAGTTCGTCTCGTCTCGGACGAAGCTGGCCGCATGGTCCCGCACCTGCCCGCGATGGCCGACCTGGTGCGCCGCGCCGAGCAGGCGGGCGGCGACGTGCGGATCGTCAAACTGGGAGATGCGGAGGCGGTCTGCTACACCCGCGGCCGCCACGGCCGGGTGCGAGGGTACTGCGAATGGGCGTGGGATGAGATGCGGGTCCGTCTGCACGGGCCGGACCCGGAGCGCGTGATCGAGCTGGCCCGCCTGGTAAAGCGCAACTGACCGGGCCGCTGCCAGCAGGAATTGCCGGAACCCTTCCAGAAGCGAAGATGCGCAGCCATATGCCCAGGAAAGGAGTGGTTTCGGCATGACGACGGCGACTCTTCAGGTCCTCCCCGGCGCAGAGCCGATGTACAAGGTCGGAAACCGCATCGGCGTCCTGGTCTCCCACGGCTTTACCGGCTCACCCCAGTCGATGCGCTTCCTGGCGGAGGGGTTTGCCGAGGCCGGCTACACGGTGGCCATGCCCCGCCTGACCGGACACGGCACCTCGCCGGCTGACATGGCCGCGGCCACCGCCTCCGACTGGACGCGGGACATCGTGGAGGCGATGCGCTGGCTGGAGGAGCGCTGCGACGTGCTCTTCATGACCGGCCTCTCCATGGGCGGCACCCTGACGCTCTGGGCGGCGGGCCAGTTCCCGGACCGGTTTGCCGGGATCATCCCCATCAACGCGCCGGTCAAGCTGGATGCGCCCGACCTCGCCGCGCTGGCGTTTAACCCCGATGCGCCGGCCGAGCTGCCCGGCATCGGCAGCGACATCAAGGCAGAAGGCGTCAAGGAGCTGGCCTACTCGGTGGTCCCGGTGCCGGCCATCAAGCACCTGATCGTCCTCTGCGCCGTCGCCGAACTCCTGCTGCCCCGCATCCAGTGCCCGGCGCTGATCATCCAGTCCCGCGAGGACCACCTCGTGCCGCCCCGCAACGCCGAGATCATTCTGAACGGCATCGCCAGCACGGAGAAGGAGCTGCTCTGGCTCGAGAACTCCTACCACGTGGCCACGCTGGACAACGACAAGGAGCTCATCCTCGAGCGGTCGCTGGAGTTCATCCGGAAGCACAGCTAACCCCCAGAGCGCCCAAAGGGCGCGGAGGACAACACCTCCGCGCCCGCTCTTGTTTCCGCTGGCCGTCACAGCGCGGGCGTGCCCGCCGCGGTCTCCGCCTCGGCTCCGGCCTTCGCCCGGTACCCCGGAGGGACGTAACAGCAGCCCGGGTCCTCCTCCAGCCAGTCGCCGTACACCGCAAAGGCCCGCGCCCGGGAGCCGCCGCAGATCTCCCGGTACTCACAGGCGCCGCACCGGCCCTTCAGCTTGCGCGGATCCCGCAGGGCCAGGAAGACCTCCGACTCGCGGTAGATCTTCGCCAGGGTCGTCTCCCGCACGTTGCCGGCGTTCCACGGGAGGAAGCCCGAGGGGTTGACCTCGCCGGTGTGGGAGATGAAGATGAAGCCCTTGCCGTCATTGACGCCCTGGACGGGGATCTCCATGCCCTTCTGCAGCAGGACCCGCCGCCAGTGGGGGGCCTCGGTGGTCTTGATGGGAAAGGGCGCCGTGCGGCTGTAGTCCGCCAGCCACTCCAGGACCTGCTCGTTCTCCTCGGCCGTCAGCATGTCCTCCATCTGTCCCCGCCCGGTCGGGATGTGGAAGAAGAGCGACCAGAGCGCCACGCCGATCTCCTCGACCTTCCGGGCGATGCGGTCCAGCACCTTCCAGTTGTGCCTGGACACGGTCGTGCCGATCTGCACCACCAGGCCGGCCTCCCGGGCGGCGGCGATGCCTTCCATCGTCCAGCGGTAGGAGCCCCTCACCCCGCGGAAGGCGTCGTGCGCCTCCTCGTCCGCGTGGTCGAGGCTGAACGCCACCCGCTTCAGCCCCGCCTCGGCGCAGCGCTTCATGTTGGCCAGGTTCGCCAGGCGCGTGCCGCTGGGGCTGGAGGAGACCCGGAGGCCGATGGAGGTGGCGTAGCGGATCAGCTCGGGCAGGTCCTTGCGCATGAACGGGTCGCCGCCGGTGAGCACGAAGAGCGGCGGATCGAGTTCCTTCACCTGGTCGATCAGCCGGCAGCCCTCTTCGAAGGTCAGCTCATTGGGGTCGCGCCGCGGGATGGCCTCGGCGCGGCAGTGCCGGCACGCGAGGGCACACGCCCGGGTCACTTCCCAAATCACGATGAGAGGCCGCTCGTTAAAATCCACCCTGGGCAGCTCACGCACGGGACGTCCCACCCCTGCCAATTTAGAATGAATTCATACGAGTATAGCTTAAACCGAGACGGGCGCCCGCGTCCATGCGCCGCCGGCAGTACCCTGTCGGACGCGGCCTCTATTTTGGGAATACAGTGCACACCCCATCCCGGCAGAGGTCCAGACAGTACATGGGCTCAGGTGCCGGCGGTCGCTTTTGTATCCCGACGATGGGGCACCAAGGTGCGAATTTAGAGAGCCTACCTGACCATCCGGCCCATTGACGTTTTGCATCATTCACTGAACAATAGGGATATGGCTCGGAGGAGGTGTATGGCTTGGCCACCTGCCCCACGCCGCTCTCCCGCCGTCTCGTCACCGTGCTCCTCGTCCTCTCCCTCGTGCTCATCGGCGCCATCCTCGTCTCGGCGGCGCTCGGGCCGGTCCGCATCCCCTGGGAGCACACGGCGGCCATCCTGCTGAGGCGCATCGGCATCACGACCGCCATTCCGGTCACCGACCGGGAGTTCCTCATGGTGGACCAGATCCGCCTGCCCCGGATCCTGGTCGGCGGGCTGGTGGGCGCCGCGCTCGGGGTCTCCGGCGTCGTCATGCAGGCGCTCTTCCGCAATCCCCTGGCGGAGCCGGGCGTGGTGGGGGTCTCCAGCGGCGCCGCCCTGGGGGCAGTGGCCGCCATCTACTTGGGCTGGACCGATCTCAGCCGCTGGATCCTGCCTGCGGCCGCCTTCGTGGGCGCGATGGCCGCAGTCATCCTCGTGTTCCTCGTCTGGAGCCGCACCCACCGCTCGGGCGTCGGTACCCTGCTCCTCCTGGGCATCGGCATCAATTCGTTTCTCAGCGCCGTCATCAGCCTCCTGGTCGCCAACGCCCGCCACGAGAGCGAGCTCAGGGGCATCATCTACTGGCTGCAGGGCGGCCTGGAGGCCCGGACGTGGGAGCACGTGTACCTGGTGGCGGGCCCGATCCTGGTGGGATGCCTCCTCCTCATGGCTTTCGCCCGGGACCTGAACATGCTCCTCCTGGGCGACGAGCAGGCCCGGACCTCCGGGATCGACGTGACCCGCACCCGCGCCCTCTTGCTCGCGATCGCCTCCGTCATCACCGGCGCGGCCGTGGCGGTCAGCGGGATCATCGGCTTCGTGGGGTTGGTCATCCCCCACGGCCTCCGGCTGGTCGCCGGGCCGGACCACCGCCTCCTCCTGCCGGCCAGTGCCCTGGGCGGCGCGAGCTTCCTGATCATCGCCGATACCATCTCCCGCCTCGCCTGGAACCCGATCACGATCCAGGTGGGCGTTGTCACGTCGCTCGTCGGAGCGCCGTTTTTCCTTTATTTGGTGCTGCGGGGCGACAGGAAAGGAGCGACGCGATGAGCCAGATCACCGCACGGGCGGTCAGCCTGGAGCTGGCCGGGCGCCGGATCCTGGACGCCGTCAGCCTGCAGGGCGGCGCGGGGCGCTTCACCGGCATCATCGGGCCCAACGGCGCGGGCAAGTCGACCCTGCTCAAGATCCTGGCCGGGCTGCTGCGGCCCACCGCCGGCGAGGCCCTGCTCAACAACCGGCCCGTCGCCCGCCTCACGGCCCGGGCGCTAGCCCGGGAGGTGGCGTACCTCCCCCAGGAGACCCAGGTCGCTTTCGCCTTCCCCGCGTGGGAGGTCGTCATGATGGGGCGGCACCCCCACCTCGGCCGCTTCCGCGCGGAGGGTCCCCGAGATGTGGAGGCCGTCCGGCGGGCCATGGCGCTCACAGGCACCCTCCACCTGGCGGAGCAGCCGGTCACCACCCTCTCCGGCGGCGAGCGGCAGATGACCTTCCTCGCCAAGAGCCTGGCGCAGGAACCCAACGTCCTGCTCCTGGACGAGCCGACCTCCGCCCTGGACCTGCACCACCAGCTCCGGGCCCTGAACCTGATCCGGACGCTCTGCCGGGAGGGCATGGCGGCCATCGCGGTCCTGCACGACCTGAACCTGGCCGCCCGCTACTGCGACGAGCTGGTGCTCCTCTGCCGGGGCCGGGTGCTGGCGATGGGCACGCCTGCGGAGGTGCTGACCCCCGCCAACCTGAAGGAGGCCTACGGGGTCACCGCCCTCGTGCGGGCCGATCCGGTCACCGGGTGCCCCCAGGTCGTCGCCTTCGACGAGGAGGACGGCTCGCTGGCGGGCCGCCGGATCCACGTGCTGGCCGGCGGCGGCGCCGCGGGCCCGACCCTGGCCCACCTGTTCCGGCGCGGGGCCACCGTCTCGGTGGGACCGGTGGAGGAGCGGGATCCGGACGCCCTGCTGGCCAGCGCCCTGGGCATGCCGGTCCTCACCTACCCGGCCTTCCACCACGTGCCGGACGGGGTGCTGCAGGAGGTCGCCCGCTGGCTGGACCAGGCCGACCTCATCCTGGCGGCGCCGGTGCCCCTGGGCCCCGCCACAGCGCCCCTGGAGCAGCCCTTGTGGGGGCGCCGGGGCCTCCCGGTCGGACCAGGGCCCGAAAACCAGGCCCCGCTGCCCCACC
>QGVE01000026.1 GCA_003242675.1 Bacillota bacterium | reverse complement strand
GCTGTGGGCAGTGAGAGGTGGGCGCCCGCTGACAGCTTCCAGCGGACGGCTGTGAGTTGTGAGCTGTGAGCTGTGAGAAGTTGTTGGCGGTGGGCAATGAGTGATGAGCGGCGCAGACCGCCGGCCGCGGAGGCGGCGGTCTGCGCGTCTTCGCGCACCTGCGGGTTCCGCCGCCGGCAGTGCGGCGCCAGGCGCGGGGTGCCGCTCCGCAGCCCGCAGCGCAGCGCCTGCAGGGCGATCACATCGTCCGGAGCCGGTGCGCCCGCCGGTACGCCATCCGCGTCCACGACGGCGCGAAAAACCGCTCGCCCTCCCCGCCGGGATGCCGGCCCAACGGCCATCCCCGGTGGGGCGGGACGAGCGGTTTCGTCATGATGGGGCCCGGGGCGCCTCACGACCGCGGGGGCCAGGCGCCCTGTAGCCGGCGAAGGAGGATGATCTGCCCGGTGTGGTAGGCGTCGTGCATCAGCCACGCGCCCAGGGAGGCCGCCGCCGTGCCCATGTCCGCCAGCGGCCGGTCCAGTTCGGACTCGGAGAGGTTCGCGAGGGCCGCCCGCAGCTCCCCGGCGAGCTGCCGCGCCCGGGCGATCTCGGCCTGCCAGCCGTCCTCGTCGTCGGGGTTCCCCGGCGGGCCGAAGGTCTCCTCGTTCTCCAGGTCCGGCGCATCCGGAGGGGCACCGGTGATCTGGCGCAGCATGTAGGCGTTCCAGTAGTTCAGGTGGCGCAGCGTCTGCCAGATGGTCAGCCCCCCGCCGGGCGGCTGCCACGCCGCCTCCCTGGCCGTCAGCCCCCGCAGCGCCTCCTCCAGCGGCACGAACCAGCCCTCCCGGTTCCAGGCGAATTCCCGCATCTGCCCCAGGAGCTCCACGCGACCCGGCATCGCCAACCACTCCCCTCTCCCACGCTCGACCGCTCCGCCGGTCCTGCCGTGCGCAGGCCCGGCCTCACTGTCTTCACGCATCCATCCGCTTCCGGAACTCCGCCACGAACCGCTCGTCCTCCTCCGGCGTGATGCCGATCGTCCGGCCGTTCCGCAGGTGGAGCAGGACCAGCGGCTTCAGGCGGGTGCAGTACAGGTAGAGGTTGGGCCCGGCGGCCGGCCAGCGGAACTTGCCCCAGAGCAGGCTCCCCACGGCCGTGCCGTAGATGCGGAGGGGGAAGCCCTTCGGCGAGGCCAGCTCCACCCGCTCCACGTCGCGATACGGCACGCGCACCGGCCGGAACCCGGTCCGGATCGTCAGCCCGTCGGGTCCCAGCTCGTAGCGCAGCCGCTGCGGGAAGCGGCCGGCGAGCCCCAGAACGTACACCGTCAGGACGGCGGCGATGCCGATCACGAGGACCAGAACCCACAGGGCGCCCGGGATCCGCGCCCCGCCGCCCGCAGGGGCGAAGGTCGCCGGCGTCCGCTCCCCGAGCGCGCGCACGAACCCGTCCGGATCCGCCGGCGTCACGCCGTAGCGGCCGTCGGCCGTGTCCATCACCACCAGGTCGTCCAGGTACGTCGCGAACAGCTCGATGCGGCCGGTCTCGTTGAAGCGCCACCGGCCCGTGCGCAGGCCCGGAGCCGCCGTGCCGAACATGCGCACCCCGCCCGACAGGGTTTCGGGGCGCCAGACCGCCGTCACCGCGTCCAGGGGGATCTCCTTGGTGCTGAAGCCGCTGCGGATCCGCAGCGCCTCGGGCGTGACCTCGTACTGCAGGTTCACGGCCGACAAGGCGGCACTGGCAAGCGCCGCCACCGCAAAGAACAGGGCCACCACCGTCACGATGGTGACGCCCTTCAGGCCCACCGTGCTCGCCGGACGTGAAGGGTAGAACGTCTCATTCGCCACTGCCATCATCCCACCCCGCGCAAAGTTAACGGTAGCCTGTCGCTCCTGGGCTCGGGTGGGGCAGCCGCTGGAACAAGTAGCGCTCCACGTAGGCGTCGCGGAAGCCCAGCCGCAGGTAGAGCCGGCGGCCCATCGCCGTGGGCGTGAGCGCCACGTGCTCGCACCCCAGCTCCAGGGCGTCCGCGATGCAGGCCCGGACCACCGCGGTGCCCACTCCCCGGCGCTGGTAGGCCGGGAGCGTGCAGAGGTTGTAGATGCCGCCCACCCGGGCGCGGGGGTAAAGGGTGCCTCCCCCCACGGGCTCCTTCCCCAGGAAGGCAACGTAGTGCCGGGCGCCCAGGGCGTCGGCCACCGCGACTCCCTTCCGCCCGGCGGCCAGGTAGTCGCCGTCGGCCCCGGGGAAGAAGACCTGGCGCATGACGTGCCAGAACAGCTCCCACTCCCCCGGCCGCAGGCGCACCACCCGCAGGTCCGGGCAAGCCGGCGCCGGAAGGGGCGTGCCGTCCCAGACCATCACCGGCACCGTCTCCATGCGGTAGCCCTCCGCGAGCAGCCGCTCGGCCAGGCCGGCCGGGCGGGTCGCCGGGGTGACCAGGAACGCCACGTGCGGCAGACCGTGCGCCTGGAAGAAGCGGCGCGCGGCGGCGATCAGCGCCTCCACCTCGTCGCCGCCCACCCGGATGCAGCCGACGTGGTTGTAGCGGGGGAAGGGCGCGGAGGGCATGAGGACCCAGCGGGCGCCGAACGCCTGGGAGGTGGACTCCCCCAGGTGCTGCTTCAGGTGCTCCTGGTTTTCCTCCCAGCGCTCGGCCAGAAGGGCGACGTCCATGCGGCTCCCCCCACGGTGAGCTGTCTTTATAGGAATTCGCCCTCCCGCGCCCGCTTCCCTGTGGCCTGAAAGAACGGCCTGTCAGTGCAGAGGGGCCCGCGTGCCCAGGGGTACGTCCGACGGCGGCTCCCAGGCCGGGATCTTAGCCCCGGTCCGGCCGCCGCCCTCCGCCTGCCGGTCCGGCCCCTGACCCCCGGCCCCGGCCTCCTCCTCCGCCTCGAGGAACTGCTCCGGCCGGATGAGGAAGAGCGTCGCCGCCAGCGACGTCGCGAGAATGCCGGCCGAGAACCAGAAGGGCCGGGCCTCCCCGCCGCGCATGAGCGCCCCGTAAAGGGGCGGCCCGAAGGCCACGCCGAGAAAGCGGACGGCGCCGTAGACGGAGGTGATCATCGCCCGCTGCTGGGTCCGCGCCGCCGAGGTGATCAGGTTGTTGAGGCCCGGCAGCTGCAGGCCGGTGCCCACGCCGGCGGTGACCAGGCCGGCGTAGAAGGCCCAGTCGGCCCGAAGGAAGGCGATGAGGACCGTCCCGGCGATCGCCAGGACCAGCCCGGCGACGACCGCCGGCTTCAACAGGGCGTCCCGGCGCTTCAGGTAGAGGCCGGCGGCAAAGGACGTGGCCGACATCGCCAGCACCGGCCACATGATGCGCACGCCCTTGGCCACGCCGTCGATGCCGTGGACGTTCTCCAGGTGCTCAGACAGGAAGAAGAGCACGCCAAACAGCACGAACAGGGCGACGCTGCCGGACCAGAAACAGGCAACCAGAGGCAGCCCCTTCCGCCGGAAGATGCCGATCACCTGGCCGAAGTACTCCCGGGCCGGCGGCGCCTTCGGCCGCTCCCGCTCCCGGGTGAGGAACCAGACCGCCAGGGCGATGGGGACGGCGAGGCCCGCGTAGGCGAAGAAGACCGCCCACCACACCAACACCTGGCCGATCAGGGCCCCCAGGATCGGCGAGATGACCTTTCCCAGCCCGTTGGCCGCCTCGAAGACGCCCAGGGCGGTCACCCGGCTGCCGCCCCGGAACAGGTCGCCCACGAAGGCCATGGCCACCGGCGCCGTGCCGGCCGCGCCGATGCCCTGGATCACCCGGCCGGCCATCACCACGGCAAACCCGTTCGGCCCCATCCGCCAGCCGGCCAGGCCCGAGACGACGCCGCCCAGGCCGTACAGCAGGAGGCTGGGCACCACCACCACCTTCCGGCCGTACCGGTCGGCGAGAAAGCCCGCTGCGGCGATGGCCACCCCGGCCGAGAGCGAAAAGGCGGTGACGGCGAGCCCCGTGACCTCCTTGCTCAGCCCCAGTGCGCGGCCCATGTCCGGCAGCACCGGGATCAACATCGAGTTGCCCAGGACCATGATCAGGGGAACCGCGCTGAGCGCCGCCAGCTGCAGCCAGGGATTGGGCCCCGGCGCCGCGGCCTCCTGCCCGCGGCCCGGCTGCGTCTCTGCGTGGTTCTGCCCCTCCGGCGCGTTCGACTGGTCCACCGGCGAATCCCTCCCTGCGACGTTCAGCTTTAGCGTCCCCGAACGCAGGACCGGCGACACCCGCCCGGCATTTTTGCCGCGGGCGGCCGATAGAATCGCATCGGGAGGGATGTCCATGCCGGCCGACCACGTCATCCTCCTCGGCCTGGTCGCCCTCGGGGTCGCGGCGCGCAACCCGCTCATCGTCACCGCCGCCGGGATCGTGCTGATCCTGCGCGTCCTGGGCCTCGACCGCTTCTTCCCGCTCCTGGAGCGGCGCGGCCTGGAGGCCGGGCTGATCTTCCTCCTGATCGCCGTCCTCGTGCCCTTCGCCACCGGCGAGGTCGGCTGGAGCGAGATCCGCCAGTCGTTCACGTCGTGGACGGGGCTGGCGGCGATCGTGGGGGGCATCCTAGCCGCAGTGGTGAGCGGCTACGGCGTCACGCTGCTGCAGGTGCAGCCCGAGGTGATCGTCGGCCTGGTGGTCGGCACGATCCTCGGGGTCGTGCTCTTCAGGGGCATTCCCGTGGGGCCCCTCGCCGCGGCCGGCTTCGCCGCCATCCTGCTGGCCCTCGTGCGAGGGCAGTAGGCCGGATCGGAAGGGCGGGCAGGCTCCATCCGGGCGGCGCGCAGCGGCGGACGGTTGATCGAAGGAGGCGGAGCGGTGGAGGAACGGCTGATCTGGGGGATGCGGCTGGCCCGCCTGATCTCGGCCAGCGTCGAGGTCGGCGCGGCGCTGATGCTGCTGCGCATGGTCGACCCGAAGGCGATGCTCCGGCTCAACTCCCTCCTGGGGCTGGTGGGGCCCGCGGCGTTCATCGCCGTGAGCGCCCTGGGGCTGGCCGCGAGCCTGGGCCGGATCGAGCCGATGCGACTGCTCGCGGTTCTGATCGGCGTGGCCCTCGTGCTCTGGGGGACCCGGTGAGAAGGGATGAAGGAATCCCCGCGCGGGCGGCGTCCAACCGGATGAGAGACCCGGGCCCGGACGCGCCCAAAGGAGGATTCCCGACATGGACGCAGCCCCGCGCAGGGTGGGAAGGGTCACCGTCGCCGTCGGCCTCGTGGCCGCCGGCTCCGCCCTGCTCATCGACAACCTGGCGGGCAAGGGCCCCCGCTTCACCGACCTGCTCCTCAGGCTCTGGCCCGCCTTCCTCATCGGCTTCGGCCTGGAATTCCTGGTCACCGAGGCGCTCAATCGGCGGGGCGAGCCCCGGCCCGTCCGGTTCGAGGCCGGCGGCGCCCTGGTCCTCGCCGGCGTCCTCGCCCTGGCGTCGCTGGTCCGCGCCTTCGCGGGCTTCGGCTGGAGCGGCGCGGAAATCGACATGCACATGCACACCCACACCGTCACCCGCTCGGTGCCGGCGGCCGGGGCGCGCACCCTCGTCGTGGAGATCGACGCGGGGCGGGTCATCCTCAAGCCGCACAGTGCGGACGAGGTGCGGGTGGAGGTCGAATACGGCTTCCTGGGGATCGTGCCGCCGGATGGGACCGCCGCGGCCGGAATGGTTGACGTGGCGGTCGAGGGCGAGACCATCCGGGTCACCGGCCGGGATCCCGGCCGGGACCCCGGGATCGGGCTGGGGCTGGGCAGGTTCACGGCCAGCTACCGGATCTACGCCCCCCACGGGCTCGACGTCCGGGTGCAGTCGGGCGTCGGATCCATCCTCGCCCAGGGCTACGAGGGCAACCTGGACCTGCGCACCGGCGCCGGCGGCGTGGCCGTGGAGGGCGGCGCCGGCGCGCTCCGGGCCGAGACCACGTCCGGCAGCGTGCACGTCGCCCACTTTGCCGGCCCGGTGACGGCGGCCACCAGCGCCGGACCGGTCACCGCCCGGGAGGTCGCCGGCGAACTGACCATCCGCACCGGCACCGGCGTCATCACCGTGGAGGAGCACTCCGGCCCCGGCCTCACCGCCGAGGCTCGCACCGGAGCGATCTCCGCCCGGTTCGCTGAGCCGCCGGCGGGCCCCGTCACGCTGCGCACCGGGGCCGGCAACGTGTCCCTCATCGTGCCCGAGGCGTCGGACGTCACCGTCACCGCCACCACCCGATCGGGCTCCATCGCCGGCCTGGGGGACGCCGGCGGCACCGGGCCCGCCCGCACAGCCACCCGCACGCTCGGGGCGGGCACGCACCCGGTGCGGCTCGAGGCCAACACGGGTTCGATTCTCTTCGGGACCTACTAGGGTCCGCGGGGGTGTCAGCGCCGCCGCTCGTGCCAGCGGTCCTGAAGCCGCATCCCCGCCAGCAGGGCCCCGGCCAGGGCAAAGCGAAGCGGCTCCGGCGGCGCGGGAAGGGTCCGGCGGTCGACGAAGAACACGTCGGTCAGGTCGGTCTGCCGCTCCAGCGCCAGGTCGGCCAGCACGGCGCCGTTCAGGTTGCACAGCGCGACGCCGTGCCCCATGCAGCCCACGCTGTAGAACATGTTGGGGCCGACACGGCCGATCAGCGGGGCCATGTCCAGGGTGGCCGAGATCGGCCCGCCCCAGTGGTGGGTGAAGCGGATCCCCGCGAGCGCCGGGAAGATCCGCTTCACCGCGTCCTGCAGCCTCGCCTGCATCGCCGCGCTGCGGTCGCGGTCCACCGCGCTGCCGAAGTAGTACAGCGCGTCCTCGCCCCCCATGAGCAGCCGGTTGTCCCGGGTCAGCCGGAAGTAGTGGATCAGGTTCCGGCCGTCCTCGATCCCCTCCCGCCCCTCCCAGCCGATGGCGGCCCTCTGCTCCGGCGAGAGCGGCTCCGTCAGGACGATGTAGGTGTGGATGGGCACCTGGCGGCTGCGCAGCGGGCGGAACCGGGCCGAGTAGGCGTTGGTGGCGAAGATGACCTTCTCGGCGCTGACTGCGCCGCGCGGGGTGCGGAGCCGCACCCGGGGGCCGGGGACCACCTCGACGACCGGCGACTGCTCGCAGATCTCCGCCCCCGCGCGCTCGGCGGCCAGGGCCAGGCCCCGCGCCAGCTTGGCCGGGTTCAGCAGGGCGCAGTGCCGGTCCAGCCGGCCCCCGCAGAACAGGGGCGAGCCCACCCGGGCCCGGACGGCGTCGGCCTCCAGCCACTCCGTCTCGTGCAGGCCGTACTTCCGCTCCAGCTCCATCTCCCGCAGGAGCCGGCGCCGCTGCGCCGGGTCCGTGGCCACGGTGAGGAGGCCGGTTTCCTCGAAGTCGCAGTCGATGCCGTGCTCCGCCACCCGGCGCCGGACCAGGTCCACGGCCCGCAGCATGTACTGGTCCGCCTCCCGGAGCCGCGCCGGGCCGAAGCGCCACCGCGTCACCTCCGGCGCCAGGCCGAACAGGGTCATGCAGAAGCCCGCATTCCGGCCGCTGGCGCCGAACCCCACCACCTCGGCCTCGAGGACCACCACCCGCAGGCCGGGGGCTTTTTCTTTCAGGTGCAGCGCGGCCGACACGCCGGTGAACCCCGCGCCGACGATGCAGACGTCCGCCGTCCGCTCGCCTTCCAGCGGCGGCCGCGGGTGGTACTCGCCGGCCGTCTCCAGCCAGAAGCTCTTCTCCCGGTAGCTCACGGTTCCGCCCCCCGCGCTCACTGACTAATGCGACTATATTATATAACAAGACAACCTATTCGCACATTCAGCTTCCCGGGCGGCGGTGGTGGTGAAGTCGCGGGTGCGGAGGGAGCGGACAGAGCGTCGGGCGTGCGGGGTGCAGAAGATCCCGGCACCGCGGGAAGACTGAAAGGCAACCCGGGAGGGCGGGCGCGGTCACCCGGGCTCGCCACGGATCCGGAACACCCGGTCGTGAGACCGCGATTCGGCGGCAGTCATCTGATAAGCGATCTGCTATCTTCTTTAGGTATGGAAATTCGGTTTGCCGTGCGGCATAATACCGTGTGTCTGGGCTCGAGTTCCAGGTGATCCCATCCGGACACCTGGAATGTTCCGCCAGGTCTCACGAACCCCAGTATCCAAGCGAGGTGCAGTCCCATGAGGAAGAAGGTGCTTCCCCTGCTTCTGGCGCTCGCCCTGGCCGTGCTCTCCGCCTGCGGCGGCGGCAGCAGGGACGGCGGCCAGGCGGCGGCCCCGGAGCCGGTGATCACCATCGCCGTCTCCGGCGACCCGACGACCCTGGACCCGCACAAGAGCTTCAACGGCTTCGTCTTCACCGTGACCAACCAGATCTACGAGACGCTGCTCTTCCGCGCCGCCGACGGCTCGCTCCAGCCCCGGCTGGCTACCGAGTGGACCCCCGTCGACGAGACGACCTGGGAGTTCAAGCTCCGGGAGGGCGTGAAGTTCAGCGACGGCACGCCCTTCAATGCGGAGGCCGTCAAGTTCAGCCTGGAGCGGCTGGCCGACCCGGAGACCAAGGGGCCCGGGGCGTTCATCGTGGGCATGATCGAGGAGATCACCGCCGTCGATGAGCACACCGTGCGCATCCGCACCCGCACCCCCTTCGCGCCGCTGCTGGCCCACCTGTCCCACCCCGTGACCGCCATCGTCAGCCCGACGGCCGCGACCTCGGGCGACCTCTCCAAGAATCCGGTCGGCACGGGCCCCTTCCTGCTGGAGGACTGGAAGGCCGGCGACTCCATCACCTTGAAGGCCAACCCCGACTACTGGGGAGGCAAGCCCAGGCTGGAGCGGGTGGTCCTGCGGGTGATCCCCGAGGCCGGCACCCAGCTCACCGAGCTGAAGGCCGGGACCGTGGACCTGATCACCGGCGTCCAGCCCGAGCGGTTCGCGGAGATCGACAGCGACCCGCAGCTCTCGGCCACCAAGTTCCTGGGCTGGGGCTCCATGTTCCTCGGCTTCAACATGAAGGCCGGCCCCCTCGCCCAGCCGGAGGTGCGCCAGGCGATCGCCATGGCCATCGACCGGCAGGGCATCGTCGAGACCCTGCGGCAGGGCATGGCGCAGTTCGGCAACGCGCTGGTGCCGCCCACGGTCTTCGGCTCCGTTCCCGACCTGGCCGGCCCCGCGTACGATCCGGAAGGGGCGAAGGCGCTCCTGGCCCAGGCGGGCGTGGCGACGCCCCTGACGCTGACCCTCAACACCTACGAAGGGGCCGAGACCCAGCAGATCGCGCAGGCGATCCAGGCGCAGCTCAGCCAGATCGGCATCGACCTGCAGGTCGTCGTCACCGATTACGGCGCCTTCGCCGAGGCCATCGCCCAAGACGACCACGGCCTCTGGCTCTCCTCCTGGGGCACCGTGACGATGGACGCCGACTACACCCTGTGGGCCCTGCTCCACTCCCAGCAGCACGGCGCCGACAACAAGGCCTTCTACGCCAACCCGCAGGTGGACGCCTGGCTGGCGGAGGCCCGGCGCACCACGGATGACGCCGAGCGGCAGGCCCTGTACCGACAGGTGCAGGAGCAGGTGATGGCGGACCTGCCCTACCTGAACCTGTACTACCCGCTCTCCTCCTACGCCAAGAACGACCGCCTGCAGGGCGAGGTCTATCCCTTCTCCGCCATCAACCTCGATCTGCGCCGCGCCGAGGTGAAGTAGCGCCCATGCTGCGCTACGCCGCACGCCGGCTCCTGCTGATGCTGCCCGTGCTGTTCGGGGTGACCCTTCTGGTCTTCCTCCTCTTCCACCTCACCCCCGGCGACCCGGTCCGGGCGATCCTCGGCCAGGAGGCCCAGGGGCTGTCGGCGGAGGACATCGAGCGGCTGCGGCACCAGCTGGGGCTCGACCGCCCCTGGCACGTGCAGTACCTGGACTTCCTCGGAAGGGCCGTGCAGGGCGATCTGGGCCGCACCTTCCGGGGCGAACGGCCGGTGGCCGGCGAGATCGCGGCCCGCTTCCCCACCACGCTCCGGCTCACGGTGATCTCCCTCACCGCGGCCGGGCTGGTGGGGGTTCCGCTGGGCGTCATCGCCGCGGTCCGGCGGAACCGGTGGGCCGACCACCTGGTCACCCTGCTCGCCCTGCTCGGGGTCAGCATGCCCACCTTCTGGGTGGGCATCATGCTGATGCAGCTCTTCGCCCTGGAGCTGCGCATCCTGCCGCCTTCCGGCACCGGCACCTGGCGGCACATGGTGCTGCCGTCGGCGACCGTGGCCCTCGCCTCCATCGCCTTCATCGCCCGCATGACCCGTTCCTCGCTCATCGAGGCCCTGCGGGAGGACTACGTCCGCACCGCCCGGGCCAAGGGCGTGGCAGAGCGGCGGGTGGTGTTCCGGCACGCCCTCCGCAACGCCTTCATCCCGGTGCTGACCACCCTGGGGCTGGAGTTCGGCAGCCTGCTGGGCGGGGCCGTGGTGGTGGAGTCGGTCTTCAGCCTGCCCGGGATCGGCCGGCTGACCGTGGAGGCCATCAAGAGCCGGGACTTGCCGCTGATCCAGGGGACCATCCTGTTCGTGGCAGTGGTCTTCAGCCTGGTCAACCTCATCGTCGACCTGGGCTATGCGGGGCTGGACCCGCGGATCCGCTATGACTGACTGGCGGCGTTTCGCGCGCAACCGGCTGGCCGTGGCGGGGCTGGTGGTCTTCCTCCTGCTCGTGCTCACGGCCCTCCTGGCCCCGTACGTGGCCCCCTACGACCCGAACCTGCAGGACTGGCGGATCCGGCTCCAGCCGCCTTCCGCCGCGCACCCCTTCGGCACCGACGAGTTCGGCCGCGACCTGCTCTCCCGCACGCTCCACGGCGGCCGGGTGAGCCTGGTGGCCGGGGTGGTGCCCGTGCTGATCGGCGCCAGCGCCGGCACCCTGGTCGGACTGGTGGCCGGCTACCTGGGCGGCTGGTGGGACCAGGTGCTCATGCGGCTCCTGGACGTGCTGCTGGCCTTCCCGATGATCTTCCTGGCCCTGGCCATCGTGGGCACGCTGGGCCCCGGGATGCTGAACGCCATGCTGGCCGTCGCGGTGGTTTCGCTGCCGGGCTACGCCCGCCTGGTGCGCGGGCAGGTGCTGGCCCTCCGGGAGCGGGACTTCGTGGTGGCCGCGCAGGCGGCCGGCGCGACCCACGGCCGCATCCTCCTGCGCCACCTCCTGCCCAACATCCTGAGCCCCCTGCTGGTGCAGGCGACACTCTCGGTGGGCTCGGCCATCCTCACCACCGCGTCCCTCTCCTTCCTCGGCCTGGGCACCCAGCCCCCCAGGTCCGACTGGGGAGAGATGCTCGCCTCGGGCCGCCAGTACCTGCCGGAGGCGTGGTGGCTGGCGGTCTTCCCCGGCCTCTTCGTCATGCTGGCGGTGCTCTCGGTGAACCTGATCGGCGACGGGCTGCGGGATTACTTTGATCCGAAAACGGGGAATGAACGATAGAGTGAGCGGGGCGCCTCCGCGTGTGCCGGCGCCCCCGCGGTGAGCGCCCCCGCCGGCCGCTCGGCGTGCCGGCAGGGGCGCTCACTACTTCAGCAGATTCGCCAGGACTATGGCGGCTTCGGCCCGGCTCACGGGCTGATCGCCCCTGAAGGCCGCGTTCTCTCCCCAAACCGCATAGGGCACGTGCAGGCCGATCAGCCCGGCCCGGTGGGCCGCCGCCACCCAGCCGGCGTACCAATCGCCCGCGCGGATGTCGGGGTACGGCGCGGGACCGCCGGGGGTCAGGCCGGCGGCAGAGGCCGCCAGCCGCACGAGCTGCGCCCGGGTCACCGGATCGTCCGGCCGGAAGGTGCCGTCGGGGAAGCCGGAGATGAGGCCCAGCTCCAGCGCCGCCTGCAGGTAGCCCTGCTCGGCCGCCCAGTGGCCCGCGGTGTCGGTGAACGGCAGCGGCTGATCCGCGACCGGGGCGGCCCCCAGCGCCCGGACCAGCAGGGTCGTGATCTCCGCCCGGGTCAGGGGCTTCTCAGGGCCGTAGGCGCGCGGCCCGACTCCCCGGACGATCCCCCGCGCGGCCAGCCCTTCCACGGCGTCGCACCACGGCGTGCCGGCGGGGACGTCGTCGAAGAGGGTGCCGCAGACGTCGGCGATCCGCATTGGCTCCCCGCGCCCCACCGCCACGAACCGGCCGGCGCCGTAGGCCAGGTCCCACATGGCTTGCCCCATCGGGCTCGGGCTGAACGTCCACTCCGCGCCGTCGGCCGAGACCGCCAGCACGTCCTCGCCGCTCGCGAGGAACAGCCCGCCCGCATAGGTCACCGAGACCAGCCTGGGCGGTTCCTCCAGCAGGCGGAGCTGCCAGCTCTGGCCGTCGGCGGAGGTCAGGACGACCGCCCGCTGGGGAGTGGACTCCGTGTAACCGACCGCGACGAACCGGCCGCCGCCGTAGGCCATGCTGGTGATGGAGATAGGCTGGTCAGCCCGGAACACCTCGGTCCACGCCACGCCGTCGGGCGAGGTCACGACCGCGCCCTCCCAGGAAACGCCGACGAAAAGCCCCCGGCCGAAGACGAGGGACGAGAGCACCGTTCCGGCGGCGCTGCTGGTCCACTCCGCCAGGTCGGCGGACGAGAGGATTTCGGCGCTGCCGTCCAGGCGCACGACGTACCGCCCGTTCCCGTAAGCGATCTCGGCAAGGCTGCTCACTCGCCCCGGAAGGCGGTAGCGGGTCTCCCAGGAGAGGCCGTCCGCGGACGTGAGGATGGAGTCACAGCGGACCCCGCACCCGATGGCCACGAACTCCCTCCCCGTGTAGAAGACGGAGAGCGAACGGTACTGGTCGTCCACCGGAACCGGACTCCACGTCACGCCGTCGGTGGAGGTGAGCAGCCGCTCGCCCTCGCTCCGGACGAACCGGCCCGCGCCGTAGGCGATGCTGGTGGCGGCGGGTTCCGCCGGCGGAGCGCCGACCGGCCGCCACTCCAGCGGGGCCGCCTGCGCCCAGCCCGTGCCGAGCAGGACGACGGCGAGAGCAAAGGCGAGCGCTCGGCGGAAGCGGTCCATGCCCTTCACTCCCTTCAAACTAATATCATCTACTTGGACGAAGGAGTTGAAGGTGTGGTTTGCGAAGGGCTCAGCGGGAAGCCACCGGCCGGAGGGCCCTGCGCTTCGGCGTCCGCTCGACCGGCAGGCCTCCGGCCGGAATACAGGACGAAAGGAAGAGGGATGTATGGAGAACGCTTTCTTGGGCAAGGTCGTGGTCGTGACCGGCGCCGCCCGGGGCATCGGGCGGGCGATCGCCCGGGCGTTTGCCGCCCGGGGCGCCCGGGTGCTCGGGGCGGACGTGGATCCGCTGCCGGTCGAAGGGGTCGAGATGTACCGCTGCGACGTCTCGCAGGAGGAGGATGTGCGGCGCTTCCTGGAGCACGTGGGCCCGGTGCTGCACGTCCTGGTGAACAACGCCGGCATCTCCGAGTTCGGCCCCCTCGAGTCCACCCCGGTGGCGCTCTTCGACCGGGTCATCGCGGTCAACCTGCGGGGCACCTATCTCATGTCCCGGTTCGCGGCGCCGCTGCTCCGGGCCGCCGGCCAGGCGGCGATCATCAACATCGCCTCGACGCGCGCCCTGCAGTCCGAGCCTAACACCGAGGCCTACTCGGCCAGCAAGGGCGGGGTCCTCGCCCTGACCCACGCCCTGGCGATGACCCTGGGGCCGGCGGTGCGGGTCAACGCCATCCTGCCGGGGTGGATCAACGTCACCGACGAAGAGCTGCGGCCTGAGGACCACCTCCAGCACCCGGTGGGCCGGGTCGGCCGGCCGGAGGACATCGCCGCGGCCGCGCTGTTCCTGGCCGACCCGGAGCAGTCCGGCTTCATCACCGGCCAGCAGCTGGTGGTGGACGGCGGCATGACGCGCAAGATGATCTACGTGGAGTAGGCACTGCCGCGCAGGTCATCCGTCGGGGTTGCGCTGCGGCGGCCAGCTCTGCGGAGAACACATTTTCGCCATACCGAGCAGGAGTTCGGTCCTGGATGGCGAATCTATCCAGCAACTCCAGAAGCTGGTCCGCCCGGGCGGCGGTGTTGCCCGGTCCCCGGTACGGACTGACGGGCAGCCGCTCAGCATCACACGGGTCGGCGTCTGCACCTGGCGCCGGGTGGGGCGGACAGCCGCAGCGATCCCCGATCGGAGGGAGGCAGGTTCTCATGACCCGACAGCGGTGCGCTTGGGCCACCACCCCTCTGCTGGTCGCCTATCACGACCAGGAGTGGGGCGTGCCCGTCCACGATGACCGGACCCTGTTCGAGTTCCTGGTGTTGGAGGCTGCACAGGCCGGCCTCAGCTGGTCGACCATCCTGCAGCGGCGGGAGGGCTACCGCCGGGCCTTCGCCGGCTTCGATCCGGCTCAGGTGGCGCGATACGGCCCAGATGACGTGGCGGCGCTCCTGCAGGACAGGTCGATCATCCGCAACCGGCGCAAGATCGAGGCGGCGATCCAGAATGCGCGGGCCTTCCTGGCCGTGCAGGAGGAGTTCGGCAGCTTCGCCCGATACATCTGGGGCTTCGTCGATGGCCGGCCCCGGATCAACCACTGGCGCACGCCGCTTCAGGTGCCGGCGACCAGCCCGGAGGCGGAGGCGATGAGCCGGGACCTCCGGCGTCGCGGGTTCGCCTTCGTGGGCCCGACGATCTGCTACGCCTACATGCAGAGCGTCGGGATGGTCAACGACCATCTGGTCGACTGCTTCCGCCACGCCGAAGTGAGCGAAGCCGCCGCCGCGCCGGCCAGTCGCTGACCCGGGCCGGCACAACGAAAAAGCCCCCTGGAAGGGGGGCCTCCAGGGGATGCGGTTCCGTCACGATTTCGCCGTGGGAATGAGAGTGCCCTTGGGGCCTATGGCGAGCTGAAGCTCCTTCAGCCGCCGGTTCAGGACGCCGCCCAGCCGGCCCGACTCCGCGGCGGTCAGCTCCGCCCAGCCGGCACTGGCGATCTTCTCGGCCAGCCCCAGCTCCTTGGCGATCTCCAGCTTCAGCCGGTCCAGCGGGGTCAGCTCTTTCGGCTTCTTCTGCTTCCCCTTGCCGCTCGGGGACTTCGCGTTCTTCGGCATGTCGCTCCCTCCCGCCCCTAGGTTGGCCGCAGATGGGGCTTAATAAACGAAGGAGCAGGAATCTCACGGGCTGAACCCGAATATGCACAAGTGCATATACCAAATTGAATACACTCTTGCCAACATTGGGGGCAGAATGACGCGATGACCATCCACCTACTCGGCTTCCCCACCACGCTCGGGCTGCCGCGCGACGCCCTACGGCACGCCCCGGAGGCCCTGAGGGCGTCCGGGCTGCTGGAGTACCTGGAGCAGCTCGGCCACCGGGTCATCGACCACGGCGACATGCCACTGCCGCCCGGGCTGCGGTCGGACCCCGTCCCCGTGCGCGTCGCCAAGGTGGTGGAGGCCGCCCGGCGCCAGCAGGCGCACTGGCAGCAAGTCGCCCGTCCCGGCGACCTGCTGCTGACGATCGGGGGAGACCACTCCACCTCGCTGGGCACGATCATGGCTCTCGCGGCCATGGGATACGACTTCGACGTCGTCTGGGTCGACGCCCACGGCGACTTCAACACCATCGAGACCTCGCCGTCCGGCAATCCGCACGGGATGGTGCTCTCCCTCGCGGCAGGCCTCCTGCCCGACGCGATGCCCGGGGTCGTCCGACCGGACCAGCTCCGCCTTTGGGGGATCCGCGACCTGGACCCCGGCGAGCGGGAGCTGCTGGCCGAGGCTCGGGTGGAGGTGGTCTCCCCGGCCGACCTCCGCGCCCGGCGCGCGGAGCTGCTCGCCAGCCTGAAGCCCGCCGTGTTCCTCTCCTTTGACATCGACTCCGTGGACCCGGCCGAGGCCCCCGGCACCATGACCCCCGTCCCCGGCGGCTTCACCCGGGACGAAGCGGTGGCGCTGGTGGCCGATATCGTCCGGGGCCGCAACCTCCTCGCGCTGGACGTCGTCGAGTTCCACCCCGACCGGGACGTGGGCGGTGCCACCGAGCAGCTGGCCCACGCGGTGATCCGGGCGGCGCTGGACGAGTGGTGCCGTCAGTCCCCGGGCCGCGCGGGCAGCCCGTGCGCCGTGAGGACAGGCGCGCGTCACGGGTAACAGAGGTAGCCATCCTCCGGCGCACCGTCGCTGCACGGCGAGGCCGCGCCCTCGATCCACTGGGGGAAGCCCCGGTCGTCGGTGCGCGCCACCCGGGTCTCCCAGTGCCGGATCCCGTCCCGCCCGACGGTCACCGTCAGGACCCAGCTGGTGCGGGCCGGCTCGGCGAGGTCCGGGCCCACGTCCAGAAAGTCGTCGAAGACGAAGTTTCCCAGGCTGTACGCGATCAGCCGGTCCTTGTAGATCTCCACCGGCTGAGTGACGTGGGGGTGGTTGCCCACCACCAGGTCGGCGCCGTTGTCGATGGCGATCCGGGCAAGCTCCGCCTGGTCCTCGGCGTGCCAGAACATATAGTCATAGCCCCAGTGCGGGTAGACCACCACGATGTCCGCCTGTTCCTTGGCGGCGCGCACGTCCGCGGCCAGCTGGTCCGGCTCGAGCCAGGCCAGCCCGGGCGTGTCCGGCCCGGCCTCGTAGCTGCGCAGCTCCACGTTGTTGTACCCGAGCAGGGCGATCTTCAGGCCGCCCTGCTCCAGGATCAGCGGCCGGTGGGCCTCCGCGAAGTTCATGCCGCCGCCGAAGTAGGCCACGCCGCCCTCTCGCAGGAGGCGCAGCTGCTCGGCGAAGGCCTCCTTGCCGTAGTCGCCGGAGTGGTTGTTGGCCACGGACACGGCGTCGAAGTACCGGGCCAGCACCGGCACCACCCGGGGGTGGCAGCGGAAGTTGAACCACTTCGGGACCGGCTCGCCCACGGTGGACACGACGCACTCCAGGTTGCCGACCGTCAGGTCAGAGCGGGTCAGCACGTCCGCCACGCCGGCGAACGGGTCCTCGCCCATCGCCAGGTATTCGCCGGGGCGGCGGGCCAGCATGATGTCGCCGACGAAGGTGATGGTCACGCCCGGCGACCCTTCCCCGGGGGCGCCGGCGCCGTCACCGGGCGAGTCACCGGTGCCGCTGCCGTCCTGCCCGGCGGCCGCGCCGCCCGACGGGTCGGGGGCGGCGGTCCCGGTCCCATCCCCGGCAGCCTGGTCTCCCGGCGTGCCCCCGTTCGCCGGACCGCCCTGCGGCCCGGCGCCGGTTTCGCCGGCCGCCCCGGAGCCCGATCCACCCCCCGGATCCGCGGGTCCGGCCGATAGCGCGGTGCAGCCCACCAGGGCCATGATCAGCAGCGGGATCAACAGAAAGCGCTTCACAGCTATAACTCCTTATTTCGAATATATGAACGCCCTATACGAGACATATTGGGCTCTGCCCACATTCGGCGCCGCGCCCCCTGCTTCCTGCCGGCCTCACCCCTACGTTTGGCGCTGGACGGCCTGGCACCGATGTGCTACGATAGTTGACCGATGGTACGCAACAGCGCTGCACTTTAGTCCTGACCGAAAGGGGAGCGACCCGTGGCGTGGATGACCATCCTGGGCCTTGACTGGAAGGGCGGTCGGTTCGCCCATCCCCTGGACATCGTGGACGTGCCGCAGAAGCCGGGCGTCTTCAAGCTGCACGCCCGCCGGCCCGGCGGCGAGTGGGAGGTCTTCTACGTGGGCCAGGCCCAGAACCTCTACAACATGCTGCTCGCCTACCTGGGCACCATCGTGGAGGGCGATCCGCAGGCCGCAGGCATAAACCCGTGTGCGAAGGCGCGCATCGAGACCGATGAGGTGGCGTACTCCTACGCCGTGGTGACCGACGAGGCCGAGCGGCAGGGGTGCCTGCGCAGCCTGTACGAGTTCTACCGGCCGGTGTGCAACGCGCCGGAGCAGATTCCGGCCGTCGACCATATCGCCTGCAACCCGTTCTGAAAGGGAAGGGCCGCTGGCAGTGGCGCCAGCGGCCCTTTCTCGTTGCTAGATCCCTTCCTGGTAGATCCGGGCGATGATGCCCTCGATCTGCGGCTCCTCCACGGTCAGGTCGCGGATCGCGCAGCGGGCCGACACCCGGGCGATCAGCTCGCTGGCGGAGAGCTCGTCCCGGTTAAACCGGAGCCAGATGCGGTTGCCTTCCCGGCGCACCAGCTCGGCCCCCTCCACCGCGATGTCCCCGACCGGGCCGTTGGGCTCCAGCTCCACGACCAGCGTCCGGTGCTTCCCGTACCGCTCCTTGATCTGCGCCACCGGGCCGTCGTAGATCACCCGGCCGTGGTCGATCAGGATCATGCGCTCGCAGAGCTTCTCGATGTCCTGCATGTCGTGGGTGGTCAGGATGACCGTCACGCCCCGCTCCCGGTTGATCGTCCGGATGAACTCCCGGATCCGCTCCTTCGCCACCACGTCCAGGCCGATCGTCGGCTCGTCCAGGTAGACGATCTCCGGGTCGTGCAGCAGCGCCGCGGCCAGGTCGGCCCGCATGCGCTGCCCCAGCGACAGCTGCCGGACGGGGGTGTTCAGGAACTCATCCAGCCCGAGCAGTTCCCGGAAGAGATCCATGTTCTTCTGGTACCGGTCACGGGGCACCTTGTAGATGTGCCGCAGCAGCTCGAAGGACTCAACGGTGGGCAGGTCCCACCAGAGCTGCGTTCGCTGGCCGAAGACCACCCCGATCTGCCGGGCGTTCTCCACCCGCCGCTGGTACGGGACGACCCCCCGCACCCGCACCTCGCCGGCGGTCGGCACCAGGATGCCCGTCAGCATCTTGATCGTCGTCGACTTGCCCGCGCCGTTGGGCCCGATGTAGCCGACCAGCTCCCCGCGCTTGATGGTGAAGGAGACGTCGTCGACGGCCACGCGGATGTCGTACTCGCGGGAAAAGAGCGTGCGCAGGGCGGCGAACGGGCCCTCCTTGCGCCGAGCCACCTTGAACTCCTTGCGCAGCCCCTCGACCTCGATCACCGCTTCCACGTCTACTGCCACCTCTTCCCGAGGGTTCCGCTCACGTCTCGGCGCGCCGGACGTTCCGGCGAACTGCCGTGCAGGAGGTTGGCGGTTACAGTCCGGCAGATCCGGACCTGGCCCGCAGGTAGTCGCCGTAGAGCCGCAGCAGCCGGCGCCGCTCCCGCCAGTCCGGGCAGGCCCGCTCCACCAGGGCCCAGAACCGGGGGCCGTGGTTCATCTCCCCCAGGTGCGCGATCTCGTGGATGAGGACGTACTCCAACAGCTCGTGCGGGCCGCCCCGCAGCCGGTGGCTGATCTGGATGTTCCGGGTGCGGGCGCTGCATGAGCCCCAGCGGGACTCCTGGCGGCGGAACCGCACCTGCCCCATGGGGAACCCGTAGTAGCGGTCGTTGATCTCCCGCGCCCAGCGCGCCAGGCTGGCGTCATCCCTCACCGGGGAGGGGGTGAGCCCGCTCAGGGGCCCCGGGCCGGCCAGGTCCAGGCGGAGCGCCGCTTCGAGCCGGGGTGCGAGCTTCCGGGTCAGTTCCGCGATGTGGCGGGCCTGCTCCGCCCGGCTCAGCCGGCTGGAGATGTAGAGCACGATCTCGCCGTTCCGGATGGTGCCCGACGAATGCTTCTTGTCCTTGAACACGATCCGCACGGCCACCCCGACCTTTCCCCTCTCACTTTCCGCCGCCCTGCCCGGCCACGCCGACCCGGGCGCAGCGGTCCGCCAGCGGGCACTCGCCGCAGCGCGGCTCCCGCTTCAGGCAGATCCGGCTGCCCAGGGTGTCGATCAAGGCGTGGAACTCGCCGCGCAGGCCGGCGTCCTCCGGCGTCCAGGCGTGGAAGAAGGCCTGCATCTGGTCGTACCGGATGTCGGGCGCGAACACGCCCATGCGGGCGAAGATCCGGCGGGTGTAGGCGTCCATCGCCATCACCGGCAGGCCGGCGGCGTAGCACAGGATGCAGTCCGCCGTCTCCGGCCCGATGCCCGGAAGGGACAGGAGCTCCTCCCTGAGCTCGCCAAGGGGCCGGCGCAGCATCGCCGCGAGGTCGCCGCCGTAATGCGCCACCACGTGCGCGGCAAACGCCTTCAGGCGCTGCGCCTTCTGCTTGAAGTAGGCCGCCGGCCGGATCAGCGGCTCCACGGCCTCCGCCGGCGCCGCGTGCATGGCCGCCACGTCCAGGAGCCTGGCCTCCGCCAGGGCCCGCACCGCCTTCGCTGCGTTGCTCCAGGCCACGTTCTGCACCAGGATCGCACCCGCGATCATCTCAAACGGCTCCGCCCGCGCCGGCGCCGGCTCCAGGGCGGACGGCCACCAGTGGCGGGGGCCGAACGCCGAAAGCAGGCGCCGGTACACCCCGTCCACCCACGCCGCCCAGCCCTCCGGCGGCTCGGGCCGCACGACCGCCGGGCCCGCACCGCCGCGCCCCGCCGGCGCACGCACCGGCGGCGCCGCGCCGGCGGCCGCCCGCCCGCTCGGACTCCGCATCCGTTGCTCCCTCCTGGTCGGGCACGTTCCCCGAACAGCATCCGATGCGCTCCCGACCAGAATAACCTGTCCACCCGGGGCAGGGCAAGCCGGTCCGGGGCGCAGAATACATAGACCGGTGATCGCACATGATCTGCGGCCGCTTTGCGCCCACCCCTTCGGGGGCGCTTCATCTCGGCAACGCACGCACAGCCCTGCTCGCCTGGCTCCACGCGCGCCGCTCGGGCGGCCGGTTCATCCTGCGCATCGAGGACATCGACCGCGCCCGCTCCCGCCCCCATTTCGCCGAGCAGGCCATCGCCGACCTGCGCTGGCTGGGCCTGGACTGGGATGAAGGGCCCGACGTGGGTGGCCCCCACGGGCCCTACTGGCAGTCCGAGCGGGAGGAGCTCTACCGGGAGGCCCTGGCCCGCCTGGAGGCGGCCGGCCACCTCTACCCCTGCTACTGCAGCCGCGCCCAGCTCATGGCCATCGCCTCCGCCCCCCACGGCCTCGCGGCAGAGGGGCCCGTGTATCCCGGCACCTGCCGCCGCCTCACGCCCGAGGAGCGCAAGGCGCGCGCGGCCACCGGCAAGACGCCGTCGCTCCGTTTCGCCCTGCCGGAGGACGAAGAGATCACGTTCACCGACCTGATCGCCGGGCCGCAGCGCTTCCCGCCCGGCGCCGGCGGCGACTTCGTGGTGCTCCGGGCGGACGGGGTGATCGGGTACCAGCTCGCCGTGGTCGTGGACGACGCCCTGATGGGCGTCACCCACGTGCTGCGCGGGGGCGACCTGCTGGACTCCACCCCGCGGCAGATCCTGCTCTACCGGGCCCTCGGCTGGCCGGTGCCCCAGTTCGGCCACCTGCCGCTGCTCCTGGGGCCCGACGGGGCGCGCCTCGCCAAGCGGCACGGTGCGGTGACCCTGGCGGGCATCCGGGCCGCGGGCACGCCCCCCGAGGTGGTGGTGGGCCACCTCGCCCACCTGAGCGGCCTCCTCGACCGGCCCGAGCCCGTCCGGCCGGAGGAGCTGATCCCCCTCTTCGACCCCGCCCGGATCCCCCGTGAGCCGGTGCGGCTGCCGGCGGAGACCCTCGCGGCGCTGAGCGGAGGGACCGCGTAAGCCTGGCCTACCGCTGCTCCGGCCGCCAGCCGGGCAGGAAGACCCAGCGGAAATCCTTCGCCCGGGTCCGCCTCGTCATCTTGGACATGCAGTGCTCGCACGCCGTCGCCGCAGTGCGGAAGCCCGGAATCCGTTCCTTGGACTGGATGATCAGCACCGGCTGACCGCACCACGAGCATGCACTTTCTTCGTAGGTGTAGTGTTCAAAATCGGGCTCGACGCCGTACTTGCGGATTGCCTCTGCGTCCATCGACCGCTCACACCTCCGCAGCCCTTTGCCTTCGCAAGCTTTTCGACGCTGCGCGGCGGCCGCGTGGGCAGCCGCGGAGCGCCGTCCGGTGTCCAGAACATCCCTGTTATGGTGACCGCCGCCCCGCGCAGACTATCGCGGACCAGACTGCGCGATTGGGGGGAGTCTGCGCGGTGAGTCTGTCCACGGTGACCCAGAGCCTCGGGCTGCCGCCGGCCCCCAGCCTCTTTACCGGCAGCGAATGGGGCGCGCCCAACCCGGACGTGCCTCTCCCGTTTTTTGACCTGCCGGCCCCGCCCGCGGATGCGGCGCCCGATCCCGACGCCCTCTACGCCCCGCCGGGCGAGGAGCTTTACGACTATCAGGTGGACGGGGCCCGGTTCCTGATGGAGCATCCGGTGGCGCTGCTGGGCGACGAGATGGGGCTGGGCAAGTCGATCCAGGCCATCGCCGCCCTCCGGCTCCTGATCCGCCAGGGCGAGGTCGCCCGCGCCCTCATCCTCTGCCCCAAGACGCTGATCTTCGACTGGTACTACAAGCTCCGCCGGTGGGCCCCGGACCTGCGCGCCGTGCCGATCGAGGGCCCCCGCCGCCGGCGGCAGTGGTACTGGCGGTGCCAGGCGCACGTGCACCTGTCCGGGTACGAGACGTGGCGCGAGGATCTGAAGGCCGGCCTGGCCTCCCCCGACGCCTACGATCTGGTCGTGCTGGACGAGATCCAGCGCATCAAGAACCCCGGGACGGCCATACACAAGGCCGTGTCCCAGGTGAACGCCCCGTGGCGCTGGGGGCTCTCCGGAACGCCCCTCGAGAACCGGGTGGAGGAACTGCTGGCCATCTTCGCCTATCTGAAGCCCGGCCTGCTGCCCAGCCGCCGGGGCTGCCCGGTCGACGAGATCCACCGGCGCATCGCCCCCTACGTGCTCCGCCGCCGGAAGGCGGACGTGCTCCGCCACCTGCCCCCCAAGGAACACCGCACCGTCTGGCTGGATCTGACTCCCGCCCAGCGCATGGCCTACGAGGCCGCCGAGCGGGCGGCGGTGGCGGCGGTCCGCCAGGCCGGCAGCGCCGCGGCCCCCGTGGTCGCGCTGAGCCTGCTCAGCAAGCTGAAGCAGCTCTGCAACCTGGACCCCGCCACCGGCGCCTCCTGCAAGATGGCCTTCCTGGAGCAGGAACTGGGCCCCCTGATCGAGCGCGGCGAGAAGGTGCTCATCTTCTCCCAGTATCCCAAGGTGACCCTGGAGCCGCTCCTCCCCCGGCTGGAATCCTTCGGCGCCATCCTCTTCGACGGGTCGCTCAGCGACTGGACCCGGCAGCTCATTGTCCACCACTTCCAGCACAAGGAGATGCCCAAGGTCCTGGCCATGTCGCTGAAGGCCGGCGGGGTGGGCATCACCCTCACCCGGGCCAACCACGTGTACCACCTGGACCACTGGTGGAATCCGGCGGTCGCCCAGCAGGCCGAGGACCGCACCCACCGCATCGGCCAGCGGCGAACGGTCTACGTGACGACCCTGCTCACCCGCGGCACCGTGGAGGAGCGCATCGCCGAGCTGGTGGAGCAGAAGCGGGAGCTGTTCCACCAGGTCATGGACCCGCTGACGGACACGGGAGAGTCCGCGGAGGAGCAGTACCTCCTGCAGCGGCTCACCCGGCAGGAGATCCTCTCGCTCTTCGGTCTGCACTGAAAGAGGCCGCCCGCCATACGGAAAGGGTCCGGAGCCGCGCGGCTCCGGACCCTCATAATTCTTCAGCCTGCGGCCTCAGGCTCCGGCGCCCTCCTCCGGCTCGTCGCCGGGCGGGAACTTGGCCAGCTCGGCCTCCGCCTGGTCCCGGTAGAGGAAGACCGCGTCACCCGTGCTGCCGTACCGGTGGACGGCCTTCTTGATGCCCTCCCGCTCGAAGGGTTCCCGCTCGATCAGATAGTAATACTTGGTACCGTTGGGATGGTTCATGACCCAGATCATCAGGTCCTTCTGCGTCAGCACGCCCTTTGCCATGTCCCCGACCTCCTTGTTCCTGGACGCAGACTATTCGGCGGACGTGGTGGGAACCCCTGCTCGGCAGCTGCATGACGAGGTGCGGGAACGCCCGGGCATGGGCCGCCCGGCGTGCAGGGGAGCCCAGCGGCGTGCGGGAGGGGAGGTGAGCGCGTGCAGGCCTTCCGTCTGAACCGCCAGAGCTGCGTCCCCATCAAGGACCAGCTGCAGGCCCAGATCCGGTACCAGATCGCCGCGGGGCTCCTGCATCCCGGCGACCAGCTCCCGTCGCTCCGGGACCTGGCTGCGGGCCTGGCCATCAACGTCAACACCGTCGCCCGGGCGGTGGAGGGACTGATCGCGGAGGGTTACCTTACGGCACACCAGGGCAGGGGGATCTTCGTCGCCGACGACCCGCCCGGACGGGCGCCGGGGGCCGCGCTGCGTTCCCTCCTGGCCGGCGTGCTGGCCACCGCGCGCGAGTGGGGGATGGACCCCGAAGAGCTGGCCCTGGATCTCCTATCCCAGGCGCAGTCCCCCCCCGGACCCGCGCCGCCGGCGACCCGGCCCTACCGGTCCGGACATCCCCCGCACACCCACACGCCCTTGCCACGCAAG
>QGVE01000157.1 GCA_003242675.1 Bacillota bacterium | reverse complement strand
GCGAGGGGGACGGGGTTTCCGTTTTATTTGGCCTGCAGGGTAAACCGGGGGGGGGCCAGAACGTCAAGAAGAGAGCAAACGCAGGCGGGAAGGGGGGCGGCCAGGTGCGGCGCGTCAGCGGGATCGGCAGGTCCGGGGGTGCTGGGTGGTCCGGGGGTACGGGCTGGTTCCGCAGGGCCGTCAGGCGCCTCACCGCGCTGCTGGCGATCGGCGGGCTGCTGGTGCTGGCGGTCAACGCCCTGGTGTACTTCCCCGGGCGGCGGCTCATCACGACCGCCGAGGCCGCCCGGCCGGCGCAGGCGGCGTTGGTGCTGGGGGCCGGGGTGTACGCCGACGGCCGCCCCACCCCGATGCTGCGGGACCGGCTGGAGACGGCCCTCGCGCTCTACCGGGCGGGCAAGGTGCGGAAGCTCTTGCTCTCGGGCGACCACAGCCGGCCCGATTATGATGAAGTGAACGCGATGCGCCGCTACCTGGAGGAGCGGGGCGTTCCCCCCGAGGACCTGTTCCTGGACCACGCCGGGTTCGACACCTACGACTCCCTGTACCGCGCCGCCGCGGTCTTCCAGGTGGAGGACGTCATCGTCGTCACCCAGGGATTCCACCTCCCGCGGGCCCTGTGGGTGGCCACCCGGCTGGGGCTGCGCGCACAGGGGGTGGCGGCGGACCGGTTCCGGTACGGCGTCGAGCGGGCCTACGCTGCCCGGGAGTTTGCGGCGCGGGTGAAGGCGTTCGGCGAGGTGGCCCTCCGCCGGCGGCCGGTGTTCCTGGGACCCGCCATCCCCATCAGCGGCGACGGGCGCGCCACGCACGATCAGCCGTGACGCAGGGCGGACACGACTTCCCTGTAAAGTTAGCCCAATGATCTTCCGGTTGACGAAAGGAGTTCGGCCGGCCGGGGCGGAATCAGAGTATCTCTGTTGGATACCGCAGGCAGAAGTCGAACGCAGGAGGCCTCGTGGTGTCCGCTGTCTACTTCTTCTTCTTCGGGGCCCAGGGCGCCATGACGCCCTTTCTGTCGCTCTTCTACAAGCGCGCGGGCCTATCGGCTACCGAGATCGCACTGCTCCTCTCCGTGCCTCCGGTCATGCTCTTTCTGTCCCAACCGCTCTTTGGCCAGCTCGCCGACCGCTCCGGCAACCGGGCAAGGCTCTTCGGGCAGGTCCTGGTGGCCGCCGCCCTCGCCGGCGCCCTGGTGAGTCTCGGCTCTTCGTTCTGGACCTTCCTTCCGCTCGTGGCGCTCTGGTCGTTCTTCGCCGGCCCGCTGGGGGCGATCGCCGATTCCATCGCCCTGGGCGAGGTGCAGCGGACGGGGGCCAGCTATCCGCGGATGCGGCTGTGGGGGTCGGTCGCGTGGGTGATCGCGACCACCGTGGGCGGGTGGCTGTACAACCGCATCGACCTGCGCTGGTCTTTTGCGTTCTATGCGGCCATTTCGCTCATCACCCTGATCTTCAGCCGGCGGTTGCCCGCCCAGGGTGTCAGCCGGGAGCGCGGGCCTCTGCCTCCGTTCTCGACCTTGTCCCGCATTCCGGAACTGACCGGTTTTCTGCTCTGCTCGGGGCTCCTGCAGGTCACGGTGGCGGCCAACTCGGCGTTTCTCTCGATCCACATCGGCAACCTGGGGGGCTCCAACTCCGTGGTGGGGCTTGCCTGGGCCATCGCCGCGTTGGTGGAGGTGCCGGTCTGGCTCTACCTGGACCGCATCACCGAGCGGTTCGGGGCCATGCAGGTGGTCACCGTGTCCGCGTTCATGTACGGCGTGCGCTGGCTGCTCATGGGCGTGGCCCCGTCGGCCGGGCTGGTGCTGGTGCTGCAGACGCTGCAGGCGGTCACCTTCGCCCTCTTCGCGCCCACGGCCGTGCAGATCGTCGGCCGCCTGGTCCCGGAGGAGCTGCGCACCAGCGGCCAGGCCCTCCTGGTGCTGGTGAACAGCGGTGTGGCCACGGTCATCGGCAACCTGGCCTCCGGGCGGCTCGTGGACGCGGCCGGGACCGCCATGCTCTACCGGGCGGCCGCCGCGGTGGCGCTGGCTGCGGGCGTGGGCTTCCTGATCCTGATGCGGCGGACCCGGGCCAGGACGGCGACGGGAGGGGAGGTGACCCGGGTTGGCTGACCTGCGCCTGGAGCGGGTGCTCTGGCGGCACGGCTGGCAGGTGATCGGCGTGGACGAGGCCGGGCGCGGCCCCCTGGCCGGGCCGGTGGTGGCTGCGGCCTGCATCCTGCCTCCAGGCGCCGAGCTGCCGGGGGTGGACGACTCCAAGCGCATGACCGAGAAGCAGCGCGAGGCGGCCTTCGGGGAGATTCAGGCGACGGCACTCGGCTGGGGCATCGGCGTCGTGGATGCCGCCAGGATCGATGAGATCAACATCCTCCAGGCCACGTTTGAGGCGATGGCCAGCGCGGTGGAGGCGGCCCGGGCCATGGCCGCGGCCCGGCTCGGTTACGTGGCGGAGGCCGCGCTGCTGGTGGACGGCAACCGGCCGCTGCCCCAGTGGCCGGGCTGGCAGCGGCCCGTGGTGGGCGGCGATCGCAAGTCGCTCTCCATCGCCGCCGCGTCGATCCTGGCGAAGGTGACCCGCGACCGCATGATGGTCGAGTACGACGCGCTTTACCCCGAATATGGCTTTGCGCGCAACAAGGGGTACGGGTCGAAGGAGCACTGGGACGCCCTGGAGCGGTACGGCCCGTGTCCCCTGCACCGGCGGACGTTCATCGGCCACCGGCAGCTCCGCTTCTTCTAGCGCGCGAACGGGAAATGGCCCTTTCGCTGGATGGGTTTGGCGGATCCCTCGTGGTATCCTCAAACTCAGGGGTGATGGCCATGCCCTACGAACTGCGAGATCTGGCGCCGGCCGTGGAGTACGCGGGGCGTCATCCGGAGGCGGGCTTCGCTCTGCTCCGCGCGCTCGAGGCCGGCCTGCGGCCGGGTTTTGCCGCCATCGTGGACGAGCCGGAGCGCGCAACCGGCCTCATGCTGGTCCATCGCCCCGACTGGCGCGGGAGAGGCCCGCTGGTCACGCACATCCAGCTGGACGCGGAGGCGGCGGCGGCCGCCCTCCGGATGCTCGCCTGGATCCCGCCCGGGGCGCAGGTGCGGATCACCACCTACCGGCCCTGGCTTCACGACCTCGCCCAGGGCGTGTTAGAGAGCGCCCGGACGGCGCAGTATGTGCTCTGCGTGATGGAAGAGCCGCAGTTCCGCGGCGACCCGCGCGCCGACCTGGCCGTTGAGATCGGGGTAGATGCGCTCCGCCGGAGCGGAGAGCTGCCCGCGCTGGAGGTCGGGGACGGCGACCGGCTGTTCGGCGTGATGCGGGATGGCCGCGTGGTCAGCTGTGCCGCGCTGGGCGCGCCGGAAAACGGCTACGCGGCTGTGCGGTACCTGTTCACCCAGCCCGAGGAGCGGCGCAGGGGGCACGGCACCGCCGCGCTGGCTGCCGCCGTGCGGGCCGGGCTGCAGGCGGGCTGCAAGGTGCTCTGCCGGGTGCCGGCTGCGGAACTGTGGCTCCTGGACCTGGTCACCCGGCTGGGGTTCTCCCCGGTCTGCCGGGAGTGGAGCGCAGAGGGACGGGCGCGGCGATGAACAGACAAGAGAAACGTCAGCGGCGCATTCCCGGGGGGAATGCGCCGCTTCCTTTTCACGTGGCGCTGTGCGCCTCGGTTGAGGGGGGAGGGAGCTCAGGGCTCGGTGCGGCCGGTGAGGAACGCCTCCCGCCGGCGCCGGATGTCCGCCAGGAGCCCCTGAATCGCCCGCTCCTCCTCATCCAGCCAGCCCAAGAGACCGTCCACCTGCCGCTCCGCCTCCTCCACCCGGCGCCTGGTCTCGCCGATCCGGTGCAGCACCATCCAGTCGACCAGGAAGCCGTCGAAGAAGTAGTCCGCGAAACGGGCGAACCCGCTCAGGTCGACGGGCGGCACGCTCACGACCCCGCTCACGTCGGCCAGCTCCCGCCGGAACACGTCGAGGTCATGCCGGACCGATCGCAGTTCGGCCTCGGCCGCGTCGATCCGGGAGTGCTTCACCGCCGTGGACAGCCAGCCGCCGCCGAACATGTCCCAGGTGCCCCAGCCCTCGGCCGAGCGCAAGAGCTCGGCCACGCGGGCGAGCCCGGAACGGGCGGCCCTGCCGGCGGCCCGCGCCTCGGCGATCTCCCGGGCGCGGCTCATCGCCCGGGCCTCTTCCTCGTCCAGCGCCAGCAGCCGCTCGGCTTCGGGCCCCCGCTCCTGCCGGATCCGCCGCTCCTTCTCGGCCAGGAGCGCCTGGTACTCCTCGTCCGCGCCCTTCATGTCCGCGAGCGCGGCCCGGGCGGCCTCCAGGTCCGCCCGCAGCGCCTCCGCGTGCTTTCGCGCCTCCTGGTAGCGCACCAGCGCCTCGGCGGCCTCCCGGCGCTCCCGGTCCAGCCGCTCGGTCCGGTCGGTGAACAGCGTGGCCAGGAGCGATGCGAGGGAGCCCGACTCCAGCCGCTCCACGTCCCGCTGCTCCTTCTCCAGCCGCCGCTTCAGCTCCTCGGCCTTGCCTGCCGCGCGGCGGTACTCCTCCTCCAGGCGCGCCGCCTGCCGCTCCAGCCTGGCCTTCCGATCCCGTCGCTCGGCCGCCTCCAGCAGCCGCCTGTTCAGCTCATCCATGTGGCGCCTTCCTCCCTCCGTCACCATAAAGATGTGGCTGGCGGGGCTGTGGGTTCAGGGACACAGGAGTCGCTTGCGGGGCGTGGAATTCTTAGGCAGGAGGTGGGCGCTCGGGGACGTGGGCGGCCCGCCTCGCTCGGGAGGTGGCGGAGACGCTGAGGTTCTGTGCCGTGTGCGGCGGTCCCTTGGAGCAGCGGTACGTGCAGGCGGAGGGCAAGGAGCGGCTCGTCTGCCGCTCGTGCGGCCGCATTACCTACCTGGATCCCAAGATCTCGGCGTGCACGATACCCGTGCTGAACGGGCGCATCCTGCTCGCGCGGCGGGCCATCGAGCCCGCCCGGGGGCGCTGGGTGTTCCCCGGCGGATACATGGAGCGGGGCGAGACCGTCCCTGAGGCCGCGGAGCGGGAGACCTTCGAGGAGGTGGGGCTGCGGGTCCGGGCCACCCGCCCGGTCGGCATCTACTCCTACCCCGACTCGGTGGTCGTCGTGATCGTCTACCACTGCGAGGTGCTGTCCGGCGAGCCGGCCCCCGGCAGCGAGACGCTGGAGGTGCGGCTCTTTGCGCCGGAGGACATCCCGTGGGACGAACTGGCCTTCCCCAGCACCCGGGACGCCCTCCGAGACTTCGTCGCGCAGTGGAAGAAGGAGGAACA
>QGVE01000261.1 GCA_003242675.1 Bacillota bacterium | reverse complement strand
CCCTGCGGCCCCCTGCTTCACGGCCTGAACTTGCCCCGCACGTACGGCTCCGGCCACGCCACCTCGTGCCCCAGCCGGTGGGCGGCCGCGAGCGGGAAGTAGGGGTTGCGCAGAAGCTCCCGGCCCAGCAGCACGACGTCCGCCTGGCCGGTGCGCAGGATCGAGTCGGCCTGCTCCGGCGTGGTGATCAGCCCCACCGCGCCGGTGGCGATTCCGGCCTCCCGCCGGATCCGCTCGGCGAAGGCCACCTGGTAGCCCGGGCCGAGGTTCGGGATGTGCTGCAGGGGCGAGAGGCCGCCGCTGGAGACGTCCACCAGGTCCACGCCCCACGCCTTCATCCAGCGGGCGAGCTCGACCGACTGCTCGATGTCCCAGCCGCCCTCCACCCAGTCGGTGGCGGAGATGCGCACCCAGACCGGCCGGTCGGCCGGGAACGCCTCCCGGACGGCCTCGAAGACCCGCTTCAGGAGGCGCGCCCGGTTCTCCAGGGAACCGCCGTACTCATCCGTGCGCTTGTTGGAGAGCGGCGACAGGAACTCGTGCAGCAGATAGCCGTGGGCGGCGTGGATCTCCACGAGGTCGCAGCCCAGTTCGCCGGCCCGCCGGGCCGCCGCGCCGAAGGCCGCCACGACCCGGTCGATCCCCTCCCGGTCCAGCTCCTGCGGGGTGGCCCAGTCGGCGTCGTAGGGATGGGCGCTCGGGGCCACGGCCGGCTCCGGTCCCCGGCCCTTGCGCGGGCTCCAGGCCTTGCGGCCGGCGTGGGCCAGCTGGATCGCAAACGCGGCGCCCTGCTCGTGCACGAAGCGGGCAATCCGGGCCAGGGCCTCGGCCTGGGCGTCGTTCCAGAGCCCCAGGTCGTGCTCGGAGATGCGGCCCCGGGACTCGACGGCCGTGGCCTCGGTGATGATGAGGCCGACCCCGCCCACCGCCCGGGTGCCGTAATGGACCAGGTGCCAGTCGGTGGCGACGCCGTCCGTACCCGCGACGTACATGCACATCGGCGCCATGACGATGCGGTTGCGCAGGGTGACGGACTTCTGCGTGATGGGCTCGAACAGGTGGGTCAAATGGACCAACCTCCTCGCGGGGAAGTTTGCGCCGATCCGCTCAGAGCGCCGCTCGGAGCACCAGCGCAGCGAAAGTGAAGTAGACCAGCATGGAGAAGGTGTCGGTGATGGTGGCGATGAAGGGGCCGGAGGCGACCGCCGGATCCAGCCCGATCCGCTGGAGGATGACGGGCACCAGCGAGCCCGCCGCCTTGGCGAGCATCAGGTTGAACGTGAGGGCCAGCCCGACGATCAGGCCGACCCAGGGCGAGCCGTGCCACACAGCGGCGGTGACCCCCAAGGCCGCTCCGCAGACCAGGCCGACGACAAGTCCGATGCGGGTTTCCCGCCACACCACCAGCCAGACCTGCCTGCCTTCCACTTCGCCGGTGGCCAGGCCGCGCACCATCACCGTCAGGGCCTGGGTGGCGGCGTTGCCGGCGCCGCCCGCCATGGTCGTGATGAACGTGGCCAGCGC
>QGVE01000156.1 GCA_003242675.1 Bacillota bacterium | reverse complement strand
CAAGGGCGGCAAATGGGCGGGCGGGCGGGCCGACACAAACAGGGAGGGCCAGGGCAGCCCGCGCTTGGTCTCGCGCTTCGTTGTAAGCCCGGGGCGCGTGGTGCTGCAGTTCCCCGGCTTGCCGGGGGCGGGTGGTGCTACAGTTCCCCGCACCACCGCTGCGCATGCGGATCACTGCAGGTCCGTCGCTTTCCCACCGCTGAACATGCGGGTCACCGCAGGTCCTTCGCCTTCCGCCCGGTCACGATCGCCTTGTGCAGCACGAAACCGTCCTTTGTAATCCTGAACCATTCCCGCACCGGGGCCGGCGCCGAGGCCAGGCGCGACCGCACGGCCTGTGCGGCCTCCGGCGGCGTCGCCGCCCGGGTGAGCCAGTCCTCACGGTCCACCCACGTCGTGAACTGGTGGACCACGGCGAACTCGAGGCCGGCCTGCTCCACGAACTTCTGCCACTCGGCAAGGCGGTAGGCGCGGTGGTGGCTGGGATCCCGCAGCCGCTCCAGCTCGTTGATAAACCGGTCGAGCTCCGGATCATCGGGCGCGACGTTGTCCACCACCACCAGCCGGCCCCCCGGCCGCAGCACCCGCGCGGCCTCCCGGTAGAAGCGCTCTACGTCCGGGAAGTGGTGCGCGGCGATTCGGCAGGTGACGACGTCGCAGCGCTCATCCGGGAACGGGAGCGCCTCGGCGTCCGCCGTCAGGAACGTCACGTTGTCCATCCCTCTTCGTTCGGCCTGTTCCCGGGCGATAGCCAGCATCTCTGGCGTCAGGTCGACACCGACCACCCGGCGTGCATAGGGGGCCAGCGCAAGCGCTGTGTGGCCCGTGGCAGTGGCCACGTCCAGCACTTCCTCTGCGCCGGTAAGTCCGCAGATCTCGGGAAGCAGGGCCAGGTCGGCCCCCGACGCGTGGATGGCACTGGTGAGGTACGCCGAGGCCGCCGTACTGAACTGCCGGCGCACCTGCTCCTTCGCCTGACCGGTCGCTTCATCCGCCACGAAAGTGCCCCTCCCCCTCGGTCCGTTTGGCAGATGCGGGTCCTCCTGCCGCCACCATAGCATGCCGCAGTGCGCTGGCGTACTGCCCGAACCGCATAGGGGTATGCACCACCAGGGTGGGCACGGTGCAGGAGGCCTGGCTTGCGGCTACCCCGCGCCGGCTTCGGATCAGTGGCACACAGAGCGGCCCGTCACCAGCCGCGCGAACCCGCACTCGTCCATCCCCGGATAGACGACGAGCCGGTTCAGCCGCAGCGCATCGTGATCCTGGCCCACACGGCCGTGCTCCACGGTGAAGCCCAGCTTCACCCCGGCCGCCCGCAGGGCGTCGATACACTCCTCGTCGTACTCGCCGAAGGGATAGGCGTAGGCCGTCGGGGCCGGCAGCCCTGCCGCGGCCATCGCACCGGTCAGCTGGTGCCAGTCGGCCAGGATCTCCTCCGCCGACCAGGCGATGAGCGCGGGGTCCTCGCCGATGTACCGATGGCCGTCGTGGGAGTGGGCGTGGATCTCGATCAGTCCCGACGCCGCCATCGCGCGCATGTCCTCCCACGTCAGGTATTCCAGGGTGCCGAACTTCTGGCCCGCGAGGCCGGTGAGCATGAAAATGATGGCGTTGAAACCGTGTTGCTGGAGCACCGGATAGGCATAAGTATAGTTGGAGCGGTAGCCGTCATCGAACGTGATCATCACAGGCCGCTCGGGCAGGGGTTGTCCATCCTCCAGCCAGCTCAACAGCTGGGCGGTGGTGATGCTGGTGTACCCGTTGGCCTTCAGCCAGGCCATCTGCCGCTCGAACTCCGCGGTGCTGATGATCGCGCCGTTGGTACCGTCGGCGCCGGGCTCCAGGTGGTGGTACAGGAGCACAGGGACGGTTGGTACATCTTCCGCGGGCACCAGGTCCCGGGCGGTCGGATCGGCCGGTGGGCCTGCGGAGGTGGAAGCGATGGTCATGGACCCAACGGCCGGGGGGGCCGGTACGGATGCGGACCACAGCCACATGGTGAGCAGGATCACCACGCCGCCCGACAGCCCGGCCACCATGCGCAGATAGGGCTTGGGCAACACAGCACGCTCCCTTGTCACACCGCAGCCGCCGCGAGGGCGGTGGTGGGAAGTCTAGTTGGTAGACGAAACGCGTGCGTGGATATTCCGGGGATCAGGCAAATCCGACGAAGATCAAGTTCACAGGGGGCAGGTTTGACGCATCCGTCCCTGCTCCCGAATGGACGCGCGAAAAGGGATTGTGCCCAGGTGGATCGGGAATGACGCAAGGGCCAACCCCTTGATGACGAATTACACCCTTTGCAGTTCAAACAATCAGAGGTCTTGAGCCAGGGTACTTGGACTATTGATACCAAACGTGAAAGAGTCGTTATCACCTGCGTTCCTATTCAGTTGAGCCAGGTGCACGGGTCCATCTTCTCGATTCGTCATGAAGGCTTTTCGTGTTTTTGATCAAGAGCGCATGTATATAGGGCAGGGCTACGCAGAACGCCGCTAACGAGAACGCAATAGTGGCTGCACTTTTCAAGTAGCCGGGCATCATACCCTCGACCAGTTCGTCGGGATAACTCCAGGACGGCCTCGTCATCGCAGCGGCATACAAGAGCGCTCTGGTGATGGCCGACGCGCCAAGCAAGATGCAGCCCGAGAGGAAAAATATGCTGGCCGGCAGCCAACCTCCGATCTGCTTCAACAGGATCGCCTCCCAAGCCAGGCTATGCGACTCCTCTTGAACCAAATCAGCGCCCTGGGCTCACGAATCCCAGGGTGCTTCAGCCGCTTCCGGAATCGGTGGAGATGACCCAACGCGGGCACGTTGCGCCATCCCGCGCCTCAACATCCCGAGGAGTAGTCGGGCGTTCGGTGTCCAACCCGTTCCAGCGTGGCCTTGCCTTCGACCGCCAGTTCCGGGTAGTTGTTGTCGGGAAACAGCCAGGGGGCTCCCACGGGCTTCACCTTGCGGGAGACCTCAACGTAGTTCTGTCCGTCGACATCGATCAGCCGGACCTCGGCCCGCTTCAGCTCCGCCCCGTTCAGCCGGGCCAGCCGCTCTGCCTCCGCAAGGACCCGGGCCTCGTGCCTGTGTGCGGTCCGGCGGATGAGACAGGCCAAGTCCCCGTCATCGGGGATCAGTTCATCCCGCTTCTCTCGGGGTGTTGTGGACCCCCAAGTTCCTTCCACAATCTTTTCGGCCATCCCATAGGAAAGCGTGCCCCGGAACAGGCGGCTAAAGGCCTGCCGGTAGGCCCTCACCTTGATCGCCTTAATCCGCTCCTCCACCTCCTCCGGCGTCAGCGGGACGCAGAGGGGGTCCGCCGCGCACGCCTCCTGCTCCGCCTCCAGCTCCGCGATCTCCTCCTCGATCTGCCTGTTTGCTTCCTCATCACTCAGCACCCGGTCCACCCGCGCCTCGGCTTCCTCCTCCACCGCCGCCGGCAGCAGGTCCACGATCGCCCGGGTCGCGGCCAGGGCAGCCGCATCGGCCGCCGTCCGCAGCTGCTGATGCACGATGTAGACCGTAAGCATCGCCTGCAGGCAGAACGCGAAGAAGAGCGCGGCGAGCGTGGCCCAGAGCAGGGTCAGGGCCGTGGCGCCCCGCTCCTCACGCCAGCATGGCCCGATTGTGCGCATCACAGACACTTCCCGTCCTGCGTCGGCATGGTCACCTTTCGGGTGAAGGTGAACGGAGACTGGAACAGCACGTTGGGGACAACCCCGGTCACTTGCACGGTCACGTCGTCGCCGCTGCAGGCCACGGTCACCGATTGGATCAGCGAACCCGCGACCTTGTCGGCGGTAGACTCAGCAGCACGGGCCCTCTTCGCCCCGGACTCGCGGGAGGCGGCCAGGGCCGCCTCCCGCGCGCCTGTCTCCACCACCACCAGCGCGTATCCCAGAAACGCCGTCTGCAGCATCACCAGCATCGTCAGGATGACCAGCGGGAAGAGGGCCAGAAACTCCAGGGTCTGGGCCCCCGTTTCCTCACGGATCAGCCGCCTGAGCATCGCCGCTACGGCTTTAGCTTCTCGATCGCAGCCTTGAACCAGTCCGCCAGCGCATCACCGACGCCGCTGCCGCCCTGGGCGAAGGAGGCGCTCACGCCGAGGATCGCCACGATCAAGAGGGCCAGGGCCAGGTACTCCAGCGTCTGCGCCCCCCGCTCCTCCTGCACCAGCCGAGACCAGCCCTGGAACAGTGCCTTCCGCACCTTCTCACCCATTCGCAGATCCCTCCCCGAGGATTAATGAAAGAGAAACTGAATCCCGTATTCTTCGGGATGATAAAACATATTGAGCAACACCATGCCGATCAGCAGGAGAAAGACGCCCGGCGTGACCAGCAGGGTGGTGATCAGCGTGATCTTCGGGCTCGCCTTTGCCGCCTGCTCCTTTGCCCGCTGGATGCGGGCGGTGCGCAGGGCGCGGGCCTGGGCGGCCAGCGTGTCGGCGATCGGCACGCCCAGCTCCAGCCCCTGGGCGATCGCCTCCACGCAGAGGTCCAGCTCCCGGCAGGTGGTGCGCTCCTTCACCGACTGCAGCGCCTCGGCCATCGGCTGCCCCATCTCGATCTGCAGCACCACCTGGGTGAACTCCGCCCCCAGCGGCCCGCCGAACCGCTGCGCCACCCGGCGCAGGGTCGGGTAGAATCCCGTGCCCGCCCGGAGGCTGATCGCCAGCGCTTCGATGAAGTCGGGCAGCCGGGCCGCGATCTCGTCCTGCCGCTCTTCGGCCTTCCCCTTCAGCCACCAGACGGGGGCGAAGTAGCCCAGGAACAGCAGCGCCAAGAGCACCTGGTAGCCGAACAGGAAGGTGAGGGGAACCGCGACCAGGAGCGCGGCCACCACCACCACAAACCGCAGCCCGAGAAAGGTGGGCAGGTCCAGGCCGTAGGGGTTGCCTGCGTAGGCCAGCCACCGCCCGATCTTCTCCCGCTGCCCGGGGGGCGTGTACCGTTCCCCCGAGGGGATGGAGTCCCGTGCGAGCTTCAGCAGCCAGTCCGGCAGCCGCCCCTCCTGCTGGGTCCGCCGGCTCGGGGGACTCACCCTCCCCAGCACCTGCTGCCGCCGGCTGTAGAGGTGGTGGACCCAGATCAGCGCCAGGCCGAAGCTGAGCACCGCCAACGAAAGCACGATCGCGAGGATCTCCATGGCTACACCCTGATCCGGGCCGTGCGGTGGATCAAATAGAGGATCCGGGCGGCCTCGGCCATCTGGCCGCTCACCCCCTGGGCGAGCGAGGCGCCCCGCTGCTTCAGGAAGACTCGCGCTCCGCCCACGACCATGCTGAGCGCGAGGGCGAGGCTGGGAAGGAA
>QGVE01000155.1 GCA_003242675.1 Bacillota bacterium | reverse complement strand
CCGGACGACCAGACCGCTCTGGCGGCCCTGGAGAACGGCGAGATCGACCTCGACACGCCGCCGCCTTCCGAGGTCAAGCGGCTGCTCACCGAGTACGAGGGCAAGCTGATCCCCGTCCAGTACCAGCGTAACGGCTGGGGCTACATCGTGATCAACACCACCAAGCCGCCGCTCGATGACGTCCGCGTCCGCCAGGCCCTGACCCACGCCCTGGACCGCGAGGCCATCATCCAGGGTGCTCTGGACGGCGAGGCCGTCGTTCCGCCCGGCCCGATCCCGCCCGTGTCGTGGGCCTACAAGGAGGACCTGAAGACGCTGGGCTACGACCCGGCCAGGGCTGAGCAGCTGCTGCAGGAGGCCGGCTTCACCAAGGGTCCGGACGGCATCTACCAGAAGGACGGCCAGCCGCTGAAGCTGACCCTGTACGCCACCTCGGGCTCCAGCCTGATCGAGGCGCTGACCACGATGGCGCGGCAGATGTGGCAGGCGGTGGGCATCGACGTTGACGTCCAGCTGATGGACTTCAACGCCATGAACGAGAACCATCTGCAGCCCGGCAAGTTCGACATGGCGTTCCAGGCCTTCAACCTCGGCCTCGATCCCGACAGCCTGTACCACATCTTCCACGGCAGCCTGGGCAAGCCCAACGCCGCGGGCCTGGTGACCAGCTTCAACCGGATGCGGTACGACAACCCCGAGGTCAACCGCCTGCTCGAAGAGGGCCGGCGTGAGTTCGATCCGGAGAAGCGCAAGGAGATCTACGGCGAGGCGCAGCAGCTGATCGTGAACGACGCACCTGTCATCCTGATGTACTCCAACATCTACACCGACTTCCATACCCCGCGTGTGAAGGGCGTCGTGAACTTCCCCGGCGGTGGCGCCACGCTCGACTACCTGTACAAGTGGTGGATCGAGGAGTAGCAACGTAGGTCGCATGCACTACGGGACTGGGGGGCGTCCCTGCGGCGCCCCCCATGTTCCCTCCCTGAGCAGAAGGTGGTGACCGGAATGGGTCGATACCTGACCAAGCGAATCCTGAACATGATTCCCCTGCTGTTCATCGTCACACTCCTCTCTTTCACGATCATGCAGCTTGCGCCGGGCGGTCCCGAATACGTCATTCTGTCCGCGGAGGCGGACGCGATGACGGACCCGGCGAAAGTCGAGGCCCTCCGCGAGAAGTGGGGCCTGAACGACCCGATTCCCGTCCAGTACTTCCGCTGGGTGGGCAACATGCTGAAGGGCGACTTCGGCCGGTCCTACTACTATCGCCTGCCGGTGAAGGATGTGCTGGCTGCAGCGCTGCCCAATACGATTCGGCTTAATCTGTTCGCCCTGATTCTCATTTACGGGATCTCCATCCCGCTGGGCGTGATCTCCGCCGTCCGGCAGTACTCCAAGACGGACATGATCGTGACCGCAGCCGCATTCGCCGGTCAGGCGGCCCCCAGCTTCTGGGTGGGCACGATGCTGATCTGGGGTGTGGCGATGAAATCCGGCGGTCTGATCCCCACCAACGGCATCTCCACACCGGGCATCACCTTCGAGACCCACGGCTGGCTCAGCGTGCTGGCCGACCGGGCCAAGTACATGCTGCTTCCCCTGACGGTCATCGTGTTCGGCGGGCTGACGGGCCTCACCCGCTACATGCGGTCCAGCATGCTGGAGGTGCTGCGCGAGGACTACGTGCGGACGGCACGCGCGAAGGGCCTCGCGGAGAAGGTCGTCATCTACAAGCACGCCCTGCGCAACGCCCTCCTTCCGATCCTGGCCATTTCGGGCGGCCTCCTGAGCAGCCTCGTCGGCGGGTCGGTCATCATCGAGAACGTCTTCTCCTGGCCGGGCATCGGACGGGTCGCCTGGCAGGCCGTCAACAACCGTGACTACAACGTTTCCATGGCGGTCATGCTGCTCAGCGCCGTGCTGACGATGATCGGGTACCTGCTCGTGGACATCGCCTACGTGTGGGTCGACCCGCGCATCAAGTACGACTAGGGGGGAACTGCCGTGGCTGCACCGAATCTCAGCGTTGAAGCCCAGGAGCAGTTGCAGGGCCTGGCCCGTGAAGAGAGCCAGTTCCGGCAGTTCGCCCGCCGTTTCGCCCGCAACAAGCTGGCCGTGTTCGGGCTGATCGTGCTGGTCTTCCTGTACGCCGTCGCCATCTTTGCTCCGTACTTGGCGAGCGAGCCGCTGGACGCGCCCGTGAATCTGGCCAATCGCTTCCTGCCGCCCGGGACGCCTGGTCATCCCCTGGGCACGGACAACCTGGGGCGCGACCTCCTGTCCCGCATGATCTGGGGCAGCCGCATCTCGCTGTCGGTCGGCTTCGTGGCGATGGGCGTGGCCGTGCTGCTCGGCACCCTGGTCGGGGCGATCGCCGGCTACTACGGCGGTTCGTGGATTGACATCATCCTCATGCGCATCGCCGAGGCGATCGACGTCATCCCCGTCTTCTTCCTGCTGGTGACGGTGGTCTCGGTTCTCAAGCCGAGCGTCTACAACATCATGGTGGTCATCGGCCTCACGTCGTGGCCGGGGCTGGCGTTTATCGTGCGCGGCCAGTTCCTCAGCCTGCGCCAGCGGGACTTCACCGAGGCCTCCCGCGCCATGGGCGCGACCGACGCGCGGCTGATCTTTAAGCACATCCTGCCCAACGCCGCGGCGCCGATCATCGTTTCGGCGACGCTCCGCATCGGCAGCGCCATTCTCTCGGAGGCCGGCCTCTCCTTCCTGGGACTGGGCGCGCCGCCGCCCGCGGTGTCGTGGGGCCAGATCCTGTCGGTGTCGCGGTCCTTCCTGAAGCAGGCCCCGTGGCTGATGTTCTGGCCCGGCCTGGCCATCTTCATCACCGTGCTGGCGTTCAACTTCGTCGGCGACGGGATCCGCGACGCGCTGGACCCGAAGCTGAAGCGGTAAGCTCTCCTGACGAAAACAACCGCCGGATTCCCGGAGGCTGCCAGCTGGGAATCGGGCGGTGTTTGTTTTGTGTGGGAAGTGGGGGGGCGCGGCCGACGGTGGGCGGCGCTGGGCGGTCACGGCGCAGGGTTGTCGGGAGGCAAGGCCCGGCGCACGGCTTCGACCGTTTCCTGCAGCCGCTCGGGCGCCTCGTAGACCAGGTTGCCCACGACGACGGTGTCGGCGTGGCGGGCGGCGAGCGCGGCTTCGCGGCCGCTCCGGATGCCGCCGCCGTAGATGACGTGGGCGGGGCCGGCGTTCTCCCGCACGGCCTGCAGCAGGGCCATGTCACCGAACCGGCCGCTGTACTCCACGTAGAGGATCGGCAGCCGCAGCACGCGGCCGGCGAAGGCGGCCCAGCCGGCCGCCTCCGCCGGGGTCAGGTCGGTCCTGGCCCCGGTCAGCCGGGCCGCCGCGCACTCGGGGTTGAGGATGAGGTAGGCCTCGGGAATGAGCAGGTCCCAGGGGACGTACTCGCCGACCACCGGCAGGAGGCGCGCCAGGGCGCCGGCCTGTGCGCCGCCCAGCCAGCGGCTGTCCGGCGCGTTCAGCACCAGCGGGATGAAGAAGAGGGCCGGGCCGGGCACGGCCGACTCCGGGGTGGAGACTTCCAGGGCGACCGGGACGGGGGCGCCGGCCAGCCGGGCCAGCAGGTCCAGCACCGCCTGCTGGGTCATGCCGGTGGAGCCGCCCACCACGATGGCGTCGGTGCCGCTGGCGCACACGGCCTCCAGGGCGGCGGGCGGGAGGGGCCGGTCCGGGTCGAGCTTGGTGACGTGTCGCCAGGCGCGCCAGTCGGGGGCGGGCGGCCAGGTCACCGGGGGGTGGGGCATGCGCATCGCTCCTTCCGGTTGGCAAACGTATGTTTGCGCGGTATACTGGAGAGGATCCCGGTAGAGGGGTGAGATGGGGTGAAGCCGTTCAAGGTTGTGGCGCCGTTTGAGCCGACGGGCGACCAGCCGCAGGCCATCGAGCGGCTGTCGGAGGGCATCCTGCGCGGCGCGCGCGAGCAGATCCTGCTCGGCGCCACCGGCACCGGCAAGACCTTCACCATCGCGAAGGTCATCGAGCGGGTGCAGAAGCCCACGCTCGTCCTGGCCCACAACAAGATCCTGGCCGCCCAGCTCTGTTCCGAGTTCCAGCAGTTCTTCCCCGAGAACGCGGTCGAGTACTTCGTATCTTACTACGACTACTACCAGCCGGAAGCCTACATCCCGTCCACGGATACGTACATCGAAAAGGACGCGCTGATCAACGACGAGATCGACAAGCTCCGCCACTCGGCGACGATGGCCCTGTTCGAGCGCCGGGACGTGATCATCGTCGCCTCGGTCTCGTGCATCTACGGCCTGGGCTCGCCGGAGGACTACCGCGACCTGGCCGTCTCGCTGCGGGTGGGCAACCGGGTGGACCGGGACTACATCCTGCGCCGCCTGGTGGACATCCAGTACGAGCGCAACGACGTCAACTTCACCCGCGGCAAGTTCCGGGTGCGGGGCGACGTGGTGGAGATCTTCCCCGCGGGCTACTCCGACCGGGCGATCCGCTGCGAGTGGTTCGGCGACGAGATCGACCGGATCTGCGAGTTCGACCCGCTCACGGGCGAGATCACGGGCACGATGAACCACGTGGCCATCTACCCGGCCAGCCATTACGTGGTGGCCGACGCGAAGCGGGAGCAGGCGCTGCGCTCCATCGAGGAGGAGCTGGAGGAGCGGCTGAAGGAGCTGCGCGCCCAGGGGAAGCTCCTGGAGGCGCAGCGGCTGGAGCAGCGGACCCGCAACGACCTGGAGATGATGCGGGAGATCGGGTACTGCAGCGGCATCGAGAACTACAGCCGCCACCTCACCGGCCGGAAGCCCGGGGAGCCGCCGTACACGCTCCTGGACTTCTTCCCGGACGACTGGCTGCTGGTGATCGACGAGAGCCACGTCACCATCCCGCAGGTGGCGGCGATGTACAACGGCGACCGGTCGCGCAAGGAGACGCTGATCGAGTACGGCTTCCGCCTGCCTTCGGCGGCGGACAACCGGCCGCTGAAGTTCTCCGAGTTCGAGGAGCGCGTCAACCAGGTGATTTACGTCTCCGCCACGCCGGGGCCGTATGAGCTCGAGCGGGTGCCGCCGTCGCTCATCGTCGAGCAGATCGTCCGGCCCACGGGGCTGCTGGACCCGGAGGTCGAGGTCCGCCCGACCAAGGGGCAGATGGACGACCTCTACGCGGAGATCCGGGAGCGGGTGAAGAAGAACCAGCGGGTGCTGGTCACCACCCTGACCAAGCGGATGGCCGAGGACCTGACGGAGTACCTGAAGGAGCTCGGCGTGAAGGTGCGCTACATGCACTCGGACGTGGAGACGATCGAGCGCATG
>QGVE01000025.1 GCA_003242675.1 Bacillota bacterium | reverse complement strand
TGGGGATGCTTGACAACCCGTGAACGACGTGGTAATCTCTCCACGCAAGCAAGAACGGGACCTCAGAAGCAGAAGCCACCGCTTCTCACCGTACGGCCGGTTGCCAGTACGGTTTCGAGGTTGAGTACGAAGGTTCGCCGCGGGCGCGCGGCGGAGCAAGCTCAGCTTAGAATGCGGGTGGCCGGAGGCCACCCGTTTCTGCTGTGTCTTGCTGTGTGCTTGGGGACGAGGCTGCCCGTTTCAGCAGTCAGGAGGTGTTCATTTATCAAGGACCAGCTCCGGGTAAACGAGATGGTCAGGGCCCGCGAGGTTCGGCTCATCGACGAGAACGGCGAGCAGCTCGGCGTGTTCTCGGCGCGCGAGGCCTTGCGCATCGCGCAGGAGCGCGGGCTCGATCTGGTCGAGGTGGCGCCGAATGCCAAGCCGCCGGTCTGCAGGCTCATGGACTACGGCCGGTACAAGTACGAGCAGGCGAAGCGGGAGCGCGAAGCGCGCAAGAAGCAGAAGGTCATCACCATCAAAGAGGTCAAGATGCGGCCCAACATCGACGACCACGACTTCGCCGTCCGTCAGCGCCAGGCCGAGTCGTTCCTGCGAAGCGGCGACAAGGTGAAGGCGACGATCATGTTCCGCGGCCGTGAGGTCGTGCATGCGCAGCTGGGCAAGGAGGTCCTCGACCGGCTGCTGGAGAGCGTGAAGGACATCTGCGTGGTCGAGCGGCCGCCGCGCTTGGAGGGCCGGAACATGGTCATGATCCTCGCACCCAAGGCCAATCTCGAACCCAAAGCAGCCCAGCAGGGCCAGGAATAACTAAGGAGGAGTCAACCACCCATGCCCAAGATGAAGTCCCATCGCGGCGCTGCCAAGCGGTTCAAGGTGACGGGCAGCGGCCTGGTGAAGCATTACCCGAGCAACAAGAGCCACAAGAACACCCACAAGCGGGAGAGGCGCATCCGGGCCCTCAAGCGCAACACCGTCCTCTCCAAGTCGTTCCAGAAGAAGATCCGTGAGATCCTGCCTCACTAGCCGATAGATAGAAGAAAGTCCGCGCGGCGGAGCGGGCGCTCCGTGCCGCGCCAGGGGAGGAGAACATCATGGCGCGCATCAAGTCGGGGAAAACTACCCGTGCTCGTCATAAGAAGATCCTGAAGCTGGCCAAGGGTTACTTCGGGAGCCGGAGCAAGCACTTCCGGCCCGCCAACGAGACCGTGATGAAGGCGCTGTTCTACGCCCGCCGCGACCGGCGGCAGCGGAAGCGCAACTTCCGGCGCCTGTGGATCGCCCGCATCAACGCCGCGGCCCGCATGAACGGCCTGACGTACAGCCAGTTCATCAACGGTCTCCACAAGGCCGGCATCCAGCTGAATCGCAAGGTCCTGGCCGACATCGCCGTAAACGATGCCGCCGGTTTCTCCGCTCTGGTGGAGAAGGCCAAGGCCAGCCTGTAGCAGGCCCCCACGCCCACCCGAGAGGGTGGGCTTTTCTGTCGCAACCACTCCGGCCCCGAAGGGAGTAGCCGACATGACAAAGCGATATGCTGTCATTGGGCTGGGGCGGTTCGGCGCCAGCCTGGCGCAGGAGCTGGCGGAGGCCGGCCAGTACGTGCTGGCGGTGGACGTCGACGCCGACCGGGTGGACGAGCTGGCCCAGGTCCTGCCCCGGGTGGTGCGGGCCGACTGCACCGATCCGGCCGTCCTGCGCGCGCTGCGCATCCCCGAGTTCGACACCGTGGTGGTGGCGATCGGCGACAACGTGGAGTCCAGCGTCATCACCGTGCTCAACTGCCGCGAGCTGGGCGTGCCGTACCTGGTGGCCCAGGCGCAGGATGAGGCCCACGGCCGGATCCTGAAGCAGCTCGGGGTCGACCGGGTCGTCTACCCCCAGCGCGACATGGGCATCCGGGTGGCCCACAACATCGCCACCGGCGGCATCATCGACTACGTCCGCCTCTCCGACGAGTACGGCCTGGCCGAGATCACGCCGCCCCGCACGGTGCTGGGCAAGAGCCTCCGGGAACTCGACCTGCCCCACCGCTTCGGCCTGAACGTGATGGCGATCAAGCGGGGGAAGCGGCTGATCGTCTCCCCGCGGGCTGAGGAGCGGATCGCTGAGGGGGACATCATGGTGGTCATCGGCAGCGCCGCCGGCCTCGCCCGGCTCGAGGGCGAGTAAAGGAGGCGGACCATGGTCACGGAGCCAAGGAGGAGGGGGCCGGCCTTCACGCCGCCGCAGGCCCTGGCGGTGGGGTTCGCGCTCCTGATCCTCGTCGGAACCGTGCTGTTGGCCCTCCCGGCCTCCCACGAGCCGGGCCGCAGCCTCTCGCTCCTCGACGCCTTCTTCATGGCCACGTCGGCCGTCTGCGTGACGGGCCTGGCCGTCGTGGATGTGTCCTCCACCTTCAGCCGCTTTGGCGAGGTCGTGATCCTGCTCCTGGTTCAGGCCGGGGGCCTGGGCATCATGAGCCTCTCCGCGCTGATGTTCCTGCTCACCGGCCGGCGGATCGGCCTGCAAGAGCGGCTGATGATGCAGGAGGCCCTGGGGTCGTTCTCCATCGCCGGGGTGGTGCGGCTCACCCGCACGATCCTCCTGGCCACCCTGGTGGTGGAGGCCGTCGGGGCGGCCTTGCTCTCCCTGCGCTTCCTGGCGTACTACCCGCCCGCGCAGGCGGTCTACTACGGCCTCTTCCACGCGGTCACCGCGTTCAACAACGCCGGCTTCGACCTCACTTCCCGCTCCCTGCGGCCCTTCCAGCACGACCCAGTGATCCTGCTGGTGATGGCCGGCCTGATCCTCATGGGCAGCATGGGCTTCGTCGTGCTGCAGGACATCTGGCGCCAGAAGCGGTGGGAGCGGTTCAGCCTGCAGACGAAGCTCGTCGTGGCGGTAACCGGCATCCTGACCGGCGCCGCCACGCTGGTGGTGCTGCTCCTGGAGTGGGGGAACCCCGCCACGCTGGGGAGCCTCCCGCTGCCGGAGAAGGTGCTCAACGCCTTCTTCACCGCCGTCACCGTCCGCACCGCGGGCTTCGAGTCCATCCCGACGGTGAGCATGGCCAGCGCCGTGCTGCTCGTGGCGATGGTGCTGATGTTCATCGGCGGCTCCCCCGGCGGCACCGGCGGCGGCATCCGCACGACCACCTTCGCCGTGATCGCCCTGGCCGTCCGGGCGGCCGTGCGGGGCACCGAGGAGATCCAGGCGATGGGCCGCCGGCTGCCGCGGGAGCTGCTGCACCGGGCGATCGCCATCAGCGCGATGGCCGCGGCCGTGATCACCGCGGCCGGTGGGCTGCTCCTGGTGACGGAGAGCCATCTGGTCTCCGCGCCCGGAAACCCGTTCACCGCAGCCGACGTCCTATTCGAGAGCACATCGGCGTTCACCACCATGGGCCTGTCCACGGGCGTCACCCCGTACCTCAGCGCTCCCGGCCGGCTCCTCGTGGCGGTGACCATGTACCTGGGCCGCGTGGGGCCGCTCACCGCCGCGGTCGCCCTGGCCCAGCGGCGGCGGGAGCGGGCGCGCATCGACTATCCGGAAGAGCGGGTGATGATCGGGTGACGAGGAAGACGATCGTCGTGGTCGGGCTGGGGCGCTTCGGCTCCACCGTGGCGCTCCACCTGCAGAAGCTGGGCCACGAGGTGCTGGGCATAGACCGGAACCCGGACCTGGTCGACCACTACGCGCCGGAGCTCACCCACGCCGTCGCGTGCGATTCCACCGACGAGGATGCCCTGCGCGCCCTGGGGCTGCGCAACTTCGACGTCGGCGTCGTCGCCATCGGCAGCGACGTGGAAGCGTCCATCCTCACCACGGTGCTCCTGAAGGAGCAGGGCGTGCCCCTGGTGGTGGCCAAGGCGCGCAGCGAGCTGCACGGCCGCACCCTGGAGAAGGTGGGGGCCGACCGCGTGGTCTACCCCGAGCGGGAGATGGGCGCCCGCCTGGCCCACTCGCTGATGACCGGCAGCGAGATCGACTACATCGAGCTCACGCCCGAGTACACGATCATGGAGATGGCGGCACCGCCGCCCCTCCACGGGAAGACGCTGCGGGAGGCCAACCTGCGGGCCAACTTCGGCATCTCGGTGCTGGCCCTGAGGTCGGGCGAGCACATCAACGCCGCGCCCCTGGCCACCGACGTGATCCGGCCCGGCGACACCCTGGTGCTGCTGGGCAGCAAAGAGGGCGTGCGGCAGCTGGAAAGGACGCTGCATGAGGGATGACGACCGCACTTCTGGGGCCCAGGCACGCGCTGGTCCGGCAGGCGCGTGAGCTCGCCCGGGAGCGAAAGGCCCGGGAGGAGACCGGCCTCGCCCACATGGAGGGCGTGCGGCTGGTGGAGGAGGCCCTCGCGGCCGGCGTGGAAGTCTGCTATCTGCTGTATTCCCCCGATCTGGCGGACAAGCCCCGGGGAGCGGCCCTCCTGCGCGCCGCCGCGGACCGGGGGGTGCCGGCGTATGCGGTGTCGCCGGAGGCCCTGGAGCGGGCGGCCGACACCCGGACCCCGCAGGGGGTGGTGGGCGTCTTCCGGCCGCGCGCCTGGACGCTGGCGGACCTGGGGCCCGGCCTGGTGCTGGTGCTGGACGGGCTGCAGGATCCGGGGAACCTGGGGACCGCGATCCGCACGCTGGAGGCGATGGGCGGCGGCGGGGCCGTCGTCGCCGGCGGCGTGGACCCGTACAACCCCAAGGTGGTGCGGGGGGCGATGGGCTCGCTCTTCCGGCTGCCGGTGGTGAAGCTGCCCGTCGGCGAGGCGCTCGCGGGGCTGCGCGCCGCGGGCCGGCGCCTCTACCTGGCCGAGGCCGGGGGCGAGCGCGCTCCCTGGTCGGTGGAACTGGGCCGGGGCGCGGCGGTGGTCGTGGGCAGCGAGGCCGCCGGCCCCTCGCCGGAGGCCCGGCGGCTCGTCCCGGATGTGCTCTCCATCCCCATGGTCGGGCCCGTGGAGTCGCTCAACGCCGGCGTCGCCGCCTCGCTGCTCGCGTATGAGGCCCTTCGGCAGCAGGCTGGCGGGGCCGTTCCGCCCGGCTTGTCCCGCTGATTGCATAAATGTAAAATAGCGGGGATAGCCCGCGCGCTGGGGGTGACGGAGCGCCATGACCAAAAACATGCCCAACATCCTGCTCGCAGCCATGGCCCTCGACCTGGGCGGGGCGGAGACCCACGTGATCAGCCTCGCGCGCGAGCTGCACCGGCGCGGCCACCGCGTGGTGGTGGCGTCGGCGGGCGGCCGCATGGTCCCCATGCTTACCGAGCGCGGCATCCCCCATGTCATCGTGCCCATGGCCAGCCGGAATCCGCTGGCCATGGCCCGCGCGTGGTGGCTTCTGCGCCGGCTGGTGACCGAGTACGACATCGGGCTCGTCCACGCCCACGCCCGGATTCCGGCGTGGCTCTGCGCACAGGCCCTCCGCGGCCGCGGCATCCCGCTGGTCACCACCTACCACGGCATCTACAACGCGGGCTTCCCCTGGAAGTACCTGACCACGTTCGGCCAGCGCGCCATCGCCGTGAGCGAGGACGTGCGCCGCCACCTGGAGGGGCCCCTCGGGGCCCCGCCGGAGATCATCCGGGTCATCCCCAACGGCTTCGAGACGGGCGAGTTCCGGCCGGGGCTGGACATCTCCCCGCTCCTCCGGGAACTGGGGACCGACCGCCAGGGGCCGCACGTGGTGCACGCCAGCCGGCTGAGCGACGAGTTCGCCGACACGGCCGTGGCGCTGCTGCACGCCCTGCCCCGCCTGCAGCCGCAGTTCCCCACCATCCGGCTCTGGATCCTGGGCGACGGCAACCGGTACGCCGAGGTGGCGCGCCTGGCCGATGAGGTCAACCGCAAGCTGGGCCGCGAGGCCGCGCGGGCGGTGGGCCACCGCCTGGACGTGGCCGCGTTCTTCAACCTGGCGGACTGCGTGGTCGCCGTCGCGCGCACGGCGATGGAGGCGATGCTGTGCGAGCGGCCGGTGATCATCGCCGGCGAGGGCGGATACCGGGGCATCCTCACCCCCGAGCGGATCCCGCTCCTCGCCGGGACCAACTTCACGGCCCGGGAGGGGGGCGCCCCCCTGGACCCGGCGGTGCTGGCGCAGGACATCGCCACCCTGCTCGCCCCGGGCATGGAGGGGGAGCGGCAGCGGCTGGGGCGCGCCGGGCGGGACTTCGTCGTCGCCAGCCTGTCCATTGAATCGGTTACCGCCCGCATTCTGGAGGTCTACGCGGAGGTGCTCTGACGTGCTCATCGACAACAAGGGCCGGCTCTTCGGCAAGATCAACCTGCTCGACCTGGTGGTGCTGCTGGGCCTCCTGGCCGTCGCCGGACGGTTCGCTTACGGCGCCCTGGCGGGGTCCAGCGCGGCCCCGACCGGGCAGGACCAGGTGATCGAGATGACCCTCCGCTTCCCGGCCGTCACCCAGTGGACGGTGGACGCGATCCAGGTGGGCGACGAGGTGTACGACAGCAAGTCCAACACCTGGATGGGCAAGATCGTCGAGACCTGGACGGAGCCGGCCGTCATCGTGCGCGAGGTGCCCGACGGCATCGTCTCCTACACGTCCAGCACCCACTTCGACCTGTATGTGAAGGTTCGCGGGCCGGCCCGCGTCTCGCCCAACGGCGTCACGATGAGCGGCATCGAGGTGAAGGTGGGCCGGAGCAACCAGTACAAGAGCGCCTTCTGGGCCGCCACGGGCACGACGGTCGCCTTTGACCTCAACCCGCCCGAGCGATAGGGGGCCGTTCGCATGGTGCGGTCACCCCTTCTGAACGTCTGGGAGGCGAGCCTGGCCGGCCGGCTGGCCGCCTGGTTCCTGGCGGTGTGGGAGGCGAGCCTCGTGGGCCGCGCCCTCGCCGCGCTGGGCCGCTTCGGCGCGAACGTCTTCGCCGGGTCGCTGATCGGCCGGCTCTGGTACTCGGACTGGCCGCGGCCCGGCGATGCCGTGGGGTTGACGGGCCGGGCCTTGCGCGGGCTCGGGCGGCTGGCGGAAGCGCTGGGGCGCGCCCTCGGCCCCTGGCTCCGGGGCCTGTGGGAGACCAGCCGGGTGGTCGCCCTCGGCGGGCGCATCGCCCGGGCGGCGGGCGGGCTCCTCGCGGGCAGCCACCTCTGGCGGCTCTTCTGGGGGTACGCGGACGACGTCGTCCTCGCCCCGGCGGAGGCGCAGGCGCGGCCCACCTCCCCGGTCGTCTACCTGCTGGGGCTGCTGCTGGGGCTCCTGCCCCTGATTCCCCACACCCTGTCCGGCTTCTCCACCGCCGCGCTGGTCGTGGGCGCCTGGTCGCTGGCCGGACTGGCGCTGCTCCTGCGGATTGCCCGCGGGGAGTTCGACTGGCGGGCCCCGTCGGCGCTCCTGCCGCTGGGGCTCCTGCTCCTGGTCGTCGCCGCGGCCGCCGTGCAGTCCCTGGCTCCGGCCGCGAGCGTGCGGAGCCTGATCATCTGGCTCACCGCGGGCCTGCTCTTCTGGCTCGTCGCCGACCAGGTGCGCACCTCCCGGGATGCGGCGGCGCTCCTGGGGCCGATGCTGGCCGGGGCGATGCTGATGACCCTGTGGGCGGTCTACCAGGTGATCCGCCCGCCGGAGGTCGAGGAGTCGTGGGTCGACCCCGAGCAGGCCGGCGCGGTGATCCGCGTCTTCGCCAGCATGGGCAACCCCAACTACCTGGCCGAGTACATGACCCTGCTTCTGCCGCCGGCAGTCGGCCTCTGGCTGCAGAACCCCCGGCGGCAGCTGCCCCTGGCCCTGCCCGTGGCGATGATGCTGCTCACGCTCCTGCTCACCGGCTCCCGGGGCGGCTGGCTGGCCACGGCCGGCGCCTTCGGCCTGCTTGTGCTGATGCGCTTCCGCCGCTGGACGATCTTTCTCGTCCTCGGTGCCCTGGCGCTGGTCACGGCGGCGCCGGAGGCGATCGTCAGGCGGCTGCTCTCCGCGTTCTCCCTCCAGGACACCTCGAACCTGTACCGGGTGAACATCTGGATCGGCGTGCTGGCCATGCTGCAGAAGCACTGGGTGCTGGGGGTCGGGGCCGGGGCCGAGGCCTTCGCCAAGGGCTACCAGGAGTTCATGCTGTCGGAGGCCCGGGCCGCGCACGCCCACAACGTCTTGCTGGAGATCTGGGCCGAGATGGGCGTCCTCGGCCTCATTGCCGTGCTCTGGGCGCTCTTGGCCGCGCTGCGCCGGCCCTTCGTCGTGGGAGCGGACCGCCAGAGCAGCTACGTGCTGGCCGCCGTGCCCTGCGCGCTGACCGGCCTCCTGGTCCACGGGCTGGTGGACTACGTCTGGTACAACCCGAAGATCCTGTTCGCCTTCTGGGCCCTGGCCGGCCTGGGCGCGGGCCTGTCCGCAGGCCATAGAGAGGAACGAGGAACTTGACGAACGCAAGGACTCACCTGCCGCGGGTGCTGCATGTGTGCAGCGATACCAACATCGGCGGCGCGGGCCGGTACGTGCTCACCCTGCTCACCCACCCGCGCCTCGCGGAGCGGTTTGCGGTGGCGGCAGCCTGCCCCGAGGGGGCCCTGGCTGCCGCCCTGCGGCGCGCCGGCGTGACGGTCTTCCCGTATCCCGGGGCGGACCGTTCGCTCACCGGGCCCGGCCTCTGGCACCTGTATCGGATCATGCGGCGCTGGCGCCCGCACATCGTGCACACCCACGGCGCCCTCTCCGGGCGGATCGCCGGCCGGCTGGCGGGAGTCCGGGTCGTCTACACCAAGCACGGCCTGGCCGCTGCGGTCGAGGCGTCGGTGCAGGTGCGCAGCCCGGGCGCGTGGCTGCGCCGCCTGGCCGTCCGGCGGTTTGCCGACCGCATCGTGGCGGTGTCGGCGGCGGTGCGGGATGCGCTGGTCGCGCAGGGGGCCGACCCCGGCGCGGTGCGGGTGATCCCCGGGGGCGTGGACCTCCGCGCCTACGAACAGGTGCCGCCGCCGGTGCCGGGCGTCGTCGGGGCCCTGGGGCGGCTGGAGCGGGAGAAGGGCTTCGACGTGCTCCTGGACGCCATGGCGGAACTGCGGGGGGAGGCCCGGCTGATCCTGGGCGGCGACGGCAGCCAGCGGCAGGCCCTGGCCGCCCGGGTGGAGAAGGAAGGGCTGCCGGTCGAGCTGACGGGTTTCGTCGCGGACGTGCCGGCCTTTCTGGGCCGCACCGGCGTGTTCGTCCTGCCGTCCCGCTCGGAGGGGCTGGGGCTGGTCGCGGTGGAGGCGATGGCGGCCGGGCGTCCGGTGGTCGCGACGCGCGTCGGCGGCCTCCCGGAGGTCGTGGTCGACGGCGAGACGGGGTTCCTGGTGGAACCGGAGGATCCGGAAGCCCTGGCCCGGGCGATCCGCGCGCTCCTGGCCGACCCCGCCCGGGCGGCCCGGATGGGCGCGGCCGGGCGGGAGCGGGTGCGGAAACTGTTCAGCGCCGAGCGCATGGCGGAGGCGACCGCGGCGCTCTACGAGGAGCTGATCGCCCCATGACGGCCGGCAGCCCGCGCTCTTTGGTGAAGGCGGCGACGATCATCTCGGCTGCCGCCGTGCTGAGCCGCATCCTGGGGTACGTGCGGGAGATGCTCCTGGCCGCCCGGTTCGGCGCGACCTACACGAGCGATGCCTACCTGACCGCGCAGGACCTCCCGTCCGCCCTCCTGCTCACCGTCAGCGCCGGACTGGTGATGGTGTTCATCCCCGTCTACCGCGAGGTGATGCAGAGGGAGGGCGAGCGGGCCGCCGGGCGGCTGGCGGTCACCGTGCTCAACCTGACGCTGCTGGTGGCCTTGGTGCTGCTGGTGGCCGGCTGGGTGCTGGCCCCGTGGTTCGTGCCGCGCCTTGTGCCCCACTTCCCGCCGCACGCGCACGCGCTGGCCATCTCGCTCACCCGCACCATGCTTCCGATGCTGCTCTTCATGGGGCTGGCCGGCGTGGGCCCGGCTGTGCTCAACGCCCACCACCGCTTCACCGCACCGGCGTTCGTCGGCGTGGTCAACAACCTGCCGGTGGTGCTGGTCCTCCTGGTGGTCTCCCAGGCCTCGCAGATCCACTGGGTCGCCTGGGCGGTGGTGGTGGGCACGGCCCTGGGTGCCGTCATGCTGCTGCCCAGCCTCCGGGGGCTGGGGCTCCGCTGGCGGCCGTTCATCGACTGGCGGGACCCCGGCCTGGCCAAGGTCGGCCGGCTCATCGTGCCGGTGCTGGCGACCACGGGGATCATCCAGGTGCAGGATTTCTTCGACCGCTACCTGGCCTCGGGCCTGGCGGAGGGGTCGATCTCGGCCCTGAACTACGCGGTGCGGGTGAACTCGCTGCCCTACGGGGTCGTCGGCGCGGCCATCGCCACCGTGCTCTACCCGACGCTGGCGGCCCAGGCGGCCGACCGCCAGGCCGACGACCTGCGCGGCACCCTCTCCCGGGGCCTGCGCATGCTCAGCTTCGTGCTGCTGCCGATGGCCGTGGGCCTGCTGCTGCTGCGGGAGCCCATCGTGAAGCTGATGTTCGAGCGGGGGGCGTTCGACCCCCACGCGACCCGGCTCACCGCCTACGCCCTGCTCTTTTACGCACCGGGCATCCTGCTGTTCGGCTGGCAGGACTTCCTGAACCGCTGCTTCTGGGCCCTGCAGGACACCCGCACGCCCATGTGGGCGGCGGCAGCGCTGGTGGTCTTCGGCCTGGTCCTGAAGCTGGCGCTGGTCCAGCCGCTGGCCCACGGGGGCCTGGCCCTGGGGCAGACCCTGGCCACGCTGGTCTCGGTGGGGTACCTGCTGTGGCAGCTGCGGAAGCGGCTCACCTCCATCGGAGGGCGGCAGATCCTGCGCAGCCTGGCGGTGAACCTGGTGACTTCCGGGGCGGGCGGGATCTGCGGCCTGGCGACCTTCGGGCTCCTCGCCCGGCTGGTCCCGGGCGACGGGCTGGTGGAGGAGGTGGTGCGCCTCTTCCCGGCCCTGGGCGTGGTCGTCGTGGTCCACGTGGGCCTGGCCCTGCTCCTGGGCGACCGGGAAGGGGCGGAGGTGGTGTCCCGCGTGTGCCGGCGGCTGGCGAGAGGCAGGGCATGACGGGGGCGGAAGGGAGGTGTCACCGTGGCTGAGATCCTGATCGCCGGGTACTACGGCTTCCACAACGCCGGGGACGAGGCGATGCTGGCGGGGCTCCGGCGCGCCATCCGGGAGCTGCGGCCCGACGTGACCTTCACCGCGATCTCGGGCACGGCGGCGCAGACGCGCACCTTGCACGGCATCGGCGCGGTGAGCCGCAGCGACATCCGGGGGATCTGGGAAGCGATCGGCCGGGCCGACCTGGTGATGTTCGGCGGAGGCAGCCTGCTGCAAGACGTGACCAGCAGCCGCTCGCTCGTCTACTACCTGGGGCTGGCCACCATGGCGTGGCTCCGGCGTAAGCCGGTGATGTTCTGCGCGCAGGGCATCGGCCCCGTGACCCGGCCCCTGGGCCGCGTCCTGGTGCCCCTCATCGTCAACCGCGCCGCCCTGATTACCGCGCGCGACCCCGAGGCCGCCGAGACCTTCCGGAAGCTGGGGGTCACGCGGCCGCCGGTCACGGTGACGGCCGACGCCGCCCTGGTGCTGGGCCCGGCCGACCCCGACGCCGGCGAGGCCCTGCTCCGCAAGGCGGGGGTGGCCGTGGACCGGCCCCTGATCGGCGTCTCCGTCCGGCCCTGGAAGCCCGGCGCGCAGCCCCTGGAGCCCCGGCTGGCTGAGGCCCTGGACCGGCTCGTGCGGGAGACGGGCGCCCGGGTGGTCTTCATCCCCATGCAGCAGGTGAAGGACGTCGCGGCCAGCCGGGCGGTGGCGGCCCACATGCGGGAACCGGCCGCCGTGCTGAACGGCCATTACACCTACGAGGACCTGCGGGCCGTGATCGCCCGCTGCGACCTGCTCATCGGCATGCGCTACCACTCGCTGGTGTTCGCGGCGATGAGCGGCGTGCCGCTGGTGGGGCTGTCGTACGACCCGAAAAACGACGCGTTCCTGCGCCAGATCGGGCAGACAGCCGCCGGAAACACCGAGCATCTGGATCCGGCCGCGGTGGTCGCCGCGGGCCGCCGGGCCCTTTCCGAGGCGGAGCGGATCCGCGCCGACCTGCTGCGCCAGATGGACCGGCTGGTTCCCCTGGCCCGGCTGAACGCGGAGCTGGCCGTGGGGCTGCTGGAGGGCCGCTGACCTCCTGATACCCTTTAACGCGGTTATGTGATGCAACCTTGCTGTAGCATTGGGGCTATGGTATACTTACAGCCATCAGGGAGATGGAACGAGGGTAGAGGGAGGGAGTGGCGGCATGTCCAACTCCGCGGCCGCTGAACTCTTCTGGAACATCTTCTCTAACACCGGTTCCGTTATCGCCTACCTGCTCTACAAGCGTTTCACCGTGCAGTGACGCGTCCCTGGTGAGCTTTGTGACCTTGATTTCGATGAACGGCAGCGCGCACAGGCGTTGATGGAGGAAAGTAGCCGACCCCGGCGGTGTCCAGGGAGGCCAGGCCCCGACTGAAAGCCGGCTCTCCGCCAGTCGCGTGAAGTTCCCTCCGGAGCCTCTCCGCTGAACGGCCGCAGCGCGGGCGGCCCAGTAGGTGGGGACGGGTCCCTCCCGTTACAGAGGGGCGGCGTGCTGGCGCCGGCATGAGGGGAGCCCGGAGACGGGCTCAATTCGGGTGGTACCGCGGAAGCGAGCGCTTTCGTCCCGATCTGGGGCGGAGGCGCTCATTTTGGTTGTTCAGTATTGTTGTCTTTCGGAGGTGGCCTCATGAAGGATCAGTTGCTGAAGCTGCGGGACGAGGCGCTCGCCGCCATCGCCGCCGCAGCCGACGTCGGAGCCATCCAGGAACTGCGCGTGCGCTACCTCGGCAAGAAGTCGGAGCTGAGCCGGGTGCTGGGCGGGCTGGGTCAGCTGCCCACCGTGGAGGAGCGCAAGGCGATGGGCGCCCTGGGCAACGAAATCAAGCAGGCCATCACCGCGGCCCTGGAGGCCCGGGAGAAGGAGCTTGCCGACGCGGCCCTGGAGGCCCGGCTGGCCGCCGAGCGCCTCGACGTCACCCTGCCGGGCGCGCCCGTGCGGAGGGGCCACCTGCACATCCTGTACCAGGTGATCCACCGCATCGAGGAGATCTTCATCGCGATGGGCTTCGAGGTCGCCGAGGCGCGCCAGGTGGAGACCGACTGGTACAACTTCGAGGCCCTGAACATCCCCAAGGGCCACCCGGCGCGCGACGCCCAGGACTCCCTCTTCCTGTCCGAGGACGTGCTCCTGCGCACCCACACCTCCAACGCGCAGATCCGCTACATGCTGGAGGTGGCGAAGGGGCGGACCCCGGTGAAGATCATCTGCCCCGGCCGGGTCTTCCGGCGGGACTTCGAGGACGCCACCCACGCCATGATGTTCCACCAGGTGGAGGGGCTGGTGATCGACAAGGGGATCACCATGGCCTCGCTCAAGGGCACCCTCACCGAGATGGCCCGTGCCCTCTTCGGCCCGGACGTCGCCATTCGGCTCCGGCCCTCCTACTTCCCGTTCACGGAGCCCTCGGCGGAGATGGACATCTCCTGCATCTTCTGCGGCGGCAAGGGCTGCCGCACCTGCAAGGGCTCGGGCTGGATCGAGATCGGCGGCTCGGGCATGGTGCACCCCAACGTGCTGCGGGCCGGCGGCTACGACCCGGAGGAGGTCTCCGGCTGGGCCTTCGGCTACGGGCCGGAGCGGGTGGCGATGCTGATGTACGGCATCGAGGACATCCGGCACTTCGTCACGGGCGACATGCGGTTCCTGCGGCAGTTCTAGGCGAGGGGAGGCGGCTCACATGCGGGTATCGTACAGCTGGCTGAAGGAGTACGTGGACGTGGAACTCTCTCCGCAGGAGCTGGCGGAGCGGCTGACAGCCCGGGGCGTGGTGGTGGAGACCGTCGAGAGCGCCAACCCCGGGGTGGAGGGGGTCGTGGTCGGCCGGGTCCTGGCGGTGGAGCGGCACCCCAACGCCGACACCCTCTGGGTCTGCCGGGTGGACGTCGGGGGAGAGGTGCTGCAGGTGGTGACCGGCGCCCAGAACGTCACCGTGGGGGCGCTGGTCCCCGCGGCGGTCCCCGGTGCGAAGCTGCCGGGCGGGATCACGATGGGCGTGAAGAAGCTGCGCGGCGTCGACTCCCAGGGCATGCTCTGCTCGGCGGCGGAGCTGCAGGTGGGCGACGACGCGGACGGGATCCTGATCCTGCCCCCGGAGGAGGGACTGGAGCCGGGCATGGACGTGGCCGAGGTGCTCGGCCTGAACGACTGGATCTTCGAGCTGGACCTCACGGCCAACTACGCGGCCCACTGCCAGTCGATGGTCGGCGTGGCGCAGGAGGTGGCCGCGCTGCTGGGCGGCGAGGTGATCCGCCCGGAGACCTACACCCCGGATGCGCCGGGCACGGACGTGCGCGACCTGATCGCGGTGCGGATCGACGCTCCGGACCTCTGCCGGCGGTACGTGGCGCGGGTGGTGCGGGGGGTGAAGATCGGTCCCTCGCCGCAGTGGCTCCAGGCCCGGGTGCGGGCGGCAGGCATGCGGCCGATCAACAACGTCGTGGACATCGCGAACTTCGTCATGCTGGAGACGGGACAGCCCCTGCACACCTTCGACTACCAGAAGATCCGCGGAAAGCAGATCATCGTGCGCCGGGCGAAGCCCGGCGAGCGGTTCACGACCCTGGACGGCCAGGAGCGGGTGCTGGATGAGAACGTCCTGGTGATCGCCGACGCCGAGGGGCCCGTGGCCCTGGCCGGCGTCATGGGCGGCGAGGAGTCGGAGGTGACCGACCAGACGGTCGACGTCCTGATCGAATCCGCCCACTTCGACAACATCAACAACCGGCGCACCGCCCTGCGCTACAACCTCCTGAGCGAGGCGTCCAAGCGGTTCACCAAGGGGGTCGACCCCTCCGGCTGCGTGGAGGCGGCCGACCGGGCGGCCCGGCTGATGGCCGAGCTGGCCGGCGGCACGGTGGTGGCCGGCCACGTGGACGTCTACCCGCGGCCCGCCGTCCCGCCGGTCATCCTGCTGCGCACGGCGCGGGTGAACGGCCTCACCGGCCTTTCGCTCACGCCGGAGCGGATGGCGGCTCACCTGCGCAGCCTGGGCATGGCGGTCCTCACGCCCGCCGACCTGGTGGCGGACCTGGCCCTGGGCAAGCCGGAGCCCGGCGAGGAGCCGGGGGAGGACCTCTGCGGCCGCCCCGTCTGGACCGCGATGCACCAGGTGTCGCCGGTGCCCGCGGACCCGGAGGCCTACCACGCCTGGTCCGGGGCCGCCTGGGCGGAGATCGAGGCCGCGGGCGAGCGGCTGGCGGCCCTGACGGGCGGAGAGGCCGGGGAGATTCTGGTGGTCGTCGTGCCCACCCGGCGCAGCGACGTGGCCATCGAGGTCGACCTGATCGAGGAGATCGCCCGGTGCGAGGGGTACGACCAGATCCCGCTGGAGATGCCGGTGCTGCCCGCCACCCGCGGCGGGCGCACGCCCCAGGGCGAGGTGAAGCTGGCGGCCCGGCGCGCCCTGGCCGCCGCGGGCCTGACCGAGGTGCTCACCCACTCGCTCGTCCACCCGCGCGTCTACGACATGCTCGGCCTGCCCGAGGACGACCTGAACCGGCGGTATCTCACCCTGATGAACCCGATGTACGAGGAGCGCTCCACCCTCCGCACCACCCTGCTGCCCGGGCTGCTGGACGTGGTGAAGTACAACGTGAACCGGCAGATCCGGGACCTGGCGATCTTCGAGATCAGCCATGTCTACCGGCCCGTGGAAGGGGAGCTGCTCCCCGAGGAGCCGCTGATGATCGGCCTGGCGATGACGGGCAACCTGGCCCCGCTGGGCTGGAACAGCCCCGAGCGACCCGCCGACTTCTACGCGCTGAAAGGTGTGGTCGAGTACCTCTTGGCGGAGCTGGGCGTGCAAGGGGCCCGCTTTGAGCGCAGCGCGCATCCGTCGCTGCACCCGGGAAGGCAGGCGGCCCTGCTCATCGGCGGCCGGCCGGTGGGCCTGCTGGGCGAGCTGCACCCGCGGGTGCAGGAGCGGTGGGAGCTGCCCGGCCGTGTGTACGTGGCCGAGATCGCCTTCGCCCCGCTCATGGAGGCCATGCGGCCGCAGGCGGAGTACCGTCCGGTGCCCCGGTTCCCCGCCGTTGCCCGCGACGTGGCGGTGGTGGTCGACCTGGACCTGCCGGCCGACCGGCTGGAGGCGGCGATCCGGGAGGCCGGCGGCGAGCTGCTGGAGGAGGTGCGGCTCTTCGACGTGTACCAGGGCGAGCGGGTGCCGGAGGGCAAGCGGTCGCTGGCCTACCACCTGGTCTACCGCGCGGCGGACCGGACGCTCACCGACGCCGAGCTGGAGCCGGTGCACAACCGGGTCCGCGAGGCCCTGAGGGCCCTGGGGGCGGAGCTGCGGAGCTAGAGGCTTCGTGCAGTACCCAACGGCAAGCAGGAGGGGGAGTCGCCCCTCCTGCTTTTCGTTTCCCGCGCGCGGGCCGCGCAAGAATGCTGCCAGAGGAGAACGATTCAACTTGTGGCCCATCACACGGAAGGGGTTTGCCGGGGGTCCGTCGAATCCAACAACTCATCCGACCTGTACAAGTTGGGGGCGCGCAGGCCGCTTCCGGACAGGGCGGATCGGCAGCGCGCGTGCCTTTGCAGAGCTACAGCGACGACGAGGAGGGGGAGACGTGCAGACCCGGGGACGAGCATTCCGAGCGGCGGCGGCCGTGCTGGCCGCAGGCCTGCTAACGATGGCCGGCTGCGCGTCGGGGCAGACGAGCGACCCCGGCGCCGCCCGGCAGCCGCAGGGACAGCGGCTCTCCATCACCATCGACGCGTACCAGGGGCGCATTCCCGAGGCCGAGGCCGTCGCCAACTACCTGCGCCAGATCGGCGTTCAGGCGGAGGTCCGCGTCTGGGAGAAGAACGCGCTGCTGGAGGAGATCCAGCAGGGCACCCGCATGGCCTACACCCAGGACTGGGGCAGCTCGACCTTCGACCCGTATGACCTGGCCCTGCCCAAGCTGAAGACCGGCGACCGGGGCAACTACTCCTTCTACTCCAACCCCGAGGTCGACCGCCTGCTCAGCGAGGGCGCGTCGGGCACGGATCCGGAGGCCCGGCGGAAGGCGTACGAGCAGGTGCAGCGGATCCTGATCGAGGACGCGCCGTGGATCTTCGGGTACTACATGGACGTGGTGGAGGCGACCACCGCCGACGTGGTGGGCTTCACCCCGGCGATGGACAGCCGCATCAACCTGCACGACGTGAGCCGGACCGGGGCCGACTCGCTGGTGGTCGGGATGCGGGTGGACCGGATCCTGACGCTGGACCCCGCCAACCACCGGGACCGCGACACGGAGACCGTCATCCGCAACATCTATGACGGCCTGGTGACCCGCACGCCCCACGGCGAGGTCGTGCCGGAGCTGGCGGAGTCCTGGGAGCAGCCGGACCCGACGACCTACATCTTCAAGCTGAAGCGGGGCGTCAAGTTCCACGACGGGACCGAGATGACCGCGGACGACGTCGTCTTCACCTTCGAGCGGATCATGGCGCCCGACGGCATCGACGGCCAGCAGTCGCCGCGCCTGGGCCTGCTCGGCCCCCTGAAGTCCGTGGAGAAGCTGAGCGACGATGAGGTGAAGTTCACCCTGGAGTACCCGTTCCCGCCCTGGCTTCAGCTCCTGGTTCACACCCAGATCGTGTCCAAGGCCCACGTCGAGCGGATGGGCTCCTCCCAGGCCCTCTCCGAGAACCCGATGGGCACGGGCCCCTTCAAGTTCGTTCGGGGCCGGCTGGACTCGGAGATCGTGCTGGAGCGGTTTGACGACTACTACGGCGGCGCGGAGGCCCTCGCTCCGGTGGGTCCGGCGCAGCTGAAGACGGTCACCTTCCGCATGATCCCGGAGCCCTCCACCCGGGTGGCGGCCCTGAAGGCCGGGGAGGTCCACATCATCCAGGAGGTGCCCATCGACCAGATCCCGGCGCTGGAGGCCGATCCCAACGTGCGGGTGCACACCACCCAGGGCACGCGCCTCTATATGATCGAGCTCAACAACAAGCTGCTTCCCGACGCCCGGGTGCGCCGCGCCCTGAACCACGCCATCGACTGGGACACGATCCTGCGGGAGATCTACGGCGGCCGGGCGCATCGGGTCGCCACGGCCATGCTGCCCAGCGGCTTCGGCTTTGACCCTTCGGTGGAGCCGCTGAAGTACGATCCGGAGCTGGCGAAGCAGCTGCTCAGGGAGGCCGGGTACGTCACCGATTAGGAGGCGGATGGCGTGAAGGCGGTTCGGATTCTGGAGCGGGTTCTCACGGCCCTGCCCATGTCGCTCCTCCTGCTGCTCCTGGTCTTCGTGTTCGTGCGCCTCCTGCCCGGCGATCCGGTTGACATCATGATGGGGCAGGCCGGCAACGTCTCCGAGGCCGAGCTCGAACGGATCCGCCACGCGCTCCACCTGGACCTGCCGCTCACGGAGCAGCTCGCGCTCTTCGTGCGGGGGCTGCTCCGCGGCGACCTGGGGATGTCGTACCGGGAGCAGCGCCCCGTCACCGAGATCATCGCCGAGGCGTTCCCCGCGACCCTGGAGCTGGCCGCGGCGGCTCTCCTGTTCGCCCTGCTGGTCGGCCTGCCCATCGGGGTGATCTCGGCGGTCCGGCGGAACTCCTGGTTCGACCGGCTGGCCATGGGGATCTCCTTCCTGGGCATCTCAATGCCCGCCTTCTGGCTGGGCATCATGGCCATCATGCTGTTCTCCGTGCGGCTGGGCTGGACGCCGGTGCAGGGCCGGCTCTCCGCGGGCCTCGCGCCGCCGGACCTCACCGGGCTTTACGTCCTCGACGCGCTGCTCACGCGGGACTGGGCCTTGCTGAAAGACGCCCTCCGCCACCTGGTGCTGCCGGCGATGACCCTGGGGGCGGAGCTCGCGGCGATCATCGCGCGGGTCACCCGCTCCTCCATGCTGGAGGCGCTCCACATGGACTACGTCACGGCGGCCCGGTCCCGCGGGGTGCCTGAGTGGCAGGTGGTGCTGCGCCACGCGCTGCGCAACGCGCTCATCCCGACGGTGACCGTGACCGGGCTTCAGCTCGGGGTGCTGCTGGGCGGCAACATGATCGTCGAGACCGTGTTCGGGTGGCCGGGGCTCGGGCGGCTGGTGGTGGGAGCCATCTTCGCCCGCGACTACGCGCTGGTCCAGGGGGCGGTCATGCTGTACGCGCTGACGTTCCTGCTGGCCAACCTGCTGGTGGACATTCTGTATACGCAGCTCAATCCGAAGCTCGAACTCTAGAGGAGGTGAAGGATGGCCTTCTGGCGCCGCCTGCTCTCCAACCCCAGCGCGGCGGTGGGTCTGGTCGTCATCCTGATCTACGCCCTGGCCGCGATCCTGGCACCCGAGGTCGCGCCCTACGGCCCGCGGGAAATGGACCTCGCGAACCGGCTGAAGCCCCCGTTCTTCCTGGAAGGGGGGAGCCGGGCCCACCTGCTCGGCACGGACCAGCTGGGCTACGACATCTTCTCCCGCATCCTCTACGGCGCGCGGGTCTCGCTGCTGGTGGGGCTGATCTCCGTGGCGATCTCGCTGGCGCTGGGCACCCTGCTGGGGTGCATCGCCGGGTACTGGCGGGGCTGGATCGACCGGATCCTGTCCCGGTTCGCGGACCTGCTGATGGGCTTTCCCTATCTGCTGTTCACCATCTTCGCCATGGCGATCATCGGCCCGGGGTTCGGCAACCTCATCCTGGCGCTCTGCTTCAAGGGCTGGGTGGAGTTCTTCCGGCTCGCCCGGGGCGAGATGCTGTCGGAGGGCACGAAGGAGTACGTCGAGGCCGCGCGGGCCTTGGGCCGCGGGCCGGTTGCGATCATCGTCAGCGAGGTCTTGCCCAACATCTATCACTCGCTGCTCGTGCTGGCGACCCTTCGCATGGGCTACATGATCATCATGGAGGCCTCGCTCTCCTTTCTGGGGCTGGGCATCCCGCCCTCCATTCCGGCGTGGGGGTCGATGGTGAGCGCCGGCCGGGATCAGATGCTGAACGCCTGGTGGGTCGCCACGATGCCGGGCCTGGCGATTGTGGGGCTCGTGCTGGCCATCAACCTGCTCGGCGAGGGGCTGCGGGAAGTGCTGGATCCCCGCCTGCACCGGTAAGGGAGGGAGCGGTGTGGAGAAGCTGCTGGTCATCGAGAACCTCTCCGTGGAGTTTCCCTCGCCCCGGGGGCCCCTGCGCGCGGTGGACGGCGTCTCCCTGGAGGTGGAGGCCGGCGAGATCGTGGGGCTGATCGGCGAGTCCGGGTCCGGGAAGTCCACCGTCCTGCTGGCGGTGATGGGCCTGATCGCCCGGCCCGGCCGCATCCTGCCCGGGTCGTCGGTGCGGCTGAAGGGGCGCGAGCTCACGTGCCTCACGCCCAAGGAGTACCGCGCCGTGCGGGGGTACGAGATCGGCATGGTCTTCCAGGACCCGATGGCCGCGCTCAACCCCGCCATGCCCATCGGCGAGCAGGTGCGGGAGAGCCTGCGGGTACACCGGTACTGCAAGTCGCGGGCCGAAGAGCGCGCCCGGGTCATCGAGCTCCTGGAGGCGGTGGGGATCGCCAACGCCGCACAACGCTACCGGGCGTATCCCCACCAGTTCAGCGGCGGCATGCTCCAGCGCGTGCTCATCGCCTCCGCCCTCGCCTGCAACCCCCGGCTGCTCCTGGCCGACGAGCCCACCACGGCGCTGGACGTCACCATTCAGGCGCAGATCCTGGACCTGCTGAAGAAGATCAACCGGGAGCGGAAGACCGCGATTCTCCTGGTCAGCCACGACATCGGGCTGGCCGCCGAGTTCTGCGACCGCATCGCCGTCATGTACGCGGGGCGCATCGTGGAGGTGGGGCCGGCGGAGCAGGTGGTCAGCGCCCCGCGCCACCCCTACACCCGGGGGCTGGTCGGCTGCCTGCCCAGCTGGGGCGGCCGGCGGGGCCGCCTGGAGCCCATTCCGGGTGCCCTGCCGGACCTGGCTCACCTGCCGCGCGGCTGCGCCTTCGCCGACCGGTGCGCCCTGGCCGTGCCCAGGTGCCGGGAGGAGGAGGTTCCGCTCCGGCGGATGTGCGACGGGCGGCAGGTCAGCTGCATCCGCGCCGAGGAGGTGATGGCCGGATGAGCGCGGCTCCCCTGCTGGAGGTCACGGACCTCTACAAGCACTTCGTCCTCCCGCGCAGCTTTCTCAGCCGCCTGCTCACCGGGGGAGGGCACAGGGTGGTCCACGCCGTGAACGGCGTCTCCTTCGCGCTGAACGAGGGCGAGACGTTGGGCCTGGTGGGCGAGAGCGGCTCCGGGAAGTCCACGCTGGGCCGGACGATCCTGCGGCTGCACGAGCCCACCCGGGGCTCGGTCCGCTTCGCCGGACAGGATGTGTTCCGGCTGGACGGCGCCGCACTGCGGCGCTTCCGGCAGCAGGCCCAGATCGTCTTCCAGAACCCGTACGCTTCCCTGAACCCGCGGAAGACCGTGCGGCAGATCCTCTACGTGCCGCTGGCCCTGCGGGGCGTGCCGAAGCGGGAGCGGCCGGCGGAGGCGGCCGCCCTGATGGAGCGGGTCGGCCTCTCTCCGCGCCACCTGGATCGCTACCCCCACCAGTTCAGCGGCGGGCAGCGGCAGCGCATCGGCATCGCCCGGGCCCTGGCCATGCAGCCCCGGCTCATCGTCGCGGACGAGCCGGTGTCGGCCCTGGACGTGTCCGTGCAGGCGCAGATCATCAACCTGCTGGAGGACCTGCAGCAGGAACTGAAGCTGACCTACCTGTTCATCTCCCACGACCTCAGCGTGGTGCGCCACCTCAGCACGCGGGTGGCGGTGATGTACCTGGGGCAGATCGTCGAGATCGGCCCCACCGAGCCCCTGTTCGCGGAGCCGCTGCACCCGTACACCCGCGCCCTGCTCTCGGCCGCGCCGGGGAGAGGCGCGCGGGAGCGGATCATCCTGCAGGGCGCGCCGCCCAGCCCGCTGGACCCGCCGCCCGGCTGCCCGTTCCATCCCCGCTGCCCGGCGGTGATGGGCGACGTCTGCCGGACGGTCCGCCCGGTCCCCGTGGCGCAGGGGCCCGGACGGTGGGTGGCCTGCCACCTCTACGGGGCCTGAGCCCGCATATTCGCGCGACGGCGCCGCGCCGTCTTGCGCGATCCCGGGACTTGCGCTATCATAATTACTCGCCGACGACATCTGCATCGCTGCAGGTGGTCGGCGCCGAGTGCGGGCGTAGTTTAGTGGCAGAACGTCAGCTTCCCAAGCTGAAGGTGTGGGTTCGATTCCCATCGCCCGCTCCACGCGGACCGCTAGCTCAATTGGTAGAGCATCCGACTCTTAATCGGACGGTTGTAGGTTCAAGTCCTACGCGGTCCACCAGGGGTTGCATCATGGTTATTGACTTGTTATAATATCGGTCGTCCCGCTGTGGCACGGAGGCGTGGTGTAGAGGCCTAACATGCGGCCCTGTCACGGCCGAGATCGCGGGTTCGAATCCCGTCGCCTCCGCCACCCAGGTTCACAGGCACGTGGGGCTATAGCTCAGTTGGGAGAGCGCGTGAATCGCACTCACGAGGTCAGGGGTTCGAGTCCCCTTAGCTCCACCAGAAGTCCGGCCGGATAAGACCGCGGCCGGATCATGTGCGCCGGTAGCTCAGTGGATAGAGTACCTGACTACGAATCAGGTGGTCGTAGGTTCGAATCCTGCCCGGCGCGCCAGCACGGAGAGGTGTCCGAGCGGTCTAAGGTGCAGCACTGGAAATGCTGTGTACGGGATAACCGTACCGTGGGTTCGAATCCCACCCTCTCCGCCAGGCCCGGGCCGGGTTACCCCCGGTCCGGGCGGTGAGGATCGGGCTGTGGCGCAGCTTGGTAGCGCGCTTCCTTGGGGTGGAAGAGGTCGCAGGTTCAAATCCTGTCAGCCCGACCATGGGAGCAGTGAGCCGTGAGCGGTGCGCAGCGAGCCTCTCACGGCTCACCGCTCGTCTGGCACCTCACCACTCACCGCTCACGACTCACCACTCACAGCTCACTCGGGGTGTGGCTCAGCTTGGTAGAGCGCACGGTTCGGGACCGTGAGGTCGCAGGTTCAAATCCTGTCACCCCGACCATATGGATCGTTGGATAACAGGTGTGCTCCGGCACACCTGTTATCCGTTGTGCGGCCTGTCCGGGACTGGCGAAGCACAGCGCGGCAGGGCCGGCGGAGCGGCCCCGAGGACGTGCATCGCACGTCCTTTTCTTGTTTGGAGCCGTCGGGCACCATGTCTCCGGTTGGGATCCCCTGCGCCTGCGATGCGCCCGTCAGAAGGGATGTCGCCTTTCCAGGCTCAGCAGGATCCGGGGCGAATCCGCTCTCGCTTCCACAGCGGGCTGTAACCTGATGGGAGAAACTGGGCTTCACCAGATCCGCCAGGGATGCTAGACTGGGGTTGTCCTTTCAACCCTGGAGGGAACGAGATTGCCCCTCATGGCTCGGATCTCGGCCTTGATGGACGCGTACCCGCGCCTTCTTTGGATGCTGGCCATCGGCAGCTTCCTGAACTCCGTGGGCTTCGCCTTCATCTGGCCTCTGACCACGATTTACATCCACGACCACATGGGCCAGTCGATGACCGTGGCCGGCGTCGTGCTGCTCTTCCACTCCGCCGGGGCGGCCCTCGGGCAGCTGGCGGGGGGCTGGCTCACCGACCGGGTTGGCGCCCGCCGGGTGATCCTGACCGGCCTCACCCTGTCCGCGCTGCTGATGGTGGTGCTCGGGCGTTACGAGTCCTGGCCGGTCTACGTGGCCGTGATGATCGCCTTCGGCGTCACCTCCGCGCTGTCCGGCCCCGGCGATCAACGCCCTGGTGGCGCTGGCCTGGCCCAGCGGGGGGCGGCGGGCGTTCAACTTCAACTACGTGGCGCACAACCTGGGCGTGGCCGTCGGCACCGTCGTCGGCGGCCTCGTGGCCGACATCTCCTTCTCGCTCGCCTTCTGCGGCGCGGCAGCGCTCTTCGGCCTCTTTCTGCTCTTCACGTTCGTGGCGATCCGGCCGGAGGGGATGGCGCCGCAGGTGGAAGCACGGCCGGCGAAGGCGGCGAGGGGCGGAGACGCGGCTGCGGGTCCTGAGTGGCCCGTCCCCTGGATGCCGATCACGGCGCTCTTCGTGGCGTACCTCACCGTGTGGCTGGTCTACGTGCAGTGGCCGGTCGGCGTCTCGGTCCACATGCAGGCGATCGGCTTCGATGTCTCCGTCTACTCGGTGCTCTGGCCCCTGAACGGCGCGCTCATCGTCGCCGGGCAGCCGCTCCTCTCGTGGGTCCTGCGCTGGGTGCCGCGGGCCTCCGCCCAGATGGTGCTGGGCCTGCTCCTGATCGCCGCCGCGCTCGCCCTCCTGCTCACCTCGTCACGCTACGGCGTCTTCGTGGGCTCGATGGTGCTGCTCACGTTCGGCGAGATGCTGCTCTGGCCCGCCATCCCCGCCAGCGTGGCGCGCCTCTCCCCGCCTTCCCGCAGGGGAACGCTGCAGGGGTTCATCCTCTCGGCCGCCACCTTCGGCCGCATGCTGGGCCCGCTGCTGGGCGGCATGCTGTACGACGCCTCCGGGTTCCACACGCAGATCGCCGTGATGAGCGCCGGTCTGGTGGTTCCCTTGCTGGCCGTGCTGCTCTACGACCGGACGCGGCCGGCATTGGTTCCTGCCGAGGGTGA
>QGVE01000024.1 GCA_003242675.1 Bacillota bacterium | reverse complement strand
TCAGCCGGTCTGCGCCGTCCCGATCCGCTGGATCTCCGCCACCGCTTCCGGGTTCTCCAGGGCCGAGAGATCGCCCGGGTCCTGGCCCAGATAGGCCGCCCGGATCACCCGGCGCATGATCTTGCCGTTGCGCGTCTTGGGCAGCGCCGGGACGAAGTGCACCGCCTCGGGCACAAGCGGCTTGCCCAGATCCCGTGCGATCCGCTCCCGAAGCTCTTCCGCCAGGCTGGGGTCGGGCTGCACGCGCGGCCGCAGCACGACGAAGCAGACCGGCACCTGCCCCTTCACCGGGTGGGGCACGCCGACCGTCGCCGCCTCCTGCACGCGGGGGTCGCCGACCAGCACCGACTCGTACTCCGCCGGCCCCACCCGCTTGCCGGCGACGTTGATCGTGTCGTCGGAGCGGCCGTGGATGTACCAGAAGCCCTCCTCGTCCACCGACGCCCAGTCGCCGTGGACCCAGAACCCCTCGAACCGCCGCCAGTAGGTCTCCAGGTAGCGCTCGGGGTCGCGCCAGAAGCCCCGGGTCATCCCCGGCCACGGTGCGGTGATCGCCAGTTCCCCCACCTGGCCGGGCGGCGCGGGCCGCCCCTGCTCGTCCAGCACGGTCGCCGCCATGCCGGGAACCACGGCGTTGAAGGAGCACTCCTTGATGGGGCGGATCGGCACGCAGCCCAGGATGCCGCCGGAGACCTCGGTGCCGCCCGAGTAGTTGATCAGCGGGCAGCGGCCGCGGCCCACGTGTTCGACAAACCAGCGGTAGGGCTCCGGGTTCCAGGGCTCGCCGGTTCCGCCCAGCACCCGCAGGCTGGAGAGGTCGTACATCTCCACCCACTGGGTGCCCTCCGCCGCCAGCGCGCGGATCACCGTGGGCGAAAGCCCGAGGTGGGTGATGCCGTGCCGCTCGACCATCCGCCAGAGCCGGTCGGGGCCGGGAAAGTCGGGGGCGCCGTCGTACAGGAAGACCGTCGCGCCCAGGATCAGCCCGCCGTAGATCAGCCACGGGCCCATCATCCAGCCCAGGTCGGTGAACCACATCACGAGGTCGCCCGGCCGCACGTCGAAGCAGTGGGCCATGTCCTGCGCGGCCTTCAGCGGGAAGCCGCCGTGCACGTGCACGGCCCCCTTGGGGCGGCCGGTCGTCCCCGACGTGTAGAGGATCATGCAGGGATCCTCCGGATCCAGCCGCTCGGTCTCGCCCCGCCAGAACTGTTCGGCCACCAGGTCGTCGTACCAGATGTCCCGCCCCTCTTTCCAGGTCACGTCCGTCCCGGTGTGGTGCACCACCAGCACGTGCCGCACGGACGGCGCCTGGGCGACCGCCTCGTCGGCCACCGCCTTCAGCTTGACCATCCGCCCCCGCCGCCAGAAGCCGTCGGCGGTGATCAGAAGCTTGGCCTCGCAGTCCGCCAGCCGGCTGGCGGCCGCGGCCGGGGCGAAGCCCGAGAAGATGGGCGTGAAGATCGCCCCCACGCGGGCGAGGGCCATCATGGCCACCACCGCCTCGGGGATCATCGGCAGCATGATGCCGACCCGGTCGCCGCGCTCCACCCCGAGCGCCCGCAGCCCGTTCGCCAGCTCGTGGGACCTCTGCCAGAGCTGCCGGTAGCTCAGCGTGCGGACGGTCCCGTTCTCCCCCTCGTAGATCACGGCCAGCTGATGGGGCCGGGTCCTCAGGTGCTTGTCCACGGCCTCATGGGCCACGTTCATGCGCGCCCCCCGGAACCAGCGCGCCCACGGCACGCCCGCCGAGAGGTCCAGGATCTGCCTGGGCGGTTCGTACCACTCGATGCCGATGTCCTTCACGGCCTCCCCCCAGAACCAGGCGGGATCAGCCGCCGCCCGGGCCTGCAGCTCCTCCAGGCTGGAGGCGCCGCAGGCGGCGAGGAACCGGGCGATCCGCGAGCCCGTCCGCCAGGCCTCGTCGGGCTGCCAAACGTAGTCCGCCATCCGCTCACCCACCTCCCCACATCCTACGTAGAGAAATTTAGCGCCCCGGCGCGAATTCCTACAGGCGCGCAGAGGTTTTCGCGGGTGAGCCGGCCGGGCGGGAAGGGCGCGGGGATTCTTTCTCAGTTGAATCCTTTGTAAAGCAGACCCTATAATGAATTTACCGGCTTAACCCTGGAGACGGAGACGATGCCATGATGGTGCAGGCGACGACCACGCAGGCCCCCGCGCGCCGGGGCGGCGTCCCCCGGGCAGCCCTGATCCTGGCTCCCTGATCCGGCTGGCGGGCTGGCTCCTCCGGCCCGACTGGCCGGGGTACGACGCCCGGGAGGCCGCCTTCGTCCTGCCGATCAGCGAACTGATCTCCCAGGCCCTCGGCCGGCGCATCGAGATCCGCGCGTTCACGGCCGAGGCCGGGCAGCTTCACCTGACCATCGCCATGCCCGCGTCAGAGGCCCGGAGCGGGGCTTCCCCCTCTCCGGGCCTCGCCGCGCCGGAGGCGCCGCTCCCGGGCCGCCTCCCGGCGGAGCGCCGCGCTAGTTGAGCAGCCCCCGGCGCATCGCCTCCGCGACCGCCTGGGTCCGGTTCTGGACGCCCATCTTTTCAAAGAGCAGGTTCATGTGCCGGCGCACGGTGCGCTCGCTGAGGTACAGCTTGCTCCCGATCTCGGCGTACGACGCCCCCTCCGCCAGCATCCGGAGCATGGCGATCTCCTCCTCCCGCAGCACCTCCTCCCCGCGGCCGGCCAGCTTGCCCGCCAGCGACGGGTGGATCACCACCCCGCCCTGGGCGGCCGTGCGCACCGCGGAGCCGATCTCGGCGAACGAGGCGGTCTTGGGGATATACCCGCTCGCGCCCATCGCCAGGGCAGACCGGACGAGGGCCGCGTCCGTGTACGTGGACAGCACCAGGATCGCCGGCGGGTCGCTGCCCTGCAGGATCTGCCGGGCGGCGTCCAGCCCGCTGCCGTCCGCCAGCTTCAGGTCCAGCAGGATGACGTCCGGCCTGAGCTGCGCCGCCAGGGTGACCGTCTCGCCCACCGTGCCGGCCTCGCCGACGACCTCCATGTCCGGGTCGCTCTCGATGAGCTGCCGGAGCCCCTCGCGCACCACGGTCTGGTCCTCCACCAGCAGGATCCGCAGCTTCACCGCGTCCACCTCCTGCAGCCGGCCAGCGCAGGCCGCGCGCGAGTTCGAGCGCGAATGTCCATGTAAAATGGAAGGGGAATCATATTTCCAACCAGAAAGGCGCTGGCCAGCATTCCTCAGCCATATTAACATTAGCGTAACATCGAGGGGGAAACCAGACCATGCGCTGGTCCGACGTTCCGGTGGAGAACAAGGCGCAGATCGCCTGGGGGGCACTGGTGGCCCTCTACCTCCTGGCCGGTCAGCGGCCGGAGATGATCCGGCCGCCGGTCATCGCCGTTTTCGCCCTGTCCGCCGCCGCCGCCTTCCTGGAGCTCTGGCTGCGCAGCCGGAACTGGCCCCACATCCTCTGGTACGAGTGCATCGTGTGGTCGGCCCTGTTGACGGCCCTCGTCATCGTCACCGGGGGACGGGGCTCGGAGGTCTGGACCGCGTACATCCTCATGTCCCTCACCGCCCCCGTGGTACTCCGGCGGGTGGCGCCGTACCTCCTGCTCGGCACCAACGTCACGGCCTACGGGCTCATCTACCTGTTCTACAATCCCTTCGGCGCGCCGCTGGACTGGGGCGCGCTGTTCCTGCGCATCGGCACGATCTTCCTGGTGGCGTACGTCGTCGACCGCTCCACGGCCCGGGAGCGCCAGTCGCATGCCCGCGCGGTCGCCCTGGCCAAGAGCCGGGTGAGCGAGCTGGTCCAGGCCCGGGACGCCGAGCGGCGGCGGATCGCCCACGACATCCACGACTGGCTGGGCACCGGGATCATCGCGCCGCTCCGGCGGCTGGAGATCGCCGCCCGGCAGTCCGACCTGGAGAGCTGCCGCCGCCACGTGGAGGAGGCCGCCGACGCCCTCCGGCGGGCCCACGCCGAGCTGCGCCGCCTGATGGAGAACCTGCACCCGCACCTCCTGGAGCAGATGGGGCTGGCCGAGGGGCTGCGGGCCTACCTCGTCGACTGGGGGGAACAGCACGGCGTGCGGGTCTCGTACGAGCTGAAGCCCGGCCCGGAGCCGCCGGCGGACGTGGCCGTGGCGCTCTACCGCATCCAGCAGGAGGCCCTGAACAACTGCGCCAAGCACGCCAACGCCAGCCAGGTCTGGGTGACACTGGAGCTGGCCCCGGACCGAGTGCGGCTCGTCCTGCGCGACGACGGCCACGGCCGGCCGGGCCGGCCGGGCCGCGGGATCACGGGGATGCAGGAGCGGGCCGCCGCCTTCGGCGGCACGGTGACGGTCCACGGCCAGCCCGGCCGGGGCACCACCGTCATCGCCGAACTGCCGCTCAAGGCGGCTGCAGGAGCGGCTCCAGCGCCGACAGAACCGTTCTGACCACGACGGCGTACCCCTCTGCGGTAGGGTGGATGCCGTCGCGCTGGTTAAGGTACGGCGACCCGGCTACCCCCTCGAGGAAGAAGGGGATGAGCGGCACGCCGAACTCGGCCGCCAGGTCGGGGTAGATCTGCGCGAAGGCGGCCTCGTACTCGGGCCCGAAGTTGGGCGGCGCCCGCATGCCCGCCAGCAGCACGATGACCCCGGCCTCCTGCAGCCGAGCGATGATGGCGGCGAGGTTCTCCCGCACCTCCGCCACCGGCCGCGCCTGGAGGCCGTCGTTGGCCCCCAGTTCCAGGATGACGATCTGGGGCCGGTGCTCCAGCACCTGCTCCACCCGGCCGAGCCCGCCGGCGGTCAGCTCCCCCGAGACGCCGGCGCTCACCACCCGGTAGCGGTAGCCGCGCGCGTCCAGCTGCGCCTGCAGCTGGCTCGGGTAGTTCTCGTTTGGGTCGACGCCGAGCCCCGCCGTCAGGCTGTCGCCGAACGCCACGATCACCGGCCATCCGGTCCGGTCGATCCGCGGGTCCGGCGTCATCACCTCCGGCTCCGCGCCGCGGGCGAGCTCGGCCGCCGGCGCCTGTAGGGCGGACGGCCCCGGCTCCCGCTCCCGCCGGGCCTGCAGCACGGCGAGCGCCGCGAGGGTCAGGGCGATCAGCGCGACGGCCGCGGCGCGGCGCACGGGCGCTCCCTCCTCATCCCGGTCGTCCCGTTTAGGGTGTCCATGAGGGAATCGCGCCCCGCGCGGCGAAAGATACGATCAGGCGGTGAGTGCGGTGTTCACGTTCACGCCCCAGGCGGCGCAGAAGCTGAACGACATCATCCGGGAGCGGGGCGGCAACCTGGCGCTCTCCATCGTCGCGGATCCGGATGCGACCGGCGGCCCGTGGCGGCTGACGCTGGTGCCGCGCCGGCCCTCGACGCCGGTGGTCGGCGGGGTGCCGGTGGAGGCGGATGCGCACGCCCAGCAGATGCTGGACGGGATGATCATCGACTGGGTGATGACGCCGGACGGGCCGGGGCTCGGGATCTACGACCGGAATCTGGTGGACAACGACCCCCGGCGGCGCGGCCGGCTCTAGGCCGCCCGGCGGTTGACACAGGCGGCGATTGCTTCGTATAATGAATGAGTCGTGGGCGCCCGTAGCTCAGCAGGATAGAGCAGCAGTTTCCTAAACTGTTGGTCGGGGGTTCGAGTCCCTCCGGGCGCGCCAGGCGAGAAAGCGCAAGGCTCCGGGGCAGCAGGGCACTCCCTGCCCGCCCCGGAGCCGTTTGTGTCCTCCCTCACCACGCCCCGAAGGGCTGCACGAGGCGCAGGGTAGTCGTGTCGACGGCGCAATAGTCCGGCATCCGGATGCGGGCCCAGTCGGCGGAATCGACCCGGCTCTCTCCCCGCAGCCGGCTCAGGTAGAGCGACAGCACGATGCCATGGGACACCGCGATGAGGTCCCGGCCCTGCGCGGACTGGATCAACCGGGAGACCGCGTCGGCGAAGCGGGCCAGCGCCGCGCTGGCCGTCTCCCACCCGTCAGCCGCCGGTTCATCCGGAAACCGGAAGAGCCTGGCCACCACCTCGGCATGATTCGGGACCAAGGAACCCTTGTGCAGCTCGCCGAGGGCGCTCACCGTCTCCGGAGGGGGCGGATGATGTCGCCTGGCGATGCGGTCCGCCGTCTTGAAGGCCTTGGGCTCGCGGCTGCTGACGATCCGATGGGCCGAAGCCCAATGCGGGAGCCCGGCGAACTGGTCGAGGAGCGGCTCGCCCGCAGGGTCCAGGTCCCATTCGGAAGGGTGCCGGGTTGGGTCGATCAGCGGCTTCGCATGCCTGACCAGGAAGAGGCGGCCCATCGCGATCTTTCTTCCCTTCACTCGAGATTCGCCCGCGTACCCCGGGTCCAGATGCTCGGAACGGGAATCGCGATCTGACCTGTAGACGTTTCGGAAAAGAACAAGGTTCAATTAAGAAGCCTTCCTGGCGTGCTGCATCACGTTCTTTGTGCCGCTGTATCCGCCGATGGCCGCCAGGGCGACGACCAGACCCGCCATGGTGGCGGTCGGCCACTGAGCCGGGTCGAACCCCACCGCCATCCAGCCAAACCCCTGCCCGATCACGAGGGCTGCCACCGGCGCGGCCACCTGCCGGCGCGCCTCGAACCATGGAATGCGCCGGAGCAGCGCCACCAACGCCGTCGTGATCGCGGCGTACACCAGCACCCGGGGCAGAATCGCTTCCGGCAGGAGCGACGCCAGGGCCTCGAAGAGCAGCTGGAGCTCGTTCACATCCTTCCCTCCCCCGGAGCCACGAGCCCGCCACCGGGTGCGATGGCGGGCCGGAACAGAGCAGGTACACCTGCGGTTGATCTACAGAATATTTTAATCTCTCATAATGAAAAAGGGGAGCGGCCACGTGGAGCCGCTCCCCGGAAGTTTGCCAAGCCGGTCACGCGTGCACGAGATCCGACCTCGGCGACCATTCCTTCCAGACCTTGCCGACCAGCGCGGGACCGGGCCGGAGGGTCTTGCCGCCGGGCCGCCAGCCGGCCGGGCAGACCTCGGCGCCGCCCGAGGCGCGCACGTGCTGGAAGGCCTTGATCTGGCGGATCAGCTCGTCCACGTTGCGCCCCACCGCCGGCGTCAGGATCTCCGCGGCCTGGATCACGCCGTCGGGATCGATGATGAACCGGCCGCGGATGTCCACTCCGCCCGCCTCGTCGTACACGCCGTAGACCTGGCCGATGACCCCGCCCGGGTCCGAAAGCAACGGATAGGGGATGCCGCCCTCCACCATGTGGGAGAGCTCTTCCTCGTGCCAGATCTTGTGGACGAAGTGGCTGTCCGTGGAGATCGCCAGGACCTGCACGCCCAGCGCCTTCAGCTCGCCATACCGCGCGGCAACTGCCGACAGCTCCGTCGGTCAGACGAACGTGAAGTCGCCGGGGTAGAAGCAGAGGACGACCCACTGGCCCCTGTAGTCGGACAGCCGGTACTCCTTGAACTCGCCGTTGAAGTAACCCATCGCCTTGAAGTCAGGCGCCTCGTGACCCACGCGTGCGATCGTCACGTCACTCCTCCTCTCGGACTGGTCCTCCCGCTCCGGGGCGCGCGCCGCAGGGGGGATCACCCCAGCCCCCGGGGTGCGCTTCCCGCAGGCAACAGACTCGGGCACAGCGGCCACCTCCTTTCTACTCACCCCTATATTAGAGCCAAACGAATAGTCCGTGAATAGTACTTTAGAATAGTTCTACATTACTCTGGCGGAAGTATGCCGGAAGCCGACGGCCCCCGCCCTGTTCGCCTGGAACAGGACGGGGGCCACGGCCATCCACCCAAACCGCAGAGGCGGCGGCTACACGCTGATCGCACCGGCGCGGAAGTCGCTGCCGCCCATCTTCACGTTGATCACCGTCACCCGGTCCGCCGCGAGGGCCCGCCGGAGCGCCGGCCCGACCTCCTCCGGCCGCTCGACCCAGACGCCGTACCCGCCCAGGGCCTCGGCCACCCGCTCGTAGCGCACGTAGTCCAGCGCGGTTGCCGGCGCCCGGTCCGGGCCGAACATCTCGACCTGGCCGCGGCGGATCTGGGTCCAGGCCGCGTCGTTGCCGATCACCACGACGAACGGCAGGTTCTGCCGCACCGCCGCCTCCACCTCCATCAGGTTGAGCCCGGCGGTGCCGTCGCCGAGCAGCAGGACCACCGGCACGTCGGGGTGCGCGAGCCGGGCGGCCATGGCGAACCCCATCCCGATGCCCAGCGTCCCCAGCGGGCCCGGGTCCATCCAGCCCGCCGGATAGCGGCGCACCCGCAGCACGTTGGCGGCCGTCGCCACGAAGTCGCCGCCGTCGCCGATCAGGATCGCGTCCTCCGGCAGGGCCCGGTCGATCTCGGCGCAGAGGCGCAGGGGGTTCACAGGCACGGCGTCGCTGGTGAGGTCCGGCTGCATCCTGGCCAGCCGCTTCTCCTCCTCCGCCGCCAGCCGCTCCAGCCACGCCCTGCGGGCGGGCCGGTCCGCGCCCAGGTCGCCGTGGGCCAGGAGCTGCAGCATCACCGTCCCGCTGTCGCCGGGGATCGCCACCGCCGCGTCCCGGTTGCGGCCGGGCTCCGCCGGGTCCAGGTCCACCTGGATCAGCTTGCAGTCCTCGTTCCACACGGGGGACGCGCCGTAGCCCAAACGGAAGTCCAGGGGCGTGCCGAAGACCAGGGCGACGTCGGCCTCCGCCAGGGCGGCCTTGCGGGAGCGCGCCCAGCGGGGGGGCAGAAGCCCGCGGGCCATGCCCGAGACGTAGACGGGCGCGCCCACCTTCTCGGCGAACTCCCGGGCCACCTGCCAGTGGGGGGACCAGCGCACCTGGCTGCCGATCAGCACGACCGGCCGGTCGGCTTCCCGCAGCATGGCGGCGGCCTCCGCCACCCGGTCCTCGTCCCCCGGCATCGCCGGCCGCCCGGGATAGGGGGCCGGCAGGCGTGCGCCGGTGTCCTCCCACGGCGCGAACAGCAGGTCCAGCGGCATCTCCAGGTAGACCGGCCCCGGCACCCCCGACATCGCCGTCCGGAAGGCCCAGGAGACCAGCTCCGGGATGCGCGCGGGATCGGTGATGGAGACCTGCCCCTTGGTGATGGGCCGGATGACGGAGAGCACGTCCATCTCCTGCAGCGCGCCCTTGCCCGCCAGGCTCCGCGGGCCCTGCCCGCCGATCACGACCATCGGCGACTGGGCGCGGTAGGCGTTGGCGATGCCGGTCACCGCATTGGTCACGCCCGGACCGGCCGTCAGGATCGCCACCCCCGGCCGGCCCGTCAGCCGGGACCAGGCGTCCGCGGCGAACGCCGCGGTCTGCTCGTGCCGCACATCGACCACCCGGATTCCCTCGTCCAGGCAGCCGTCGTAGATCGACATGACGTGGCCGCCGCAAAGGGTGAAGACGACCCCGACGCCCTCGTTGCGCAGGGCCCGGGCGACCAGCTTCCCCGCATGCGCAAAGCTCATCCCCCACTCCCCTTTCAAACTTCGTGCATGAACGACTATTCTTCACATCCTCTGCCGTTCCTGTCCACACTCTGCCAGGCCTGCCAACAATCCTTCCGGCGGCCGGGGTATGCGGCAGGTAAGCCCCACGCACACTTTGGGCAGCCTTGCGCACTCTTGCGACGTGAGGGGGATTGGACATGCACCGCACGTGGAATCGCAGGGGCGTGCGCGCCGCCGCCCTGGCGCTGCTCGCCGCGACCCTGGCGCTGCCGGCCGCTCCGGCCGAGGCGCGGGTGGTGGAGCGCAACCACGTCGCGCCCGTCAGCGCGGCGCTGCAGCCGAACCTGCGCCCCATCTACTCCGCCAAGACCGAGGAGAAGGTCGTCGCCCTCACCTTCGACATCTCCTGGGGAGAGCAGATGGCGCCGAAGGTGCTGGAGGTGCTGCGGCGGGAGAAGGTGCCGGCGACCTTCTTCCTGTCGGGCCCCTGGGCGAAGAGCCACCCGGAGCTCGTCAAGCAGATCCAGGCCGACGGCCACGAGATCGAGTCGCACGGGCACGCCCACGTCGACCTGAATACCCTGGGGCGCGACGGCGCCGCCCGGAACATCGCCGCCGCGCACGCGATCCTGAAGGAGCTGACGGGCCGGGAACCCGCCTACATCCGCCCGCCCAACGGCGCGTTCAACGAGGCGTCGGTGCAGGCGGCGAAGGACCTGGGCTACGCCACGGTGATCTGGTCCGTGGACTCGCTGGACTGGAAGAACCCCGGGGTCGACCGCATCATCAACCGCACCGTGCGGCTGGCGCACCCCGGCGCGATCATCCTGATGCACGCCAGCGACTCCTGCAAGCAGACGGACCAGGCCCTGCCGGCGATCATCCAGTCGCTCCGGCAGCAGGGGTACCGCTTCGTGCTGCTGGACGAGTTGATCCGCACCTACGGCGTCGACATGAACGGCCACATCCGGGTGCTGCGGTAAACCCGCCGGGATCCCTGAAACCGCGCGGGGGGTCAGGCCCGTCCAAGGAGCAGGTGCGGCGCCGGGTGCACGTTGACGGGAGGGGCCGCCGCGGGTAAAGTGGTTTGCGTGACCGCGGGCAGGCCGCGGCCATCCATCCCCGCCTGGGAGGGTTCCTGGTGATCAACTGGACCGCTGCCCTGAAGGTGATCGCCATCTCGGCCATCCCGTTCCTGGAGCTGCGGGTCGGCATCCCCGTGGGGATCGTCAGCGGGCTCTCGCCCGGCTGGGCCATCGCGTTCGGCATCGTGGGCAACGCGGTCCAGGTGCCGCTGATCATCTTCGTCATGTACATGCTCCGGCGCATCGCGCAGCAGGTGCCCTGGGCCGCCCGCTGGCTCGGGCGCATCGACCGCTCGGCGGAACGGTACCAGGCGACGATCCGCCGCTACGGCTGGGTCGGGCTGGCGATCCTGATCGGCATCCCGATCCCCGGCACCGGGCTGTGGACCGGCGCGGCCCTGGCGAACCTGATGCGCATGCCGCTCCTGCTGACGGCCCTGGCGATGACCTTGGGGGTTGCGGTAGCGGGCGTGCTGGTCGGCGCCGTCGCCACCGGCGCACTCGCGGTCATCGACCTGCTCTGAGGGCGGACGAAAAACCGGGGAGGGGAGCCGCTGAGGCTCCCCTCCCTTGCTGTCCGGCGGCTGTGCCCGCCGCGGGGCCGGGGCTAGACGATGAGGAAGCCCACGGCGGCGCCGGCGACCGTGGCCAGCAGGTTGACGACGTCGTTGCTGACGGCCGGCAGGCCCCGGTGCAGCCGGGTCGCGCTGCCGCAGCCGTGGACCCGCCGCTCCGTCTCCTTGCCGCACCGCGGGCACCAGTAGACGCCCTGCACGGTCGCCCCGAGCAGCGAGTCCAGGAACGAGCCGGCCAGGCCGGCCAGCGTGACCCAGGGCAGGAACCGCCACCAGCGGGGGTCGGCCAGGGCGCCGGTCACGGCGACGAAGAGCCCGCCGCCCAAGGCGGCCAGAGTCCCCAGCAGGGACACGGCGCCGCTGGTGCCCGGGGGCACCGGCTTGAAGGTGGTGATGAGCCGGGGCCGGGCGCGGGAGAGCACCCCCAGCTCGGTCGCCCAGGTGTCGGCCGCCGCGGCGGCCAGGCTGCCCAGGAGGGCGCCCATCCAGGCGGCCTGGCCCGTGGCCGCGTAGGCCACCGCCGCGGCCGCCGCCACGCCGCCGTTGGCCAGGGCCTGGCCGAGGTCGCGCGCGCCGGTCTTCGCGAAGTCCGCCTCGACCGCGGCCTTCCGGTGCCGGAAGAGCCTGGACAGCAGGCTGCCCGACACGAAGAACGCCACCAGGGCGAGCCCGCCCGGCCACCCGCCGAGCCCGAAGACGGCGGTGCCCGTGAGGATGGCGCCCAGCACGCCGCTCGGCACCAGGGCGCCCTTCCGCCAGGCCACCAGGCCGATCAGGGCGGCGAGCAGGGAGCCGGCGCCCAGGGAAAGGGCCACCGGCTCGGGCAGGCGCAGCCCGACCCAGAGGGCGAGCCCGGTGCCCAGGGGCACCCAGAGGTTGTCCAGCCCCTTGATGCCCAGGGCCTCGGCGCAGGTGGCCGTCACCGAGCCGAGCAGGGCCAGCCCGAGCCGGGGCGGCGCCGCCAGCTCCGGCCGGCACACCCCCAGCACGGCAAGGAGGGTCGCCAGGGTCACGGCGAACAGGGACAGGGAGCCCTCCAGGCTCTTGGTGCGGTCGCCCAGGGTGGCGTACTTCCGCCTGCCGAAGCGCAGGCCCACGGTGGACGCGGCGGCATCGCCGAGGGCCATCGCGAGCGCGCCGCCCAGCACGGCCGCCGGCTCCTCCCAGGCGAACAGGACGAGCAGGGTGAGGGAGATCGCGAACCAGACGGTCCCCAGGTTGTCGGCCTCGGCCTCCACGGCCCCCAGGAGCCGCCGGCGGTGAATGACCCAGTTGGCCACGGCGGCCACGGCCGGCGGCACCGCCGCCGGGTACCGGCTCTCGAACAGCAGGAGCGCCAGGATAATCCACAGCCCCGCGCCCACGTGCACCACCTTGCGGGCGGTCGGGCGCGGCAGCCCGAGCCGGTACGCCGCCTCGCCCACCGCCACCACGGCGCCCACGTAGGCGAAGGACACCACGACGGCCGAGAGGTCGTTCATCGCCATTCCTCCCCGTGACAGGAGAACTTCGCCCCAGGCCTGAAAGCTACCTGCATAGAAGATTTATCGGGCTGCCCTTCGGCATTGCCGCGGCGTTCTTCCTCTCCGTGCCGTACCTGAAGCTCTCCCCCATCTATGGGGCCGTGGCCTCGCTGTTCATCGGCGCTCTGCTGCGCCGCTGAGCGCCGGCAGCGGACCCCGTAAGCGTGCGGCGGCGCCCCCGCACCATGCGGGGGCGCCGCTTCCGACTTACTTGCCGCCGGTGTCCTGAAGGCGCGGCTCGATCTCCGCCCGCCGGGCCTCAAACCCCGGCTTGCCCAGCAGCGCATACATATTCTCCTTGTAGCGCTCCACGCCGGGCTGATCGAAGGGGTTGACCCCCAGCAGGTACCCGCTGATCGCGCAGGCCTTCATGAAGAAGTAGAGCATCTGGCCGTAGTGGTAGGGCGTGAGCTCCGGCAAGGTGAGGGTGAGGTTCGGGACGCCGCCGTCGGTGTGGGCCAGACGGGTGGCGACGAGCGCCGTGTGGTTCACGTGGTGCAGCGTCTGCCCGCTCAGGTAGCCGAGCCCGTCGCCTTCTTCGCCGCCCGGGATCGGGATGTCCACCGTGGGCCGTTCCACGTGCACCACGGTCTCGAACAGGTTCCGCATGCCTTCCTGGATGTACTGGCCCAGGGAGTGCAGGTCGGTGGTGAAGCTCGCGGAGGCAGGGAAGATGCCCTTGCCGTCCTTGCCCTCCGACTCCCCGAACAACTGCTTCCACCACTCGGCCGTGGACCGCAGGGCCGGCTCGTAGGTCACCAGCACCTCGGTCGTCAGCCCCCGGCGGTACAGGGCGTGGCGCGCCGCAGCGTACTGGTAGCACGGATTCCGCTCGATATCCGGCTCATTGTACTCTTCCGCGGCGGCCGCGGCCCCGGCCATGAGCGCCTCGATGTCGATGCCGGCTGCGGCGATGGGCAGGAGCCCCACCGCGGTCAGCACCGAGTACCGGCCCCCGATGTCGTCGGGGATGACGAACTGGGTGTAGCCCTCGGCCTCGGCCAGCTGCTTCAGGGCCCCCCGGGCGCGGTCGGTGGTCGCATAGATGCGCCGCCTGGCCCCCTCCTTGCCGTACCGGCGCTCCATCCAGCTGCGGAACAGCCGGAAGGCGATGGCCGGTTCGGTGGTCGTCCCCGACTTGGAGACGACGTTGACCGAGACCTCCCTGCCCTCCAGCACGTCGAACAGCTCCTTGAGGTAGCGGGGGCTCAGGTCGGTGCCCGCGAAGAAGATCTGCGGGGCCCCCCGCCGCTCGGGCGGGAGCAGGTTGTGGAAGGCGTGTCCGAGCGCCTCCACCGTCGCCCGGGCGCCGAGATAGGAACCGCCGATCCCGATGACCACCAGCGCGTCGGAGTCGCTCCGGATGCGCGCAGCCGCCTCCTGGATGCGGCGGAACTCGTCGCGGTCGTAGCGGAGGGGAAGATCCAGCCAGCCGGTGAACTCATGCCCTGGCCCGGTCCGTTCGTGGAGCATCCGGTGCGCGGCCCGGACCGGCTCGGCCTGGTAACGGATTTCGTGGGGATGGGGACCGAACGACGACGGGGAGAGGGAAAAGCGCAGCGAAGGGGCCAATCCGATCGCCTCCTGGTTACAGGTGTTCATTAGGTATTATAAAGCATAAGGCGCAAGGTGCGGGCGTGAGCGATCAGAAGGTCACGGCCACGACCGCCTCCGGCCGCACGAAGGTGGCCCGGCCCGACCCGTCCACGAGCACGACGGGGTCGGCGAGCAGCAGCCTGCCGGTGAGCAGCCGGTCTCCCACCTGGATCGTCACCGGGCGCCCCCTGAGGTCCGCCAGCAGCGCCGCGATGGGGTCGGCCCCGCCGCCCGGAGCGCTGCCCTCCCGCCGGGCGGGATCACCGCCTGACGGGGCCGGAGCGCCCGGCGGCGCCGGTGCGGGCCGCGGGCGCGGCGGCGCGACCGGAAGCCCCCTCCCGCGGAAGCGGCAGGTGCCGGCCATCCCTCCACCCCCTCTCCCTGCCGTCGGTGGACACTCCCCGCCACGAGCGCATACCGTAGACCCGGGAGAGCTGTACCCGGCCCTCCCAATCGGTGCCTGAGGAGGGTTCCGCTCATGCCGCAGAACATGACCATACGCCAGCTGCTGCAGGACCTGCGCGGGAGCGGGTTCAACACCAGCCTGGTGTTGGACGGAGTCGTCATCCGGCGCCAGAAGGTCGTGGCGTTCGAGAACGACGTGGTGTTCACGGTCGACCGGAAGGGCCTCGCCCGGGCCACCCGCATCGACCGGATCGACAGCGTAGACTTCTGAAACCGGTATATGGTGTGAAGGGGTAGTCGCGCGCAGGGGGAGCCCGGAAGGGCTCCCCCTGCGCAAACCAGGGCAGAACCGGCGGTCCGAAGGGCGCCGTGTCATTCACCGATTCGCGCCGTCGGTTCTGCGCTGGTTCAGTTGCGGTAGCGGTAGACGATGCGGCCGCGCGTCAGGTCGTAGGGACTGAGCTCCACCGTCACCCGGTCGCCGGGAACCACGCGGATGAAGTGGCGGCGCAGCTTGCCGCCCAGGTGGGCGATCACTTCCGGGTGGTTCTCCAGGTCGAGCCGGACGGTGAAGAAACCGTTGGATCGGGGTTCCACGATCACGCCATCCACCTCGATCATATCCGACCGGGCCACTGCGCATCACCTCCTTTATTCTCTATTATAGTCAATTTCCTCCGGCCCGCCACCGGCCTTTCCGCTTCATTCCAGGAAAGCCGTTTCGTGGGCCGCAGCCGTGGACCCGCCTTGTCGGCCGATTTTGCTACGTGCTAGAATGTCTAAGGCGAATCTAGTCGGAGGGGGTTTCACCCTTGGGCCGAAAGTGGGAGAACATCAAGCGATCCAAAGCGAAACTGGACCAGCAGCGAGGGGCGACCTTCTCCCGCCTGACCAAGGACATCATGAAGGCCGCCCGCGAGGGAGGGCCGGATCCGGAGACCAACTACCTGCTCAAGGCCGCGGTGGCCGCGGCCCGCAAGGCCAACATGCCGAACGAGAACATCCAGCGGGCGATCGCCCGCGGCGCCGGCCTGGACACCTCCGCGCGCTACGACGAGATCGTATACGAGGGGTACGGCCCGGGCGGCGTCGCCATCATGATGAACATCGTCACCGACAACCGCAACCGCACGGCGGCAGACGTGCGCCACATCTTCTCCAAGCACGGCGGCTCGTTGGGTGAAACCGGCTGCGTGAGCTGGATGTTCAAGAAGCGCGGCGTGATCGAGATCGACCGCAGCGCCGTCCAGCTCGGCGAGGACGATCTCATGGTGATCGCCCTGGACGCCGGCGCCGAAGACCTGGTGACCGAAGAGGACTCCTACGTGATCTACACCGCCCCCGAGGGGCTCAACCAGGTCATGAAGCAGCTCGAGGCGGCCGGGGTCCCGGTGGAGAAGGGCGAGGTGGCCATGGTGCCCACCACGACGGTGGCGGTGTCCGGCGAACAGGCCGAACAGCTGCTGCGCCTCTTGGAGCTCCTGGAGGAGCACGACGACGTGCAGAACGTGTACACCAACGCCGACATCAGCGAGGCGTAAGGAACGGCGGCGCCCAATACCCGGGGCGCCGCCTTTGCGCGCTCTTTCAGGCCTGGCCTTCGGGCTCCCGCCCCCGCCGGAACAGGAGCGGCTCCCGGCCCGTGCGCCAGACCACGCCTGCGACGGCGGCCAGCACCTCCGGCGCCAGGTGGGGCTCCTGAATCAGGGCGACGGCCGCCGGCGCCAGGGGCGGAAGGAAGAAGCCCAGGCTGATCACCCGGTCAGGCCGGCTCGTGGCCGCCGCCAGGTAGGCCGAGGAGATCGTCGGCCAGCAGGTGGCCAGGATCGCGTGCGCAGGCGCGAGGCCGTCCAGCCGCGCGAAGAGTTCCCGCCTCGCCGGCAGATCCAGATCGGTCGCTTCGAGGACGAGGTCCGCATCGGCCACCGCCATCTCCAGGTCGGCCTCCAGCCGCACCCGCACCCGGGCGAGCTGGGCCACGGCTGCGCCACCCCCGGCGGCGGGCGCGTGCAGCCTCTTCCGCAGCCGGCGCCCGGCCTCGGCCAAACCCGCCGGGTCTGCCTCCTGCAAGCAGGTCACGTACCCGGCCCGCGCCATCAGCGCGGCGATCTCCGCCGCCGCCTCGGTGCCCCCGATCACCGCGATGCGCTCCATCATCCGCGCTCCGCTCCCTTCCCCGCCTCCAGCCGCCGGCGGTCCGTGCACAGGTCACTTCTATGCGCCAAGTTGAACAGGTTATGACGGAGAGGCTGTCCAAAAGGACTCGTTCCCAGAGAGAGTGGAAGGATCTGCAGGAGTCCCAGGGGCAAATGTGGTACCACCTCCATTGCAAGAAAACGCGCCTTTCGGCGCTGTAGGAGGAGGCGTACCATGAACCGGTTATTGCGGCTGTTGTCATCGGGAATGGTTGCGCTTCTGGTTTCGGCTCTCGCACTGCCCGCCGGCGCCCACGCTGCACCGGTCGTGTCCGCCGCGCCCGCGGACTGCGGCCTGGGCGACCACTGGGCAGCGCCCTATGCCTGCGACCTGATCGAACAGGGCATCCTGGATCGGGAAGACGCAGCGGATCTGAACGCCCCGCTCTCGGCAGAGAACTTCCGTGAACTGCTGGAGCGGGCGGGCGCCTCTCTGACGGAGGAGGCGAAGGAGCCGCTCACCCGGGGCGAGGCCATGCGCCTGCTCGCGAAGGCCGTCGCCGGGGATGAGTTTGTCGACGCCGACCTGCGCGTGCTGGACCGCTACCCCGACACCGCCGGGGTGGACCAGGCCACCCGCGAGGCCCTGGCGTTCCTGCTCCTGCGCGGCGTGGTGATGGGCCGCGACACGGGTGAGATCGACCTCGATGCGCCCGTCACGGTCGGCGAGGCGGCCAAGCTGATCAGCCTGGCGGTGCCGGAGCCCCTGCCCGAGGGCATCGACAAGGTCAGCCTGCTGGTGTACAGCGACTTCCACGGCCGGCTGGAGCCCAATAACGCCGAGATGGGCGCGGCCCGGTTCACCACCGCGATCGCCGGCCAGCTGCTGAAGAACCCGAACACGGTGCTGATCGACGGCGGCGACACCTTCCAGGGCACCCCCATCTCCAACCTGGTGAACGGCGCCTCCGTGCAGGAGTGGCGCAACAAGGTCGGCGTGAAGGTCGCCACCCTGGGCAACCACGAGTTCGACTGGAACCAGCCGACCCTGCAGGGGCTGATCAAGGCGGCCGAGCACCCGGTGATCTCCGCCAACATCTTCTTTGAGGGCACGCAGGAGCGGCCTGAATGGCTGGTCCCCTCCACCATCCTGGAGGTCGGCGGCTACAAGGTCGGCTTCATCGGCATCACAACCCCGGAGACCAAGGGCATCGTGCTCGCGGCCAACATCGAGGGCCTCGAGTTTGCCGATCCCGCGCCGGTGATCAACGCGGAGGCCCGCAAGCTGCGTGAGGCGGGCGCGGATCTGGTGGTCGTCGTGGCCCACGGCGCGGCCAACCCGGGCGACGAGCCGCTCGAGGTCGTCGGCGAGGTGGCCGAGTGGATGGCCCGCGTGACGGAGCGGGTTGACGCCATCACGGGCGGCCACTCGCACGCGATGGCCGCAGGGTACGTGCTGGACGGGAACGGCAATCAGGTGCCGGCCGTGCAGTCCGGGCCGCATGGCACGGGCCTCGCCCGCATCGACCTCTACATCAACCGGGCGGACAAGCAGGTAACCCGGGCGGCCGTTGCGGTGTGGAATCCGCACCAGGCCCTGGCCCCGACCCCCTGGGCGGAGGACCTGGTCGCCAAGTGGGCCGCTGAGGTCGAGCCGATCAAGGAGCAGCCGGTGGGCAAGCTCGCGCAGCCGCTCACCCGCGACTATGAGCCGCAGGGCGAGAGCGTGCTCGGCGACTTCATCGCCGACGCGATGCTGGCCGGCGCTCCCGGCGCGCAGATCGCCTTCCACAACGGCGGCGGCGTCCGGGCCCACCTGATCCCGGACGAGGAAGGCTGGATCACCTGGGGCGACCTCTACCAGACCAGCCCCTTCGGCAACACCCTGGTGCTGGTGGACATGAAGGGCAGCGAGATCAAGACGCTGCTGGAGCAGGGGCTGACCGGCTACATCAAGCGGCTGCACAAGGAGGGCGGCTACCGGCCGCTGCTGGTGTCCGGCATCACGTACACCTGGGACTACAGCAAGCCCGACGGTGAACGGGTCGTCGAGATCAAGCTGGCCGACGGCACGCCCATCGACCCGGACGCCACCTACAAGGTGGTCGTGAACAACTTCATGGCGGGCGGCGGCGACGGGCTCGCGATCCTGGCCGAGCTGAAGGACAAGCAGGTGGATCTGGGCATCGTCCTGCTGGACGCCCTGGTCGACTACTTCAAGGCCAAGGCGGCCGACGGGCCGGTCACCTACGAGCTCCAGAACCGGGTCCAGGTCCTCAACATGCCGGAGGGTCTGCGGCTGGAGTCGCCGTAAGCCGGGTGAAACAGTGCGGGGCTGTCACGCCAACCGCCGTGACAGCCCCGTTCTTTCGGTGCCCTCCGGACACACCCAGGAAGGATGATGAACATGGAGATGGGAGAGAGCCTTGTTGCAGCCTACTTAAAGTACGTGGAACGCATCCCGATAGTGGCACATAACGTGCGGTTCCATCAGGGGCAGGGTGAAATCGACCTGATCGCCATCGATCCGAGCGCTGGTCGGGTCATCGTGTGCGAGGTCGCCACCCACATCGACGGGATGCTTTACGGCGCCGGTTATGAGACCACGCGCGACAAGGTAAGGGACAAGCTCCTGCGCGGCCGCGCCTACGCCAGGGACCACTTCCGCGGTTGGCAGCATGAGTTTCAGCAGTGGGCTCCGGTCGTGCGGCCAAAATTAGCCGCAATGTTGCTCCACCTCGAGGAAGAACTCCGGACCCAGGGGATGAACGTCTCCATGGTGATCAACGGCCGCTACGCCGAACGAGTCGACGAACTGAGGCGGGTGGCGGCGCAAACAGTCTCGGCCACGGATGAGCCGGCGTTCCGGCTACTGCAGATCCTCGAACACCTGTGCCGGGACTGATTTCCGGGGGCTACCATCCGTTATCCTTTTCGGGGATCGCCCATGTGCCGACCGATCCACCAAGCCCGGCGGCGTCCGACTCGCCGTGCTGGACCCTGCACCCCTCCTGTGCGGTGGCGCACCCAGCCTGCTCGGCGGCCCCGTCGCCATCTGCGGCATCCGACCCTCTGACCGGGACCCCCGGACCCGCGTGTTGCCACTCCTCCTCTGCGAGCCCCGGGTAGGGGTTCACGTGCACGAGCACGTCCCGGCACTCCGGCACGGCCCCCATGATGGCCGCCTTCACCCGCTTGCCGATCCGGTGGCCCTCGGCCACCGTCAGGCGGCCGTCCACGCTCACCTTGCACTCGGCGTAGATGCCGGGGCCGAACACCCGGGCCCGCAGGTCCCCCACCTCCTCCACGCCGGGCACGCTCAGGGCCGCCCGCCGCATGGCGTCCAGCGTCTCGGGGTCCGGCGCCCGGTCCATCAGGTCGCGCACCGCCCCCCAGTACAGGCTCAGCCCCATGCGCAGGATCAGACCGGCGACCAGGAGGCCCATCAGCGGGTCGAGCAGGGGCAGCCCGAAGCGGCCGCCCAGGGCCCCGGCCAGGGCGGCGGCAGACGCCAGGACGTCGGTGCGCTGGTTGGCCGCGTCGGCCAGCACGGCCTGGCTGCCCAGCCGCCGCCCGAGCCGGGTGAGGTAGCGCGCCAGGACCTCCTTCGCGGCGATGGAGACCGCCGTGACCGCGGCCGCCCCGAGGCCGACCGGCTCGCCCCCGCCCCGCAGGGCCCGGAGCGCCCCCGCGCCCGTCGCCAGGCCGGCGCACGTGACGATGATGCCGACCAGCTTGGCCGCCACCGGCTCCGCCTTCTCGTGGCCGTAGGGATGGTCCCAGTCGGGCGGCCGGGCGGCGATGCGGCTTCCGCCCATCACCACCAGCGTGGCGAGGATGTCCGTGCCGGAGTTGGCCGCATCGGCCAGGACCGCGGTGGAGCCGGCGAGATAGCCGGCGATCCCCCGGGCAGCGGTCAGGCCGAGGTTGACGGCCATCGTCAGCCACCCCGCCCGCTGGATGAGCTGCTGTCGCCTGTCCCCGGATGTGCTGGATGCCAAAGGGCCCCCTCCCTTCGGCGCTAGTATGCGCCGGCGGAAGCGAGGGGGCCCCGCGCCCGCGGGCCGGAACCGGCGCCTACATGGAACGCAGCGCCTGGTCCAGGTCCTCCAGGAGGTCGTCCACGTCCTCCAGCCCCACGTGGAGGCGCACCAGCCCCGGGCTCGGCCAGCGCTCCTCGGGCGCGTGGTGCATCGCGCCGATGACCGGCAGCCAGACCAGCGACTCGAAGCCGCCCCAGGAGACCCCCAGCCGGAACAGGCGCAAGGCGTCCACGAACCGGCTCACCTGCGCCAGGTCCCGGGTGTCCAGTTCGAAGGAGAGCAGGCCCGATGCCCCCTTCATCTGCCGGCGGGCCAGGTCGTACTGGGGGTGCGACGGGTGGCCGGGATAGTGCACGCGGGCGACCCGCCCGTGGCGGGCCAGGAAGTCGGCGACCCGGCAGGCGCTCTGCTGGTGCTGCCGGAGGCGCACGGACAGCGTCCGGAGCCCGCGGCCGATCAGCCAGGCCTCAAACGGCCCGATCACCCCGCCCAGCAAGGGCTGTTCGGCATCGCCGATCCGGCGGATTCGCTCCGCCGAACCCAGCACCGCCCCGGCCACGACGTCCGAGTGGCCGCCGAAGTACTTGCTGCAGGAGTACACCACCAGGTCGACGCCCAGCTCCAGCGGCCGCTGGAGCAGCATCGTGGAGTAGGAGTTGTCGCAGATCGTCGCGATGCCGTGCCGGCGGGCCACCGCGGTCACGGCCGCCAGGTCCTGGAGCTTCATGACGCCCGAGGAAGGCGACTCCAGGTAGAACAGCCGGGTGTTGGGCCGGATGGCCGCCTCCCACTCGGCCGGATCGCACCCGTCCACCAGCGTCGCCGACACGCCGAAGCGGCTGAGGTAGTCCGTGAGGAAGGTGCGGGCCGGGCCGTAGGCCGTGTCGACGGCGACCACGTGGTCGCCGGACCTGACGCAGGAGAGAATCGCCGCGGAGATCGCCGCCATGCCCGAGGCGAACAGCCGGCAGGCCTCGGCGCCCTCCATGGCCGCCAGCTTCTCCTCCACCACCCGCACGGTGGGGTTGCGCCGGCGCGTGTACACGAAGTGCTCCTGCTCGTCGGCGAAGGCGGCCACGGCGTCGGCCACGGTGGGGAACACGAACGTCGAGGTCTCGAAGATGGGCGGCGCTGCGGCGCCCAGGAAGCGGAACGGGTCGTCGCCCGCGTGGGCGGCCAGGGTGTCCATGCGGCGGCTCGGTGCTGATCTCTGCATGACCGTTCGCTCCTCGTTCCGAAAAGTTAATGCTGAAAGTGATTTCGCCAGCGCGGCCGGGCCCTCCTGCGCATCGGGCGGGTGACCCGGGCCCGGGCGAGGGCCGGCGAGAAGCGAGAGCGGTGCCGGCCGCTGCAACCTGCCGCCGCGCCGCGGCCGCGCGGAGCATCCCTGCCGGGGCCGGGCATACGCTGGGGCCGAGGTGGTCCGCGTGCGCATCACGCCCGTCTACCGGGACCTCCTGCTGAGTCTCCGGGCGGCAGAGCTCGGATCGCCGCTGTGGCCGGCGTTCTGCCACATGGCCTACCTGCCCCACCGCGCCTACTTCGACGGCCTGGTCGAAACGTACGGGCCGCTCATCACGGGCCAAGGGGGGCTGCCCGGGCTCGTCACCCGCCTGGCGCCCGCCCTGAGCCGGGCGCTGCGCCCCGCTCCGGCCTATCGCATGGAGGAGCGGGTGCGCGCGATCCTCGCCCGAATCGAGCCCCTGCTGCCCGGCCCCCTGCCGCGGGTCTACCTCGCCACGCTGTTCTTCGCCGCCCCGGCGGCGACGGTGGCCGTGGAGGGCCGGCCTGCCGTCGCCCTGGGCCTGGAGCGGTTCTCCCCCTCGCCGCCCCCCGGACCCCGGTACTGGTATCCGCCGGAGGGGGTCGAGGAGATGCTGCCCCACGAGGCGGCCCACGTCGCGCGCATGGAGGCCCTGGGGCTGCCCCCGTCGCCCCGGTACCTCAGCCTCCTCGACATGGTGATGCTGGAGGGCACGGCCCTGCACTTCACCGACCTCCTGCTGGGCCGGGAGACGCTGGCGACGTTCATGTCCCCCGAGCGGCTGGCGTGGCACCGGGCGCACGACGCGGAGGCGATCGCCGCCGCCGCCCGGGAGTTTCCGGCGGCGGGCCTCGCGGTCTTCGTCCGCTACTTCGCCGCCGATGCGCCCATCAGCGGCTACTGGGTCGGCTACTCCCTCTGCCGGCGCTACCTGGAGCGGCACGGCGCCGGCGCCATCCGGGAGATGCTGTGCCTGCCCTCCGCAGAGATCCTGCGCCGCCTGGGCTGAATCCCCCGCAGCCCGCCCGCGGCTGCGCAGGCGCGGGTTGAGATGCGCGGGGCCGGCCGCTATACTGAGGGGAAGAAGGGGGGTCCTTCGCAGTGGCCGGAGATCGTTGGAAGGGCGTCACAACCGACCGAGGGAAACCGCGGATTTACATCCAGCAGTACCTCGACCTGAAGCTTCCCGAGGAGCGCTACAAGCGGATCTGCCAGGAGCTGGGGCTGGAGAAGCCCTTCACCGAGGAGGCGGCGACCGCGGTGATGGAGGCGTTCCTCGAAGATCTGGCCGACGGATCCCAGTGCGACACGGTGCACCTGCACCGCTCGGGCGGGGACGTGGTCCTCATGACCGTCGTCTCCTACCCGTATAGCCAGGCGACTTACGACCGGATGATGGCCGCCTACCTCGCGAAGAAGTCCCTGGGACAGGCCGAGTAGCCCGCGCGGGGCGAGGAGCTGTGCGCTCCTCGCCGTTCTTTCTTGGGGGGACAGAGCCTCTGGCTTGCTGTATGATAGCGTGTAGGAAGGCCCGACCATCAGACCACCGGGGACAGGGCCGAGCTCCATCGGAAAGGAAGGGACGAGCATGCTGAGCCCTGAAGTCCTCGCCGCGCTCCGGGCGGCGGTCGGCGAGGAGTGGTGCCTGACCAGCAAGGCAGATCTCACGGCCTACTCGTACGATGCCACGCCGCTTCACCAGCGGCTCCCCGACGCGGTCGTGCTGCCCCGGACCACCGAAGAGGTCGCCGCGGTGATGCGGATCGCCCACGCGCACCGCATCCCCGTCTACCCCCGGGGCGCCGGCACGAACCTGGCCGCGGGCTCGGTGCCGTCGGGCGGCGGCATTGTCCTTTCCCTGAACCGCATGAACCGGATCCTGGAGATCGACCAGGAAAACCTGACCGTCACCGCGGAGGCGGGCGTCATCACGGCCGACCTGCACAAGGCGGTGGAGGCCGTGGGGCTGTTCTACCCGCCCGATCCCGGCTCGATGACCTCCTCCACGATCGGCGGCAACGTGATGGAGTCCGCCGGCGGCCTGCGGGGTCTGAAGTACGGCGTGACGAAGGACTACGTCATGGGCCTCACCGCGGTCACGGCCGACGGGCGCGTCTTCCGGGCCGGCGGCAAGAACGTCAAGGACGTGGCCGGCTACGACCTGGTGAAGCTGATCTGCGGCTCCGAGGGCACCCTCTGCATCGTGACCGAGGTCATCCTGAAGCTCCTGCCGATGCCCGAGGCCAAGCGCACGGCCCTCGCCGTCTTTGGCGACCTGGAGGCGGCCGCCCGCGCGGTCAGCCGGATCATCGCCGCGCGCATCATCCCGTGCACCCTGGAGTTCATGGACAACGGCACCATCCGGGCCGTGGAGGAGTACGTCGGCCTGGGCCTGCCCACCGACGCCGCCGCGCTCCTGCTCATCCAGCAGGACGGGCCGGCGTCGGTCTGCGACGCCGACATCGCCCGCATCGCCCAGATCTGCCGGGAGGAGGGCGCGACCCGGGTCGAGCACGCCAGCGACCCGGCCGAGCAGGACCGGCTGATGCAGGCCCGCCGCTTCGCGCTCTCGGCCCTGGCCCGGCGCAAGCCCACCACCATCCTGGAGGACGCGACGGTGCCCCGCAGCAAGCTCGCCCCCATGGTGGCGGAGATCCAGCGCATC
>QGVE01000154.1 GCA_003242675.1 Bacillota bacterium | reverse complement strand
CTACCGGCGGGGAGGGCGGGTGCAGTGACCCACCTGATCACCGAGCCGGCGCAGGATGGGCGCGAGGACCTCGATTCGTACCGGGCGCGGGGCGGCTACGCCGGCCTGGCGGCCGCCCGGGACCGGAGCAGCGGCTGGGTCCTGGAGCAGCTGCAGCACGCGGGCCTGCGGGGCCGGGGCGGCAGCGGCGAGGGCCGCCCCATCTTTGAGAAGTGGCAGCGGGTCGCGGCGGCCGCCGTGCCGGAGCGGTACGTGGTCGCCAACGGCGCCGAGTCGCAGGCGGTGAGCCAGAAGGACCGGTTCCTGCTCGCCCGCTTCCCCCACCGGGTATTGGAGGGGCTCCTCATCGCCGCCCACGCCCTCGGGGCCCGGGAGACGTACCTTTGCGTGCGCGGCGACTCGCCGGAGGCCCTCGCCGGGGCGGAACAGGCCGTCGCCGAGGCCCGCGCCGCCGGGCTGCTCGGCGGCGTCTCGGTGACGGTGCAGCCCTCGGCCCCGACGGCGGTGTCCGGCGAGGAGACGGCCATCCTGGACGCCCTGGAAGGGCTGGAGGGGTATCCCCAGCCCAAGCCGCCCCGGCCGGAGGAGATCGGGCTCCGGGGCCGGCCGACCCTGGTGCAGAACGTGGAGAGCCTGGCCGCCGTCGCCGCGCTGTTCCGGCTGGGCCCGGAGCGCATCCGGGCCGTGGGCACCCCCGCCTGCCCCGGCACAGCCCTCTTCACGGTGACCGGGGCCGTCGACCGGCCTGGGGTGTACGAGGTGCCCCACGGCACGCTGCTCTGGGATCTGCTCGTCCGGGCGGGGGCGCCGCCCCGGGAGGAGATCCTGGCCGTGCTGCCGGGCGGCCTGGGCTCCGGGCCGCTCCGGCCCGATGAGCTGGACGTGCCGCTGACCTACGAGGACCTGGCGGCCCTGGGCACCACCATGGGCAACTCGGCGGTGATCGTCTTCCGCCGGTCCGACGGTGCGCTGCCCGCCCTGGTGCGGGAGAACGTGGCGCTGCTCAGCCGGGGCTCCTGCGGCCAGTGCCGCGGCTGCAAGGAGGGGCACGAGGCCCTCCTGCGCGCGCTGGAGGCCGGCGACCTGGCCGAGGCCCGCCGCCGGGCGGAGGTCCTGCTCTACGGGCGGGGCAACTGCGCCCTCCCCACCGGCACGGCCCGCTTCGCGCTGCGGGCCCTGCAGGCGTTCCCGCCCGCGGCCTGGTCGTAGTCCCTCCGTGCACGGTCTAGCCCACCGCCTACTTCCCTGAAAGCAGGCCCCGCCGCCGCTCATGGGATCAGAAAGGTAGGAAAGTCCCGGGCAAAAATAGCTCGTCCGCGCCGTCGGAATTAGGCCCGAATGCGCCTACCCCCGGCTCCGGTTCCACGGGTAAGCTGAGGCTGGAGAAGCAGCACCCCGCGCGCCGGAGTCGGGAGGGAAGCGCATGCTCAGGCAGACACACCGCACTTACTACACGGCCTTCCGGAGGAGCGACTGGCTGGAGCGGGTGAACCTGCTCTACCTGGCGGTCGTGCCTGCCTTCGTGTTGGGCTGCCTGGTCTACCTCATCTGGACGTACCTGACGGCCTGACGAATCCCAGATAGTCGAACCTGCAGGACCCGGAAGCGGCACGGAAAGACCCCGGAGGCGGAACCTCCGCCCCGGGGTCTTTGGGTGTGCGCGCCCGCTACCGGCTCCCGTCTTCCTCCTCGCTGCCGTACCGGTTGCGGCGGCGGTTCTGCCCAGCGGTCTGATCCTCGGTGTCGTCGGCCATCGCGGCGCCGGCGAGGCCGCCCGCGATCGCCCCGGCCGCCGTGCCCAGGGGGCCGGCAGCCGAGCCCAGGGCCGCCCCGGTGATGGCGCCCGTCACCCCGGCCGCGCCCTTGGCCATGTTGGTGCCGGCCCCGGCGTCCGCGGCCGACCCGGTGCGCTCCTGCGACTGCGAGTGCTTCTTGCGCTCTTCAGCCATGGCTGTTCTCCTTTCGGCTTGTGGTCAACCATTACTGTGCGCTTCGGCCCGCCGGAGTATGCGTCCGCGCGCAGTGAAGGCCCCCGGCTGTCCCCCGCACCACGCGCGCGGCCGGCCACGTCGAAAGTGCAGACAGTCCAAACGGCGACGGGGAGGGGTCTGTATGCCAGTCGTATCGCCAGAGCGGTTTGCGACGGGGCTCATGTGGGGCGAGTACCTGGCCGGGGCGACCGAGCACAAGGAGCGGCGGCAGGCGGTGTACGAGTCCGTCACCTTCACGCCCGAGCAGAAGGCAGCCCTGGAGGCCTTGCGGCCCCTGGGGCTCAAGGTGCTGGTGCTGGAGGAGTACTGGTGCGGCGACGCTGCGCGGACGGGCCCGCTGCTGGCCCGGTTCGCGGAGGAAGCCGGCATCGAGGCCCGCTGGTTCTTCCGCGACCAGAACCTGGACATCATGGACCAGTATCTGGAGGACGGCAGGTCCCGGGCGATCCCCTGCTTCATCTTCATGGACCGGGACTTGGAGTACCTCGTGCACTGGGGCAGCCGGCCCCGGGCCGTGAAGGAGGCGGTGCGGCACCTGCTCCCGCTGCCGCCCCAGGGGGACCCGGAACGGCCCGCGGCGTTTGCGCGGTTCGTCGCCGAGCTCTCCGCGGCCTACGACCGGGTGATGCCCCACGGGGTGACGGACGAGCTGCTGGAGGCCCTGCACGGGGCGCTGCGGCGGTCTCCCGGCGGCGGCCGGCCGTGAACCGGACCCGGGCCCGAGTGCCCGGGTCCCCGCATGTCGGCCGCCGGCGGAGCCGGCGGTCCCGGCCCCTGCCGACCGACCCTTCGCAGCAGGGACTATGCGACTGTTGGAAAACTAAAACATAGAGTGATGGTCTTGCCCGCCTGGGGCCCAGGGAGGAGGGTGACGGATGCAGGAGAGCAAACGCCGCTTCACGTGGGACGCGATCGGGGACATCGCCGTGGGTCGCCCCCACTTGGGACCCATGGCGCGGCTGGAGATGTACCGGCTCATGCAGTTCAGCCTCCGCCGGGTGCTGGAGGAGCGGCTGGGCGCCGACGCCGCGGACCAGATGGTCAGGGAGGCGGGCCAGCTCGCAGGCGAGGCGTTCGCCGAGCGCTGGCTGGAGCCGGTGACCTCCCTCTCCGATTCCGTGCGCCGGCTCCAGGCCCTGTTCCGGGAGTACGGCATCGGCATCGTGCGCATGGAGGAGGCGGATCCGGAGAAGGGCCGCTTCGTCTTCACCGTCGAGGAGGACATGGACTGCTCGGGCCTGCCCGAGGCGGACACGGAGGTCTGCAAGTTCGACGAGGGCTTCCTCGCCGGCATCCTCGCGCACGCCACCGGCCGCCGGTACCGGGTGACCGAGGTGGACTGCTGGTGCAGCGGCGAGCGGATCTGCCGGTTCGTGGCGGAGGCGGTGAGCGACCCGTGACCGAAGGGGCTTCGCTGGACCGGGCCGTGGAGGCGCTCCAGCGGCTGCTCGCCGATCCGCAGGCCAGCCCGGAGCCCCCGCCGGAGCTGGAGGGCCACGCCGGGTTTGCCGCCCTCTACCGGGACCTGAGCGCCCTGCGGACCCACCTCACCCACATCTGCCGGGGCGACCTGAGCCATCCGATCCGCGAGCGGGGGCCGCTCGCCGGGTGCCTGAAGTCGCTGCAGGCCCGCCTGCGCCACCTCACCTGGCAGGTGCAGCAGGTCGCGGCCGGCGACTTCTCCCAGCGCGTGGAAGACCTCGGGGAGTTCTCCGCGGCCTTCAACCGGATGACCGAAGCCCTCGCCAGGGCGAGGGCGGAGCTGGAGCGGAGCGAGGCGCGCTACCGGCTGCTCGCCGAGAACGTGGCCGACGTGATCGCCACGCTGGACGGCGAGGGCCGGTTCGTCTACGTCAGCCCCTCGGCGCGGTCGCTGCTGGGCTGCGCGCCCGAGGAGCTGACCGGCCGCCTGCTCTCCGCCATCACCGGCTGCGACGCGCTGCCGCGGCCCGGCACGGTGGTCGAGCTGACCGTCCGGCGCCCGGACGGGTCGACCCGCTGGGTGGAGGTCAGCACCGGCGCGCTGCCCGCGGGAGGCCTCGACGGCGCCGTCCTCGTCTGCGTGTTCCGCGACATCACCGAGCGCAAGCAGCTGGAGGACGACCTGAAGCAGGCGGCGACGACGGACGAGCTGACCGGCGCGCACAACCGGCGCTTCTTCGTCCAGATCTGCGAGCAGGAGCTGCTCCGGGCCGGCCGCCGCTCCCGCCCCACCTCGCTCGTGCTGATGGACGTCGACCACTTCAAGCGCATCAACGACCGCTACGGCCACGCAGCCGGCGACGAGGTGCTGCGCCGGGTGGTCGAGGCCGGGCGGCGGACCCTGCGCTCCGAGGACGTGATCGGCCGGATCGGCGGCGACGAGTTCGCCGTCCTCCTTCCCTCGACCACGCTGGAGCAGGCGGTCCGCGTGGCCGAGCGGCTGCGCGCCACCTGCGAGCAGCTCGCGGTCGAGACCCGCAGCGGCACCATCCGCTTCACGATGAGCTGCGGCGTGGTCGAATGGAAGCCGCACTACGGCTCGGTTGAAGGACTGCTTCAGCGGGCCGACAGCGCCCTTTACGCCGCGAAGAACGCGGGCCGCAACTGCGTCCGCACGGACGAGGCATCCCCCGGCCGGGACCAGCAGGATCCGCAGGAATAAGACCGAAACTGTATTCTGCTAAAGTAGTAACGGGAGGAAGCGCTTGTGGTCGGACTGGGCACCCTGGCAAACGTGGGAGCGGTGCTGCTGGGCGGGGCGCTGGGGAGCCTGGTGATCCCGGCGGTACCGGAGGAGATGCGCACGAGCACCATGAAGGCCCTGGGGCTGGCCGTGGTGCTGATCGGGCTGAAGATGGCCTGGGCAACCGAGAGCATCCTGCTCCTGGTGGTCTCGCTGGCCCTGGGGACGATGATCGGCGAGTGGCTGCGGATCGAGGACCGGCTGCAAGCGTGGGCGAAGCGGCTGGAGCGCTGGCCCTTTACCCAGCGGGGCGGGTTCGCCAAGGGCTTCGTCCAGGCCTCGCTGCTGTTCTGCACCGGGGCCATGGCGATCACCGGGGCGCTGGAGGACGGCCTCAGCGGCAACCCGTCGATCCTCTACGCCAAGTCGATCCTGGACGGCGTGGCGTCCATCATGTTCGGCTCGGTGATGGGCGTCGGCGTCATGTTCGCGGCGATCCCGGTGCTGGTCTACCAGGGCACGATTACCCTGGCCGCCTCGGCCATCAGCGGATTCCTGACCGACGCGGTGATCCGGGAGATCAGCGCCGCCGGCGGCCTCATGGTGGCGGCGATCGGCCTCAACCTCGTAGCCACGGCGGGGATCCGCATAGGCACCGTGATCCCGGGGCTGTTGGTGGGCCGGGTGCTGGGGGGGGCGAGTCTTGATGAACCCGAAAAAACACACCGGGGGGG
>QGVE01000153.1 GCA_003242675.1 Bacillota bacterium | reverse complement strand
GAGGCCCTGGTCGTGATGGTGTCGCACCGCATGGGCGTCTGCCGCCTGGCCGACCGGGTGCTGGTGCTGGAGGGCGGCAGGCTGGTGGAAGAGGGGACTCACGAGCAGCTTCTGCGGCACGGCGCGGTCTACACGCGCATCTACACGGCCCAGGCGGCCTGGTATGTGTAGGGGAGGTGGATCATGCGCCGGCTGATCCGGCTGATGACGACGACTTTTCGACTGAATCCGGCCTGGTCGTGGGCGGTCCTGCTCACCATGAGCCTGCTCGGCCTGCTGCCTGCCGTCCAGATCTTGGTCGTGCGCCGGCTGTTCGACGCACTGATCGACCTGCTCCGGGCTGATGGCCTGGCCGACCCTGCCGGACTGCGCGCCTGGATGCTGATCTTCGCCGGGGTGCTCGCCGCGCTCAACCTGCTCTACTCCCTGGCGCCGGTCTTGCAGGCGGGCTACCGGGAGTCGACCGCGGAAGTGCTGCACGGGGCGCTCTTTCACAAGCTGGGGGCTGCACCGCCCATCCTGTTTGAGGAGAGCGGCTTCCACGACCGGCTCTCCCGGGCCCAGTCCGCCCTGTCCAGGATGGTGGAGCCCTGGGCCGAGTCCTTCCTTTGGCTCGTGCAGACGGGGATCATGGTCCTCAGCACGGCGGTGGTCTTCGGGATGGTCCACTGGAGCCTTCTGCTCCTGACAACGGTGGGCGGGCTGCTGCAGCTCGGCGTGGAGGGGTTGGCGCAGTCCCGCCGGCACACGCTCTTTGTGGGCCAGACGCCCGATCACCGGCGGGAGGCCTATTTCGCCGACCTGCTCACCCGACCGCAGAGCCTCCGGGAGTTGCTGCTGTTCGGCGCCTGGGCCAGGTTCTACAACCGCTGGCGGGAGACGGTGGACCGGCTCTGGCTGGCGGAGTGGCGCCTGGTCCGCCGCCTGGCGCTGCCGCAGTCGGCGGGCCGGCTGCTCCTCAGCCTGCAGTTCCTGGGCAGCTGTCTGATCCTCGTCCACCTGTACCGGAGTGGCCAGGCAAGCGCGGGCATGGTGGCGGGGCTCGTGACCGGCCTGTTCCTGTTCCAGCAGGGGATCGGCCTGCTGATCCTGACGGCGGCCGGGTGGTTCGGGCAGGGGTTGAAGGTGGCTGAGCTCCAGGCCTTCCTGGACGAGGAGTGGATGGCTGCCGGGCCGCCCGGCCCCGGCGAGGCGCTACGGCCGGGCGAGGCGCCTGGCCCTGACGGGGCGCCCGGGGCTGGCCGGCCGCGGGGGGTCGAGATCCGCCTGGAGGACGTCTCCTTCACCTACCCCACCGGACGGCGTCCGGCCCTGAAGGGGATCAATCTGCACATCCGGCCGGGCGAGCGGGTGGCCATCGTCGGGCCGAACGGGAGCGGCAAGAGCACACTGGCCCACCTGTTGCTCGGCCTCTACCTGCCCACGTCCGGCCGCATCACCTTCGACGGTGTGGATGGAGCCAAGGCGGCCTTTCCGCTCGGCGACCGCAGCGGGGTCTTTCAGCGGTTCCAGCGCTACTGGTTCACCGTGCGGGAGAACATCGGCTACGGCTTCCTGCCCGCCCTGCAGGACGCCGCCGCCCTCTGCCTGGCGGCCGAGGGCGCCGGGCTGCCGCTCGGGCCCGACCGGCCCCTGTCGCTGGACACCCCGCTGGGCAAGCCCTTTGGGGGAACGGAGCTGTCGGGCGGCCAGTGGCAGCGCCTCGCCTACGCCAGGGGGCGGCTGGCCCCCAGCCGCCTGGCGGTCCTGGACGAAGTGACAAGCAGGCTCGACGGGCAGGCGGAGTCCGAGTTGCTCCGCTCCCTGGACCGGTTTGCCGAGGGGCGCACGGTCGTCTTCGTCGCCCACCGGCTGCCGATGGCCCGGCTGGCCGATCGGATCATCGTCATGCAGGATGGGCGCATTGTTGAGGAAGGCACCCATGAGGAACTGGTCGCACGGGGAGGGCTCTATGCGGGCTTTTATGCCGACCAGGCCCGCTGGTATCGCCCTGACACGCTGGGCGCGACCGGAGGGGGGAGACCATGAGCAAGTACTACGGCGCCACCGAGTCGGAGTTGCTGAGCGCCGGTGCACTGCGCCGGACATTCAGTTCCGTCAACCCGGCCGGACTCTTCCCGCACCAGGGGGAGATCCAGTTGGCCGAAGGCGAACTGCACTTGACGGGATGGCGGCGGCTACCCCTCGCCGCGATCCGCCAGGTGCGGCTCGAGTTCACGGAGGCGTACCGCAGGGTCCACGCCGGAGGTATCGGTCCGGAGGGTCCGAACCTGTCCTTCTTCGCCCGAGGCGAACCGCTGGTGCTGGACTTGGAGGATGGGGAGCGCATCTACCTGATCGTGGACCGGAACCCGATCACGGGCAGGACACGGAACCGAGAGTGGTACGATGTCTTGCGCGCATCGATCGACGCCACGGGAGACTAGGCCGGGGCTTGCCGAAAGGCACCGGCGCCCGCCACCCGGCGGGGCCGGTGCCTTCTGGTGTGCCCGGCATGCAGGGCGAAGGTCAGCGTTCGGCGGGTCCGACGTGGGTCGCCAGCGCTTCGACCGTCCAAAGCTTGGCCGGGAAGAGCAACTGAGGTGCGGTCATCACCCGGTAGATCTCCGCCGAGAGCCGGGCGATGGCCGCATCGGCTTCTTGCAGCGGCGCGCCCTCCGTGAGGACAACCAATATGTAGGGCCGGGCGGCGTACACGATCCCTGAGTCGTGGTAGCTGTTCTCGTAGGTGCCGTACTTGTGCAGGTGGGACACGCCGTCCGGCAGGCCTGCGGTGATCCGCCCCCGATAGGTCGCCTCCATCAGGGGGCGGACGACCAGGCTGGCCCGCTCGGGGTCGGTGTACGACAGCACGTGCAGGTGGCGCCACCAGTGCAGCACGCTCAGGGCGCTGGCCCGGGGCAGCCGGTTTTCGTGGGTCAGCCGGCCCCCGATGGATTCCGTCCACCGTTCGATGTTCCCCCATCCGAGACGCCGCCCCAGCATGTTCACGGCCACGTTGTCGCTGTACGCCAGCGACCAGCGAACCAGATCCCCGATCGCGAACGTGTCGCCGAACTCGGCCGTCTCGAACGCGCCGATCAACGGGGGTTCCCGGTCGGCCTCCGTGTACGGGATGACGTCCTGCCAGTCGAGCTTCCCCGCCCGGTACTGCTCCAGCGCGTACAGGGCCACGGGCACCTTCACCGTGCTGGCCGGGTGGTAGAGCCGGTCCGCGTTGTGGAGCCACCGCTGGCCCGTCAGCAGGTCCTCCAGCGCGATGCTGTACTCCCCGGGAAAGTCCGCCATCGCCCGGTTCACGGCCTCGGCGAAGAGGACGGGCGGGATCGGACCGGCCGGGGCGGGGGGCAGTGGGTGGATGTCCTGGGCAGCGGCAAGCGGATGCGGGCGCCCGAGGACCAGGGCGGCCACCAGCGCCCACGCGGCGGGTCGGGTGCGCACGTCGGTCACACTCCTTCACGTATATACAATATCGTCCCAAAGGAGAAAGCGGTAGAACGGCTTTCACAGCGCACCCGGCCAATCCGGTCGGCAGGCGGGGTGTCATCGTTGTACTTGCGTCACGCCCGGCGCTGCGGCGGCAAGCAAGTGATTGACATGGTTCATTCACGACTCTTACGATTAGTGCAACGGCAAGGGTTGGGGGGAGCAAGAGTGTCTGCAGAGCACTACAGGATGTACATCGGCGGCGAGTGGCGCGAGGCGGCCAGCGGCAGGCGGTTCGACGTGACGAATCCCGCCACCGGGGAGGTGATCGCGACCGTCCCCGACGCATCCGCGGAGGACGCCCGGGCGGCCATCGCGGCGGCCCACGCGGCCTTCCCCGAGTGGTCGACGCTGCCCGCCCACGTGCGGTCCCAGTACATGCGCAAGGTGTACGACCTGATCGTCCAGAACGTCGACCGGCTCGCTCGCGTGCTGACCGAAGAAAACGGCAAGCCCCTGGCGGAGGCCAGGGCCGAGGTGCTGAACGGCGCCGAATACCTGAACTGGTACGCCGAGGAGACCCGGCGCATCTACGGCGAGACGATCCCCAGCATGTCCCGCAGGACCCGCATCGTCGTGCTGCGGCAGCCGGTCGGCGTCGTGGGGGCTATCACGCCGTGGAACTTCCCGTCCTCGATGGTCACCCGCAAGATCGCGCCGGCGCTGGCGGCGGGGTGCACCGTCGTCCTGAAGCCGGCGGAGCAGACCCCGCTCAGCGCGCTGCTGATCGCCGAGCTGGTCCACGAGGCCGGCCTGCCGGCCGGGGTGGTCAACGTCGTCACGACCCAGGATCCGGCGGCCGTGGGGAAGGAGTTCCTGGAAAACCGGCTGGTGCGGAAGATCTCGTTCACCGGGTCCACCGAGGTCGGGAAGTACCTGATGCAGGGCGCCGCGGCGCAGATGAAGCGCGTCAGCATGGAGCTGGGCGGCAACGCGCCGTTCATCGTGTTCGAGGATGCCGACCTGGACGCCGCGGTGCAGGGCGTCGTCATCAGCAAGTTCCGCAACGCGGGGCAGACCTGCATCTGCGCCAACCGGATCTACGTGCAGGAGTCCATCGCCCCGGCCTTCACCGAGCGGCTGGTCGAGGCGGTGCGCAGGCTGCGGGTGGGCAACGGCCTGGAGGAGGGCACCAACGTCGGGCCCCTGATTGACGAGGCGGCCTACGTCAAGGTGGAAGGGCACGTCAGCGACGCCCGCAGCAAGGGCGCCCGGGTGCTGACCGGCGGCCACCGCCTGACGGGCCCCGGGTTCGACCGCGGCTTCTTCTACGCGCCGACCCTGCTTGACCAGGTCCGCGACGACATGCGCATCGTCCACGAGGAGACCTTCGGCCCGGTCGCGCCGGTCCTGACGTTCCGCACCGAGGAGGAGGTGATCCGCCGGGCCAACGACACGAACTACGGCCTGGCCGCGTACGTGTTCACGCGCAACCTCGGCCGCACCGTGCGGGTCAGCGAGGCCCTGGAGTACGGGATGGTGGCGGTCAACGATTCCCTCCTGGCGGTGCCGCAGGCGCCGTTCGGCGGAATCAAGGAAAGCGGCATGGGGCGCGAGGGTGGCCACCACGGCCTCGAGGACTACCTGGAGTACAAGTACCTCTCGATCGTCCTCGACGAATAGGAGGATGCCGGCGGAGCCAGCCGCCTGGCGCGGATCACGGGCGCGGCGCCGAGCAACCCGGCGGCGGAGGAGGAGATGTGTCGGCGCCGGTGAAGGAGTTGACGGCGACGGCGGAGGCGGTTGCGGCGTCTGCACAGAGCCTGGCGGCGGCGGTCCTGGAGCTGCAGGTGCAGCCGGAGAAGTAGCGGGCAATCCCCACGCAAAAGGCCCGGCCACGACGGTGGCCGGGCTTGTTCGCAGATAGGGAGCCCGTGGGCGGGGTGATTCAAGGGGCCGCCCGGGA
>QGVE01000152.1 GCA_003242675.1 Bacillota bacterium | reverse complement strand
AACTGAAGGACCTGTCCAATCCGTTCCAGGTCGGACACATTCCGGGATGGATTCGGGGTTTGAGAGGCGTGTCGGATTGGGTGTTCTGGCGGATTCTCGCCTTCTCATCCATTCTCTACGCAAACCGATTGCGTGGTTCTTGTTCACGCAAGCTCTCACGCTTCATTGCATGAGTTTCGCGACACCCCCAAAAGTTCCTTCCAAATCAAACAGCGGCCCCGAGCGGGGCCGTGGAGATGGCCTGGCGGCTCGCGGCCTGCCGCGCGGCCTCAGTGTACACCGGCTTCCGGGGGCAGGGCGGGCCGGTGGTCGCCCGGCCGGGCGGGTTCCTGCGGGGCCTGGGCCTGTGCGGCTTCCGCCTGCCGGATCGCCTGCTCCAGCAGGGTGATGTGCAGGGCGGTCCAGGCCTTCTGGCTCTGGTGGACGAAGAAGCCCAGCACGACCAGGGAGCCGAAGAGCACCCAGGTGGCAAACACCTGCCAGATGGGCAGGCGGCTCAGCACCTCCTGGAGCCGGGCGCTCACGATCAGCCCGAAGAAGGGAATGGCGGAGAGGGCGAGCGGGATGATCCCGATGCCGCTCTCCTCTTTGCGCGCCCAGGCCAGCATGAGGAGCCGCTCCTGCTGGGTGAGGCGGGCGTAGTAGTCCGCAATCGGCCGGATGTGGTCCAGGTGGCGGATCGGGCCCGGGGGCGGCTGCGGGTGGTCCCGCCGGACGGCGCGATAGAAGCGGTCGACGTCGCCGCGCAGCATCACCTGCACCTCCTGCGCCGTAGTATTCCCGTGGCGCCTGCGCCCGCCGCTTCTCCGCACGGCCGGCCGGGGGCGGCCGGTTGATGCGAACCAATCCAGGGTGCTCTTGCATCCTTTGATCTGGACACTTCTCAACTTGTCAGGAAAGGGAGGTTGGAGCGAGTGCGACGGATCGGGCGAGCGGTGCTGGGGCTGCTGCTGGTCGCCGTGCTGGTGGACGTGGCCCTGACGAGCTGGTTCCGCGTGGAGGAGCACGAGTCGGCTCTGGTGCTCACGATGGGGCGCGCCACCCGCCAGGTGGACAAGGGCGTGCACACCAAGCTGCCGTGGCCCCTGGAGAAGGCGATCGTCCTTCCGACCAAGCAGACGCAGGAGCTGCAGTTCGGCTACCGGGAGCGGGACGGCAGGGTGGAGCTGGTGGAGGACGAGGCCCTGATGATCACCGGCGACGAGAACCTGGTCTGGGCCGACCTGCTCGTGGAGTGGCGCATCCAGGACATCGAGAAGTACCTCTTCGGGGTGAATGACCCCGAGCGGCTGCTGCGCAACGCCACCGCGGCCGCTCTGCGCTCGGTGATGGGCACCACGGGCCTCGACGTGGCCATCACCACCGGCAAGTTCGAGATCCAGGAAGAAGTGGAGCGGCAGCTGGTCGAGCTGATGGACAGCTACGGCGCCGGCATCATGATCATCGACGTGAAGCTGCAGGACGTGGAGCCGCCGCAGGAGGTCTCCGCCGAGTTCAAGGCGGTGACGGATGCCCGGGAGGCGCAGCAGACCAAGATCAACGAGGCCGGGAAGTACGAGGCCGAGCGGATCCCGGCGGCCCGTGCGGAGGCCCGGAAGCTGCTGGAGCAGGCTGAGGCCAACAAGCAGGCGCGCATCAACCAGGCTCTGGCCGAGGTGGCCCAGTACAAGGCCCTCTACGAGGCCTACAAGGCCAGCCCGGAGGTCACCCGGCAGCGGCTCCTGCTGGAGACCCTGGAGCAGATCCTGCCCGGGGCGAACATCGTGATCGTGGACTCCAGTGAGGGCACGGTCAAGTACCTGCCCATCGTGCCGGCGGGGGGTGGCACTCAGTGAATCCGGAGCGTCAGCCCATCGACCTGAAGATCCAGGTGAGCCCGGGTGAGGCGAAGGGGCTCCTGGCGTGGATCGCCGTGATTGCCCTGGTCGCCGGGGCCCTGAGCCAGGTGATCTTCGTCCGGGAGGACCAGTACCTGGTGATCCGCTCCTGGACGGGTGTCGTGCAGCGGGTCGTGACCGAGGCCGGACCGGCGTTCAAGATTCCGCTTCTCCAGTCGGCGCAGACCCTGCCCAAGCACCGCATGGTGCACGACAGCGCCCCGGCCGAGCTGCTCACGGCCGACCAGAAGCCGATCATCGTCGACCACTACACGGTCTGGCAGATCACCGACCCGTACCTCTTCGTGCAGAACACGCAGACGGTGGCCCGCGCGGAGCAGCGCATCGACGCCGCAGTCTACTCGACCGTCCGGGGTGTGCTGGGCCGGCTGAAGTTCGGCGAGATCATCTCGGAGGGCGAGTCGGCGCGGGGGAACCTGAACCAGGAGGTCACCCGGCTGGTCAACGAGCAGCTGGCCACGTACGGCATCACGGTCCACGACGTGCGGCTGAAGCGGACCGACCTGCCGCCGCAGAACCTGGAGTCGGTCTATAACCGCATGAAGTCCGAGCGGCAGAAGATCGCACAGGACTACCTCTCCCAGGGCGACGAGCAGGCCGCGATCATCCGGGCCCGCACCGACAAGGAGGCTGCCCTGATCGTCTCCGAGGCCTCCCGCCGGGCCGCGGAGATCGAGGCCGAGGGAGAGCGGGAGGCCGCCCGCATCTACAACGAGGCCTTTGGCGCGGATCCCGAGTTCTACGCGTTCTATCGGACCCTGGAGTCGTATAAGACCACGCTGAACGGCCAGCCGACGATCGTGATCCCGATCGACTCGCCGTTCGCCCGCCTGCTGATGGGCGAGTAGTCGCGGTTCGGAAGTGGCAGAAGGGCGGTGCCCCGGCGGGCACCGCCCTCTTCACTTCCCGATTTCCCCGCCTGAGCGCGGCGGGCCGGCCTGCCGCGGGGCCCGGGCGACCTGGCGGGAGCCCCTCCGGGGGCGCCGCCAGGTCGTGAGTGTCGCGGACAGCGGCGGCTCGTGCGGCTGACCGACGGCTGGTAAGCTCAATCCTCCAGCACCTTCTCCATGAAGACGTGGGGGATGCCGGCGTCCAGGAAGACCTCCGGCGATGTGGTCCGGTACCCGAGCTTGTGATAGAACCCCTCGGCATGGGTCTGGGCCCCGAGCACGAAGCGGCGGAACCCCATGCTCCGCCCGATCTCCTCCAGGGCCTCGACCACGGCCCGGCCGTAGCCCCTGCCCCGGAACTCCCGCAGCACGGCGATGCGCTGCAGCTTGCCCGTCCCTTCGCCGTAGGGGATGATGCGCCCCGTCGCCACCGGGCGGCCGGTGGGGTCCAGGGCGAGCACGTGGGCGGCGGTCAGGTCGAGGTCGTCCCTTTCCTCCTCGGGCGGGACGTTCTGCTCCGCGATGAAGACCTGGCGCCGGATGGCAAAGGCCGCCTCCAACTGGTCGGGGGTGGTCACCCGCACGGTGCGAATCGGCACGAAGGCTCACTCCCTCACTCGCCGGCCCGGCCGGATCCGGTGCCGCCCGACCGGCTGCCGAACAGCTTCTCCCACGTCTCCATGGTGGCCAGCACCTCCCGGGGCTTGGACCCCTGGTAGGGGCCGATGAGCCCCATCTCCTCGAGCTGGTCGATCAGCCGGGCGGCCTTGGTGTAGTTGCAGCGGAGGCGGCGCTGGAGCAGGGAGACCGAGGCGTGGCCGTGTTCGATGATGATGCGGGCCGCCTCCGGCAGGGCCTCGTCCAGCGCGGAGCCGGCGTGCGGCTGCGCCTCCGGCGCGCCGTTGCGGCCGCGCCGGCCGCCGCTGTCCAGGGGCACCTCCTGCGCCGTGTACTCGGGCCGGCCCTGGGCCTTGACGAACTCGACCAGCTTTTCCACAGAGGCCTCGCTGATGTACGCGCCCTGCGCCCGGATCGGCTTGGGGAGGCCGGCGGGGTGGTAGAGCATGTCGCCCCGGCCGAGCAGCCGCTCCGCGCCGGCGGCGTCCAGGATGACCCGGGAGTCGACCTGCGAGGAGACCGCAAAGGCGATGCGGGAAGGGATGTTGGCCTTGATGAGGCCGGTGATCACGTCCACCCGGGGCGACTGGGTCGCGATGACCAGGTGGATGCCGCAGGCCCGGGCCATCTGGGCCAGCCGGCAGATGGCGTCCTCCACCTCGGCCGGCGCGACCATCATCAGGTCGGCCAGCTCGTCGATGAAGATGACGATGTAAGGCAGTGGCTTCCGGGGATGTGCCGGGTCCGGGCCGGGGTCGGTCGCGACCAGGCGATTGTACTGCTCGATGTTGCGCACCCCGGCCGCGGCGAAGAGCTCGTAGCGGGACTCCATCTCCTTCACCGCGCCCTTCAGGTACCCGGCGGCCCGGCGGACGTCCGTGATGACCGGGGCGATCAGGTGGGGGATGCCGTTGTAGATCGAGAGCTCGACCATCTTGGGGTCGATCATCATCATCTTGACCTCATCCGGCCGCGCCTTGAAGAGGAGCGAACAGATGATGGCGTTCATGCAGACGGACTTCCCGGAGCCGGTCGCCCCGGCGATGAGCAGGTGGGGCATCCGGGCGAGGTCGCCGACCACGGGGTTGCCGGCGTTGTCCTTGCCCAGGGCGATCGTCAGCTTCGACTTGCTGGCCAGGAACTCGGGCGACTGCAGGACCTCCCGCAGGGGCACGGCCAGCCGCTCCTTGTTGGGCACCTCGATCCCCACGGCGGACTTGCCGGGGATCGGCGCCTCCACCCGCACGTCGGTCGCGGCCAGGGCCAGCGCGATGTCGTCGGCCAGGGCGGTGATCTTGTTCACCCGGACCCCCGGCCCCGGCTGCAGCTCGTAGCGGGTCACCGCCGGCCCGAAGGAGAAGTCGACCACCTTCGCCTCCACGCCAAAGCTGGCCAGGGTGCGCTCCAGGAGCAGCGCCCGCTCCAGGATCTCGTCCTCGGAAAGGCCGCGCTCGCTCTCCGGCAGGGGCAGGAGATCAAGGGAGGGGAGGTGGTACTCGGGTTCCGCCAGCCCCAGCGCCGCCCGCTCGGCCTCCGTCAGCGCGGGCAGCCGCAGGAGCCTTGGCGCGGCGGGGTCGGCTCCCTGGGGCGGGGCCGCGGCGGCGACCTCTGCGGCCACCTCGTCGTGCACCGTCCCGAAACCAAGATCGCCGGCCGTGCCGCCCCCGGTGCCGATCTGGAAACCGCCCTCGGCGTCGATCGGGACACCGGCCTCGGTGCGGACTTGAACATCGCCCCCGGCGCCGATCTGGACACTGCGCTCGGTACCGACCTGGACATCTCCCTCGGCGTCGATCTGGACGCCGTCCGTCGCGCCGCCCCGGACACCGCCCTCTGCCTCGGCCTGGAGATCGCCCGTCGTACCGCGCCCCGCAGCGGGCTCCTGCCCGGTGGCCGCCGCATCCGCCCAGTCGGGCGTGACCTCTGCGTCCAGGGTGCGCGGCGGCCCCGCCACCAAGCCGCCGGGGTCCATGCGCGGCGGCGCCGCAACCGTGCCGGCG
>QGVE01000260.1 GCA_003242675.1 Bacillota bacterium | reverse complement strand
CGAGAGCGGCGGATTCGGCGGAGACACGTCCGCCTGCTTCGGGCACGGGAGCTGGCGCCTGGTCTACAACCTGCCCGCCCGGGGCGGCCGGGAGAGCTACAGCCTGGGGCTTCGGCCGGACTTCACCCTCATCGGCCCCGCCGGCGTCGCCCTGGTGCTGGACGCCAAGTTCCGGCTGGACGCCCCCCGCACGGAGGCGGACGAGCCTGCCTGGGCGGAAACGTCGCCCCTGGCGGAAGACCTCTACAAGATGCACACCTACCGTGACGCCCTAGGGGTGCGGGCCGCCGTCGCCCTCTACCCGGGCGACCGGGCCGTGTTCTACGACCGGCGCACCTGGCAGCGGCGCACGGACCTGACGCTTGACGAGTTGATCTTCGGCGACTTCGAAGGGGTCGGAGCGCTTCCGCTCCGGCCCGGAGGAGGTTTGGGGCCGTGCACGATTTCCTGACGGTCTGGCGGTCCGGCACCGCCCTGGAGGCCCCCGAAGCGATCGCCGTGGCCCGGCGCTTCACCCTGGACTGCGTGCGGGAGTTCCTGCGGCGGCGGGGCGTGGCGGAGGCGCGGTGGCGCTCCATCGAACAGGGGGCGCTGCTGCGCTACTTGGTGAGCCCGGAGCGGGTCCGGTACTACGGCGAGACCCCGCAGTTCGAGGCGGACGGCATGGTGCTCTGTTTCAAAGCCTTTTCCGGGGAGCGCTTCGGCCGGTACGAACGGGTGATGCTCTCCCGCCCCAACCGGGGGCCCATCGGCTTGGTGGTACGCATCCCCCTGGAGACGCAGGATGACGTCCACTTCAGCCTCGGGCCGATCTACGCGGGGCTCCTGTGGCTTAGCGCCGACCCCGGCACCGAGCGCTCCGGGATCCAGACCGCGCTGGCCGAGGCCTGGGGCGAAGAGCCCGCCTGGTTCTCAAAGGAGGAGTGCGGCGAGCACGCGATCCTCGGCTGGCGGGTCCGGCCGGCGGAGTGGGACGGCAGCGAGTCGGAGCTGGTGGGCGGAATCGCGCACCTGCTCACCTCCGGCGCCGCTGTTCTGGACCAACTGCAGCCGGGCCAGTCCGCCCCGGGTGGCGTCGCCACCGCCCGCAGCGTCCACGAACGCCTTCTCCGCAGCGGCTACCGCTTCAGCCCCCAGCAGGTAGCTACCTTCTACGCCGCCCTGAAGGCCAAAGGTTTCGTCATCCTCTCCGGCCTCTCGGGCACGGGCAAGACCAAGCTCGCCCAGGAGTTCGCAGCCGCCCTGGGCCTGGACGACAACCACTTCCTGCTGGAGCCGGTGAAGCCCGACTGGCGAGACAACACGGGCCTGATGGGCTACTGGAACCCGGTGACGGAGGAGTACGTAGCCACCCGCTTCCTGCGCTTCCTCCTCGCCGCGGCCGAGGAGTACGGGAGAACCCGGATCCCGTCCCGCAGCGAGGACCTGAAGGGGTACATCCGCCGCCGGCTGGGCGAGGCCGGCGTGCAGGCACAGCTCCAGCGCCACCGGGATGCGCTCCAGGCAATCGGCGACCGGGACTGGACCGACAACCAGCTCCGCCACCTCTGGCAGGACTGGTAC
>QGVE01000151.1 GCA_003242675.1 Bacillota bacterium | reverse complement strand
TCGAACCTCCACATGGTGGATTGGGAGCGACCACACTCCCACCATGTATCATTGGTTCTGACTGATGCTTTTTCAATGGGTTTCCATTGCACGAAGTCCGGGTTATTCACGCGAAACTTGAGCTAGATCCCGAACACGGCGGGTTCCGCAATTGGCTGGTCGATCGCCTCGTCGGCGTGGGTAAGGGGCTCGTCGCCGGCGTGATCGGAGCCGCCGTTGTGGTGCTGGTGGCCGGCCTGTTCGTCACCAGCGTCCCGGGCTTGCTCGTCATCGGCGGGTCAGCGCTGCTGGGTGGAGCGCTTTATGGCCTGTTCGTCGGCGGACGGAACTTCAACTGGGTCGAGGCGGTCGTGGGGGCCGTGCTCAGCGGTGCAAGCGCCGGCGTAGGGTGGTGGCTCAACGCTGCGGCGCGACCGCTGGCTACGAAGATCGGTGTAGTCGTGGCCGATGTGGTGGCCAGCGGGATTTCCAGCTTGACGTCATACCTGGTCCATTCTCCTGAACGAAGCTGGCGTGGGGCTCTGTGGGCGTTCAGTCTGGGCGGGCTGACGGCTGGGGTCTTCACCGGCGCCGGTGCGGTTGTCGGCCGCGTCTGGAAGTGGGGCTGGGGCGGCCTCAGGTTCTTGCCGGATCAGGAACCCAACGCCAAAGCGATGGTGGCAGCGGCACTGTCGGACACCTTGCCGAAGCCAGCGATCAGTGGCCAAGCTCATGCTGCTGCACCGCGCAATCTGCGAAAACACAACGGGCTGATTCCTGGCACACCGGCACACAAGGCTTGGCGGTGGGAACTATACCAGCAGCGAGGCGGCAAACTGACGTACGAACAGTGGAGCAAGAGGTATGATACCGGCATCAACAATGCCCGCAAGGGCTTGCAGCGAGAACAACAATACCGGGAGTATTTGGGTGGAGAAAACAAGATTCTCACCTTCATGCTCCCGGACGGTACCGAAATCGTCAGGCAGGTTGATATTTACATTCCCGAGAAGGCCTATGCTGGTCAACTGAAGACAGGCAGGGAATCGCTGACTGCTGCGAACCGCGATGCCATTTGGCGAGACTCATTCCTTGTGAAGAGTGGTATCACGGTGGAGTGGATCCTGGAACAGGGAGGATCGAAACCGCTCATCGAAGCTCTGCAGGAGGCTGGAATAAAAGTCCGTATTGGCCCGCAGCTACCTCGAGGAGGCTGAGCAGGACATGGCCAGGGAGAAAATCACCCAAGAAGACCGGGAGAAATTCGAGGAATTTCTCTTCGAGATGGATGACGTCCTGGAGGAGTTCATTGAGGAAGCCAGTCAGGCAGGATATGATCTGGACTACTCTCTGGAAAGCCTCGATCGTTTGGAAGAATATTGGCTGGCTGTATCGCCAAGAGTAGAAGACCCCGTACGCCTGATGAACCGCATGGCTCGATACTACGGCGAGGTCTTTCGGCTGAACTTCGGCGGAAAGTGGCGTCTATCGGACCGCAATCCCCGGCATATGTACTACGGATATCCGGTCATATACGGCTTCATCGAGAAGAACCCAGAGTTCGAATTTTGTCCTCTCTTTCAGTTCCAGGTATTCGCCGCGAAACAAACCCGGGGACTGCTCCGTTCGGTGCTGGATGTCGTTTATCCCCCGAGCCTTCGACCGCACAATCCTCCACAGAACTGAGCCAGCCGAAAAGACGGGCTGCAAGGGATCTCCTTGCAGCCCTTCTGCGTACGTGGGCTCTAGCGGGCAGGGGAACGGGCCGTAGCGCCTCCGTGTCGCTGCGCAGGTGGCTGGTGCAGTCATCACGCTGGGTCCGTCCCGCCTCTCGCCGCGCCGCCGGGGAAGTCTTCGACCTCGCGGACACTGGTCGGTACGCCGTTGGCGCGTGGATGGATGGTTCAGAGTGAACCACGCACCTGCGCCTGACTATAAAGGATGTTGCGATCCGCAAGAAGAATGTATCTTGCGATTCCACTGGCACAGGGAGGTCATTGATGCGAGAGGCCAAGCGCCACATCGCAGGATTCCTGGTCCTGGCGTGGCTCCTGTCGTGCCTGGCGGCCTATCTCGTCTACGAGCGCGTCTCCGCCGTCGAGGCGCAGCTGGGCGACCGGGTCGACGTGCTGGTGGCGGCCGAATCGATTCCGGCCCAGGTTCCCCTGGAGGAGCGACACCTGAAAACCGTCTCCCTGCCAAGCGCCTTCCTGCAGCCGGGCATGGTGACCGATCCGGCCGAGGTGGTCGGCAAGGTCTCGCTGGTGGAACTGCCCCCCGGTGCCCTGATCCTGAGCCACGCGGTCAAGGACAGGGTGGTCATCCCGGCCGACAAGCGGCTGATCCGGCTCTACCGGAGCATAACTTTGAACTGGTGCGGGCGGCCATGCGCCTGGGGCTGGCGGATGCCCTGATGGTGCCGGACGAACTGGACCGGCTGCCGGACCTCTTGAGCCGGCTGAGCCAGGCCCGGGCCGATCGGGCCGCGGCAGGACGGGTGCTGGCCTTCTTCCGGGCCAAGGGCGGGGTCGGCGCCACCTTCCTCGCCGTCAACACCGCGGTCGTGGCGACCGAGCTGGTGGGGGGCAAGGTGCTGCTGATCGACGGCAACCTGCTCACTTCGGACGTGCCGGCGATGCTGAACCTGAAGGCCCAGCGGACCATCCTGGACCTGGCCCCGGTTCTGGGCGAGCTGACGCCGCGCCACATCGAGGACGTCTGCGCCCATCACGCCAGCGGCCTGCACGTCCTCATGGCCCCGCCGGACCCCGCCATGGGCCACGCGCTGGCCCCGGAACATCTGGCCCTGATCATCCGGGTGGCGCAGCGGGCGTACAGGGCGGTGATCGTTGATGCCCCGCCGCTTTACGACGAGCGGTGCGAGGCGGTGCTGCGGGCTGCCACGCGGCCGCTTCTGGTGGCCACCCCGGATGCGCTCTCCGTCTTTGCCTGGCGCCGGCTCCACCCCCTGGTGGGCGACCTGGGCGGACGGGCGGGGCTGGTCCTCAACCAGGTGACGATCAAGGCGGAGTTCAGCGCGCAGGAGCTGGTGGAGTGGACGCGCCTGCCGCTCATCGGCGAGGTGCGGTACGACCCGGCTCTGGTCAGCCCCCTCATCAATACCGGCAAGACCCTGCTGGAAGCCCGCAGCGGGCGCCGGTTTGAGATCCGACCGCCCGGCATCATCCGGGATGTCGTCCGGCTGACGCACCAGCTCCTCGGTCAGGAGAGGGGGGCAACCGCATGATCCCGGTCGGATTCCGCAGCAACACCTACCTGGAGGAGACCGTCCAGCGGTACCGGGCCCGGCTGCTGCAAGAGGCGAACCTGGATCAGCTGGCCGGCCTGCCCCGCCCGAAGCTGCGGCAGACCCTGGAGTCGCTGGTGACGCAGATGCTGGCTGCCGACCGGGTGATTCTCACGCAGTCGGAGCGCCAGCAGCTGGTCAACCTCATCCTGGACGAGACCGTGGGCTACGGGCCGCTGGAGCCCCTGCTCCAGGATCCCACCATCACCGAGGTGATGGTCGTTCAGCCCGACGAGGTGTACGTGGAGCGGGACGGGCGGATCGAGCGGGTGAACGTGCGCTTCCGGGACCTGCAGCACGTGCGCCACGTGGTGGAGCGGATCATCGCCCCGCTGGGGCGCCATCTGGACGAGCTGACGCCGATGGTGGATGCCCGGCTTCCGGACGGCAGCCGCGTCAACGCGATCGCGCCCCCGCTGTGCGTGGGCAGCATCGCCCTGACCATCCGGCGGTTCCCGGCCCGGCGGCTCCGGCTGGATGACCTGGTCCGCCTCGGCAGCCTCACGCCGGAGATGGCCCAGTTCCTGCGCGCCGCGGCCAGGGCCCGGCTGAACCTGCTGATCTCGGGGGGAACCGGCAGCGGCAAGACGACCCTGCTGGGGGCGATCGCCGCCCACATCCCCGCCGAAGAGCGGCTGGTGATCATCGAGGACATGAACGAGCTCCGCCTGGAGCGGGAGCACGTGATCTACCTGGAGAGCCGCCCGCCCAACGTCGAGGGCAAGGGCGAGGTGACCATCCGTCAGCTCCTGCGCAACGCCCTGCGCATGCGGCCGGACCGGATCATCGTCGGCGAGGTGCGCGGCGAGGAGGCTCTGGACATGCTGCAGGCGATGAACACCGGCCATGAGGGCTCCCTCACCACCATCCACGCCAACAGCCCCCAGGATGCCTTGCGGCGCCTGGAGGCGATGGTCACCATGTCCGGCGCGCAGCTGCCGGTGCGGGTGCTGCGGGAGCACCTGGTGGCCGCCCTGAACATCGTGGTGCAGACCCAGCGGTTCGAGGACGGGTCGCGGCAGGTCGTGGCCATCGACGAGGTGCGGGGCGTGGGCGAATCCGGCGAGCTCCAGGTCGTGCCGGTCTTCCGCTTCGAGCGCACCGGGGTGGACGCGGAGGGCCGCGTGGCCGGGGAGTTCCGGACCGCCCCGGAGCCGCCCGCCTGCCTGCGGCGGATGCGCGGGTACGGGGTCCACGCCGAGCTCGGCCCGCTCCTCGCCGACTGGGGGGAGGGCCCATGATCCCGCTGCTCACCGGCGCAGCCGTCTTCTGCGGCTGCTGGAGCCTCTGGTGTCTCTACTGGTACCGGCGGTCGGCCGCCGCCGCGCGGGAGCGGATCCGGACGGGTCTCGGCCTGCCGAAGCCGGAGGGCGACCTGCTCAGCCGCATCCGGCGTGCCGTCGGCCAGGTGGCGCTGGCCCAGGAACTGGAGCGGATGCTCGCCCGGGCCAACCTGGCGATCCCGGTGGCGGACCTGGTCCTGCTGCTCCTGGCCGGCACGGTCGTGCTGGCCCTGCTGCTGAGCCGGGCCTTCGCCATCGCCTTCCTTCCCAGCCTCGCCCTCGCGCTCAGCATGGTCGTGGGCGGAACGCGAGTCTTCCTGAAGCAGCGGGGCGCCTCGCTCGCCCAGGGGGTGAGCGGCCAGATGGCCGAGGCCGCCCGGATCCTGGCCAACTCGGTCCGGGCCGGACTCTCGGTCTGGCAGGGGCTCACGGTGCTGGCCCGGGAGCTGTCGCCGCCGCTGGGGCCGCTGATTCAGCGCACGGTCCACGAGATCCAGCTGGGCGCTTCGCTGGAGGAGGCCCTGGATGAGCTCGCCGACCGGATTGACAGCCCGGACCTGCGCCTGCTGGTGACCACCATCCTGCTGCAGCACGAACTGGGAGGCGATCTGGCCGGCGCCCTGGATTCGGTGGCCGGCGCGCTGGTGGAGCGGCGGATGGTCGAGGGCGAGGTGCGGACGTTGACGGCGGAACAGCGGTACGCGGCCGCCATGCTGCCGGTCATCCCCCTGGCGGGGCTGCTGATGCTCAACCTGGGTCACCCCGGTTTCATCCGGGTGCTTGCCCAGCCGCTGGGGCTGGTGCTGCTGGCGGTCAGCGGAGCGCTGCAGGGCCTGGGCTTCTATTTGATCCACCGCACGGCCCGGATCAGGGTGTAGCCATGGAGATCCTCGCGATCGTGCTTTCTTTG
>QGVE01000023.1 GCA_003242675.1 Bacillota bacterium | reverse complement strand
AGGTTCCTGGCCTGGTGGGACAAGGATACCCATCTGAAATTCAAGGACGCCTACAATAAGATGTGGCGGCGCTTCTTCCGAAGTACACCCGAGCCGACGCCGGAACAGACGGTTGAACAAGCGATCCAGATCATGAAAACGTTTGAGAGAATGGCCCGTTGTGAAGGAGGAACGATATGGACTTCTCGGAACTCTATGTTTGGGGACCTGAATCCCGGGAGGGACGTCTTCATGTCCGGCCAGTTGATGTCACCGTATGAGGATTGTATAACCTCCACACGAACAGACGTGGCCCCAGGGCTGCTGAAACAGTCCTGGGGCCACGCCCGTCTCCCTCGCTCGCGGGTGATCCGTTTCGCCTGTTGGTGGGCCCTGTAGGATTCGAACCTACGACCAACCGGTTATGAGCCGGCAGCTCTAACCGCTGAGCTAAGGGCCCGCATAGAGCATTTTACGCCACGGGGCGGCGATTCACAAGAGCGCACCCCTGGGAACACAAAAAGAGGCGGGAGTCCCGCCTGCACACCCGTGGCTCCGGCGGTAGGATTCGAACCTACGACCCTCCGGTTAACAGCCGGATGCTCTACCGCTGAGCTACGCCGGAATCAGCACCGGTGGTATTTTACCCGGATACATGCCTAAAGTCAACAAGCAATTCATGGGTGTTTTTTCGTCAACGGCCTCCACCGCTGGGTCCGCGTGGAGAAAACCCCTCCGCGCGGGCCGCGCGCGACCGGCCCCGGTGGGGGACGCAACCACCCGCCGGGACCGGATCCGCGCAACCGCAGGCACGCCCTAGTCCGCGACGCTGAACTGCTGCTCCTCCGTCGAGCCCCGCAGCGCCAGCGTCGAGGCGGTGCCGCCCGAGATGACCTGTGCGACCTCGTCGAAGTAGCCCGTGCCCACCTCCCGCTGGTGCCGGGTGGCCGTGTAGCCCTCCCGCTCCAGCGAGAACTCCTTCTGCTGCAGCCGGACGTAGGCCGTCATCCCCTCCCGGGCGTAGTCCTTGGCCAGCTCGAACATGGAGGCGTTCAGCGTGTGGAACCCCGCCAGGGTGATGAACTGGAACTTGTACCCCATGGCCGCGAGCTCCCGCTGGAACCGGGCGATCGTCGCGTCGTCCAGGTGCCGCTTCCAGTTGAAGGAGGGCGAGCAGTTGTAGGCCAGCAGCTTGTTGGGGTACCGGGACAGGATCGCCTCGGCAAACTGGCGGGCCTCACCCAAATCGGGCGTCGCCGTCTCGCACCAGATGAGGTCGGCATACGGCGCGTAGGCCAGGCCCCGGGCGATTGCTGCCTCGATGCCGCTCCGCACAATGTAGAACCCCTCGGGCGTGCGCTCGCCGGTGATGAACTCCCGGTCGCGCGGGTCGATGTCGCTGGTGAGCAGCGTCGCGTTCAGGGAGTCCGTGCGGGCGATGATCAGGGTCGGGACCCCCATCACGTCCGCCGCCAGTCGGGCGGCGACCAGGGTCCGGATGTGCTGGCTGGTGGGCACCAGCACCTTGCCGCCCATGTGGCCGCACTTCTTCTCCGAGGCCAGCTGATCCTCGAAGTGGACGGCCGCGGCGCCGGCCTCGATCATCGCCTTCATCAGCTCGAAGACGTTGAGCGGCCCGCCGAAGCCCGCCTCGGCGTCGGCGACGATGGGCACCATCCAGTCGATGTCGTCCTTCCCCTCGACCCAGGCGATCTGGTCGGCCCGGCGCAGGGCGTTGTTGATGCGCTGCACCACCGCCGGCACGGAGTTGGAGGGGTACAGCGACTGGTCGGGGTACATCTGCCCGGCCAGGTTGGCGTCGGCCGCCACCTGCCAGCCCGAGAGGTAGATCGCCTTCAGGCCGGCCTTGACCATCTGCACCGCCTGGTTGCCCGTGAGCGCTCCCAGGGCGGGGACGTACTCCTCCGTGTGCAGGAGGTGCCACAGCTTCTCGGCCCCCCGCTTGGCAATCGTGTACTCCACCTGGAACGAACCGCGCAGGCGGATCACGTCGGCCGCCGAGTAGGGCCGCTCCACCCCCGCCCACCGCGGATTGGTCTTCCACTCCCGCTCCAGCTCGGCCGCCTGCCGCTGGATCTTCTCACTCACGCTCAGCATGGGGTTGACCTCCTCACCCGTTCTGCGTCTAGATCAGGTCGTATCCCGGCAGCGTCAGGAACTCCGGGAACTCGTCCGCCAGGGCCACCCGCTCGAACAGCTGCCGGGCGGTCTGGAAGCGCCCGCAGGTGAAGGCGCGGGATCCCACCGCGCGGTGGATCCGCTCCATCTCCTCGTCGATCAAGGTGCGCACCAGCTCCCGGGTGACCTTCCGGCCGTCCGCCAGGGTCGCCCCGTGGCGCACCCACTGCCACACCTGGGACCGGGAGATCTCGGCGGTCGCGGCGTCCTCCATCAGGTTGTGGATGGCCGCCGCCCCCACGCCGCGCAGCCACGACTCGATATACTGGATCCCGACGTTGACGTTGAGCCGCAGCCCCTCTTCGGTGATCTCGCCGGGCGTGGCGGCGAAGTTCAGCAGGTCCTGCGCGGTGACCTGGACGTCCGGCCGCTGCCGGTCGATCTGGTTCGGCCTCGTGCCCAGCACCTCGTCGAAGACGGCGGTGGCCACGGGCACCAGGTCCGGATGGGCCACCCACGTGCCGTCGAAGCCGTCGCCCGCCTCGCGCTCCTTGTCCTGCCGCACCTTCTCCAGGGCGACGGCGTTCACGCGCGGGTCCTTCCGGCTGGGGATGAACGCCGCCATGCCGCCGATGGCGAAGGTGCCGCGCCGGTGGCAGGTCTTCACCAGCAGCTCGGTGTAGGCCCGCATGAACGGCACCGTCATGGTCACGGCGCTGCGGTCGGGGAAGCGCACCTCCGGCCGGTTGCGGAACTTCTTGATGCAGCTGAAGATATAGTCCCAGCGCCCCGCGTTCAGGCCCACCGAGTGCTCCCGCAGCTCCCAGAGGATCTCATCCATCTCGAAGGCGGCGAGGATCGTCTCGATCAGCACGGTGGCCTTGATCGTGCCGCGGGGGATGCCCAGGTAGTCCTGGGCGAAGCAGAAGACGTCGTTCCACAGCCGGGCCTCCAGGTGGCTCTCCAGCTTGGGCAGGTAGAAGTAGGGCCCGCTCCCCTTTTCGATGAGCCGCCGGGCGTTGTGGAAGAAGTAGAGGCCGAAGTCCACCAGGCTGCCCGAGGCCGGCTCACCGTCGATCACGATGTGCCGCTCGGGCAGGTGCCAGCCCCGCGGCCGCACGAACAGCGTGGCCACCTTCTCCTTCAGCTTGTAGACCCGGCCGTCGGGGTTGGTGTACGTGATCGTGCCCTTCACCGCGTCGATGAGGTTGATGTGGCCCTCGATGATGTTGGCCCAGGTCGGGCTGGTGGCGTCCTCGAAGTCCGCCATGAACACCCGGGCGCCGGAGTTGAGGGCGTTGATGATCATCTTGCGGTCCACGGGCCCGGTGATCTCCACCCGCCGGTCCGCGAGGTCAGGCGGGTACGGCGCGACCTGCCACTCCGACTCGCGGATGTGCCGGGTCTCCGGGAGAAAATCGGGCCACTCGCCCCGGTCCAGCCGCTCCTGCCGCTCCGCGCGCAGCATGAGCAGCTCCCTGCGCCTGGCTGCGAACCGGCGGTGCAGCTGAACCAGGAACTCCAGCGCTTCGGGGGTGAGCACCTCGTCGTAGCGCTCGCCGAGGGCTCCCCGGATCGAAACGCCCTCCAGCGTGAGCATTCGGAAATCCACCGCCCTTCAGCCAGTTTTATCATGGCGTTAGTATAAAAAGTTGCCGCCCAATCGTCCCGGAAGCGGCGACCAGTGGTTGGGATTTTGCGGCCAGATGCGCGGCGCACCGGGGCCGGGGGCGGGCACAGCCGTTCGTCTGCGAAAGCCGACCGTTCATCGCAAAAACCCGTCAATTCCGAGAAAGCAAACGCGAAAGCCCCTGGAGACGAAAAGGGCCGGCCAGTGCGGCCGGCCTCTCAGAGTGTGTTCTCAGAGGCGAAGCGCAGGAAACGGAGCGCGTCGGAATCTCCGGTCGGCAGGTACGGGGCCCAGGGCGGGGCGTAGAGCGGCTGGCCATGCCGGTTCACGTCGAAGTGGACCTGCGCGACTCTTGCCGAGTCCGACCAGTAGACCGTCGAGGCGTCTCCGCTCCAGATGACGAGCATGCTGGGGCCGCGGTCGGGGTCGGGATGGAGCCCGGCATGGTACCACAGCCCGCCGATTTCGCTCTGCTGGCCGCTCAGGTCCATGCGCAGGATCGGCAGCTGTGCCCCCGTCTTCTCCATGGGCGGCGTGAAGCGGAAGCCGTCCTCTCCCAGCCACATGCCGATCCCCACTCGGCCCTCGAAGGTGGCCAGCACCCGGATCTCCTCCCCCTCCACCACGGCCACGTGGCCGGGACGCGGCTGCCGCTCCTCCCCGGGGGCCAGCTCGGTCCAGATCTCCTCGTTCAGCGCCAGGGCGATGCGCTGCCCGTCCGGCGAGAACCGGGCCCGCGCCGAGTAGGTGCCGCCCAGGGGAATGCGGACGGGATCGCCCGTGCCGTCCCACGTCCACAGGTCGGTGAGGGGCGGGTCGTACGGCGGGTCCGCGTAGGCGACACGGGGCCGGAGCAGGTCCTTCAGGAGCGCCAGGGGCTGACGGCGGGCCTGCTCCGCCGCCGGCTCCGGGCTGTGCGTAAACCACAGGGCCCGGCGGCCGTCGGGGGAAATCTGCACGAAGTAGGCGTCATCCTGGCTCAGCAGCCGCTTTTCGCCGGTCGGGGAGAGCGCCCACAGCGGCCCGCCGCGCATCCCCTCCACCGCCAGCACCTGGCCGCTGGCCATGCGGCCGATCAGGTGGCCGGTCTCGATGAGCACCCGCTCCTCCGCGCCCCCCAGCTCCCCCGCGACGATGGTGCCGAAGCGGTAGCCCTGCATCACCACGCCCTTTTCCCGGTTGGCAATATATTGGGTGTCTCCCGGCTGGATGTAGTGAATCACAGGACCGCCGAAGTCGTGGATGAGCCGGTCCTCCCCGGTCTCCAGGTTGCGGAGCAGGGCACGGCCGTGGGCGTCCATCCAGAATACCTGCGTCTCGGACCAGAAGACGGGGCGTTCGAACGACGGGTCAAAGTCCGACAGAACTTCCAGCGACGGCTTCGCCAGGTCCAGCAGATAGGTGAACGGCCCCGACGCGATGAGCACCCGTCGCCCGGACGGCGACCACGCCTGCGGCGACGGGCGGTCCAGGCCCGTCACGACGACTTCCTCCCCCTCCGCCGTCACGGCAGGCCCGGGCGGAACGGCCGGGGCCTCCGCACTCTCCGGCTGCGCGGCGGGGCCGGGGCGCGCCCCGGGCGGTTCCGCTTCACCCCCGGCCACGCCGGTTGCAGGCACGGCCGGCGCCCCCGCGTGGGGCTCGGGCTGGGACTCCTGCGGCTCCGCCGCCCGGCTGCAGCCGGACAGAATCAGCACCAGGATCAACGCGGCCCCCATGACACGAACGCGGTCCATCGCGCTTACCTCCACGCGTTCCGGAGTACTGCGACCACCTGGTCAGTCCCCGGTTCCATTCATTCGTCAGACGGCCGGAAGTTCCGTGCAGTTTCCGGATTGCGCTCCGCGGGAGAACCCCTGCCGGGGCGGCGAGCGGGCCCGGCTGAAATTCAGAAGCGCCGGCCTCGCCCGGGCCGGCGCCATCGGTTTACGGGCCTACGCCTGCAGCCGCGACTTCGACAGCCCCTGCGTCACCCGATCGATGATGATCGCCAGGATGACGATGGAGATTCCCCCGGCAAAGCTCCGCCCCGTCTCGATGCGGGCGATGCCGTTGAGCACCTCCGTGCCCAGGCCGGACGCGCCGATCATCGAGGCGATGACGACCATCGACAGGGCCATCATCACGGTCTGGTTGATGCCCGCCATGATGGTGGGCTTGGCCAGCGGAAGCTGCACCTTCAGCAGCATCTGCCACGCGGTGGTGCCGAAGGCCCTGGCGGCCTCGACGACGTCGGCCGGCACCTGGCGGATGCCCAGGTTGGTCAGCCGGATCGCCGGCGGCACGGCGTAGACGAAGGTGGCCAGCACGGCCGGCACCTTGCCCATGCCGAACAGCATCAGGATCGGCACCAGGTAGACGAAGCTGGGCAGGGTCTGCATGAGGTCCAGGAGAGGCCGGATGGCCCGCTCCAGCCGGTCGCTGCGGGACATGGCGATGCCGGTGGGAATGGCCACGACCACCGCCAGTGCGGTGCCCGCGATCACCAGCGTGAGCGTCCGCATCGCGTGGGTCCACAGCCCGAGCGACCCGATGAAGACGAGGCCAAGCGCCGACCCGAGGGCCAGCTTCCACCCGGCGCTCTTCCAGGCAGCGGCCGCCACCGCCAGCAGGACCGCCCACCAGGGCAGCCACAGCAGGAAGTTCTCCAGCCCCACCAGGGGCTTCAGCAGGATGCGGCCGAGCCAATCGAAGAAGGGGCCGCCGGCCTGCACCAGCCAGGCCACGCCGCTGTCCACCCAGTCCGCCAGGGGCAGCTTGTAGCTGTGCGGAAACACATTGCCTCACCTGCCTTTGCGACACTACAGGCTCACGCCGGCGGCCAGGAGGGCCTGCTCAACCTTCTTGGCCACGTCGTCCGGCATCCAGCTCCGCCAGAGCTCCTGGTAGTTGGCGAAGAACCACAGGGCCGCCTGGTCGGCCTCCACGTCGTTTTCCTCCATGTAGGCCGAGATCTTGTTCAGATCCTCCGTCGGAATCATGAACCGCTCCAGGAACGCGACCACCTCGGGGGCCCGCTCCTTCAGCGAGGGGTGGACGCCCTTGACCACCGGCGCGTCCTCCCAGGCGCATCCGGCCTCAGGCGGGATCTGATTCAGGGGGATATCCCCGGCCACACCCTTGCGCACCAGCGCCCAGCATTCCTCGGAGTAGGGCGGCTCCTCCAGGAGCACCATGTCCAGGGCGCCCATCAGCCAGGTGGGCTCCCAGTAGTAGGTGAGCAGGGGCTCGCCCCGCTGGTAGGCGCCGGCGATCGCAGCGTCCAGGGCGCCGGAGGTGCCGGGCTCCTGCAGGTTATACAGGTCCGCCAGGCCGTAGGCGTGCAGCTTCACCCGGTTGACGTTCGCGCAGTCCCAGCCGGTGATGCAGCTGATCAGCCGTCCCTTGCCGGGATCCTCGGGGTCCGCGAAGAGGTGGGCGTACCGCTTCAGGTCCTCGACCGTCCTGAGATCGGGCGCCATCGGTGCGATGCCCCGCTCGGGGTCGCCGTGCACCACGTAGGCGGGCACGTACCAGCCCTGGGTGGTGCGGTCCATGACCTTGCCGAGGTCGAGCATCTGGCCCTTCTCGATCACCTCGTTGTACCAGTCGACCATGTTGCCGGTCCAGATCTCCATGGCGACGTCCAGGTCGCCCCGGACCAGCGAAAGCTGCATGATCGGGGTGGTGACCTCCACGGTCTCCACCGGATAGCCGTAGCCCTTCTCGATGATGAACCCGGCGATCGCGTTGTTGATCCACAGCGACTGCCACTGCATGTCGCCCAGGCGGATCACCTGCTTCTGATCGCCGGGGGAGCCGCCGCCATCCGGGCCGCCGCCGCATCCGGCCGCGGCCAGGAGCACCCCTGCCAGGGCAGCGGCCATCAGCATGCGCCACCTATACTGCTTCCTCATGTTTCGACCTCCCCGGAATGGACTTCCCCCGCCGTCAGCCCGCCTGGCGGGGGGCTTCCGCCTGGGTCCGCCCGGCCAGCGCCGCCAGCACGGCGACCCGCGGGATGATGCCCAGCAGGCGCCGCTCCTCGTCCAGCACGGCGATGGGCCAGCGGTGGCTCGCGGCGACGGGGATCAGGGCCTCCAGGAGCGTGTCGGGCCCCGTCGTCGGCACGTCGCGGATGATCAGGCTGCCCAGGCCGGTCTCGCCGTGCTGCGCCGCCGCGATGGCCGCCTCGGCCTGCACCAAGCCGACCAGGCGGTGCTCCCGGTCGACGACGAAGACGCTGGAGAGCCCCTGCTCCTCCATCAGCTTCAGGGCACTGCGCGGCCCGTCGCGCCCGACCACCGCGACCCGGGGACGCTGCATGACCGACCGGGCGGTCAGAACCCGGCTCCGGTTCACGTCGCGCGTGAACTCGGCCACGTACTCGTCGGCCGGGTGGGTGAGGATCTCCTCGGCGGTGCCCACCTGCACCACCTGGCCGTCCTTCAGGATGGCGATCCGGTCCCCGAGCCGCAGCGCCTCGTCCAGGTCGTGGGTGATGAAGATGATCGTTTTGTTCAGCCGGGTCTGCAGCTCCAGGAGCTCGGACTGCATCTCCCGCCGGATCAGGGGGTCCAGCGCGCTGAACGGTTCGTCCATCAGGAGGATGTCGGGGTCGTTGCACAGGGCGCGGGCGATGCCGACCCGCTGCTGCATGCCGCCGCTGAGCTGGCTGGGGTAGCTCCGCTCCCAGCCGGCAAGCCCCACCGTCTCCAGCCACTGGCGGGCTCTCTCTTCCCGCTCGGCCTTCGGCACGCCCTGCACCTCCAGGCCGAAGGCCACGTTCTCCAGCACCGTCCGGTGCGGCAGCAGCCCGAACCGCTGGAAGACCATGGCCATGCGTTTCTGCCGGAGCGCGCGCAGGCCCCGCTCGTCCAGGGCCAGGATGTCCTGCCCGTCCAGCAGCACCTGGCCGGCCGTGGGCTCGATCAGCCGGTTCAGGCAGCGCACCAGGGTCGACTTCCCGCTGCCGGAGAGGCCCATGATCACGAATACCTCGCCCTTTTCGATGGAGAGCGATACGTCCAGCAGACCGATCGCGTGGCCCGTCTGCGCCATCACCTGCTCCTTCGTCATGCCCTGGCGTATCAGGGCCATGACCTCCTGGGGACGGGGGCCGAAGATCTTGGTCAGTCCCCGGATCTCGATCAAGGCCATGGTCTCACCCCTTTCACACAAGAACCGACAACTTGATCTTAAACCATAAGTTGCCGGTCGTCAATTCTTCCCCGCCTTGAAGACAGAAAAAATAACCCCGTCACAAAACGTGACGGGGATTGTGGCCTCAGACTGCATGAATAATATGTTATTCTAGATAGTCCCTCAGCTTCTTCGACCGGCTCGGATGGCGGAGCTTCCGCAGGGCCTTGGCCTCGATCTGCCGGATGCGCTCGCGGGTCACGCCGAAGACCTGACCGACCTCCTCCAGGGTGCGGGCGCGCCCGTCGTCCAGCCCGAAGCGCAGACGCAGCACCTTCTCCTCCCGAGGCGTCAGGGACTCGAGGACCTCCTCCAGCTGCTCCCGGAGCAGGGTGTACGAGGCCGCCTCGGCCGGGGCCGGCGCATCCTGGTCCTCGATGAAGTCGCCGAGGTGCGAGTCTTCCTCCTCGCCGATCGGCGTCTCCAGGGAGACCGGTTCCTGCGCAATCTTCTGGATCTCCCTGACCCGCTCCACCGGGATGTCCATCACCGCGGCGATCTCCTCGGGGGTCGGCTCCCGCCCCAGCTCCTGCACGAGCTGCCGGGTGACCCGGATCAGCTTGTTGATCGTCTCGACCATGTGCACCGGGATGCGGATGGTCCGGGCCTGATCCGCGATGGCTCGGGTGATCGCCTGGCGGATCCACCACGTCGCGTAGGTGGAGAACTTGAAGCCCTTCCGGTAGTCGAACTTCTCAACGGCCTTGATCAGGCCGAGGTTGCCTTCCTGGATGAGGTCGAGGAACTGCATGCCCCGGCCCACGTAGCGCTTCGCGATCGAGACGACCAGGCGCAGGTTCGCCTCCGCCAGCTTGCGCTTGGCCTCCTCGTCGCCCTTCTCGATGCGCTCGGCCAACTGGATCTCTTCCTCGGGGGTGAGCAGCGGCACGCGCCCGATCTCCTTCAGGTACATGCGGACCGGGTCGTCGATGGCAACTCCATCCGGAACCGAGAGGTCGTCATCGTCGCTGGCCGTGGCGTCGTCATCCGGTTCCGCCTCGTCCACGGGCGGGGGTTCGATCACGTCCACCGCCTCGACGTCGGCGTCGACGTCGACCGGCTCTTCCGCCACTTCGGCCTCGTCCGCCTGCAGCTTGATGCCCGCCTCCGTCAGCGTGTCGAAGACGGCCTCCATCTGCGCAGGCTCCAGCTCCAGTTCCTGAAGGGAATCTGCCACCTCATCATAGCTCAGGCTTCCCTTGCGCTTGCCCTTGGCAATGAGCTGCTTCACCAGTTCGCGGGCGTTCTGCATCTTCGCTTCGTTGGACTCCATGATGACTCCCCCCCTTCCGCAGCCACCTCAGGATCGGGACGACTTGAGCTTACGCGCAAGTGCTACGTACTCGTTCCATATGGCCGGGTCCACTCGCTGCTTAGCTGCCGCTGCGACCCTGATCTGGTTCTCCAACTCCTCTAGTCTCCTCGAATCTCTATGCTTCCTTATCTTCTCGATGCAGTCTGCCGCTTCCTTTTCCGGATCGGTGGTCAGCATCGGTTCGGCCGCCAGTTCGCTCAGGACCCGTCTGACCTCCGGATCCGGCAGGCGGTCGAACAGGCGGGCGATCACACTTCCGCCCGCCAGGGGGTCGGCCTCCGCGAGCAGCGCTCGCCCTGCCGCGTAGATCTGCCGGTGGCAGGGATCCGCAAAGGGATCCTCCCCCAGCTCCGCTTCCACGAGGCGGAGCAGCCCGGGGTGCTCCAGCATGAGGCGCAGCAGTATGCGCTCAGACCGGTGCGCCAGCTCCGCCATCGTGACCGGGACGTCTACAGGGCGAGGACGCGTCGGTCCGGGCGAAGCAGGGAGCCCCGGACCTCTGTTATTATTCCTGAAATCTGGCAGATTATGCTGGAATCCCCGGCGGAGCAGGCGGTTGAGCTGCCGATCGATCGCCCGCTTCAGGTCGGGCTTCAGCAGCGGGTCGTCCCCGGCCAGGCGCTCGGCCACCTGGTCGACGTACGCCTCCCGCACGACCTCATTGCGCACGTCCACCAGGACCTGGGCCACCGCCTCCACCGCCTTCGCCATCTCCTCCGGCGTCGGCCGGCGGTGGGAGGGCAGGGCCCGGCTGAGCCGAAACTCGATCAGCGGAACAGCCTGTTCGATTCGTTCGACGAACGCAGGTGCGCCATGGGTGCGGATGAACTCGTCCGGATCCTTCCCCTCCGGCAGCTGCAGGACCCGCACGTCGCAGCCGCTGTCGTACAGCTTCTGCAGGCCGCGCAGAGTGGCCAGCTGGCCCGCGGTGTCCATGTCGAAGGCGACGATCACCTGCTGCGCCTGCTGCCGGATGATCCGGCACTGCTCGTCCGTCAGGGCGGTGCCCAAAGGCGCGACCACGTTCCGGATGCCCGCCTGATGAGGCGTGATCACATCCATATATCCTTCTACGAGAATTGCCTGATTCCTGGCGCGCATCTCCTCTTTGGCCTGGTCCAATCCGAACAGGACGTGCCGCTTCACGAACAGCGGCGTCTCCGCCGTGTTCTTGTACTTGGCCCCGTCACCGCTCAGGATCCGCCCGCCGAAGCCGATCACGCGGCCGGACAGGTCGGTGATCGGGAACATCACCCTCTCGTAGAAGACGTCCGTGAAGCCCTGTCCGTCGCGCCGGGGAACGATCAGCCCGACCTTCTGGAGGATCTGCGGCGGAAAGCGGTCCCGCAGGGCCCGGTAGAGCATGCCGCGGCCCGGCGCCCACCCCAGCCGGAATCGCCGGATCGTCTCCTCGGTGAGCCCGCGCCCGAGCAGGTAGTCCAGCCCCGGCTTGCCGGCCGGCGTGAAGAGTTGGTGGTGATAGAAGCGGGCCGCCAGGTCGAGCGCGGCGTACATGTCCCGGCGCTCCCGATAGGCCCGCTCCTCTTCCGGCGTCCGCTCCTCCCGGGGCAGGGGGATGCCCGCCCGCTTGGCGAGCTGCACCACCGCCTCGTAGAAGGTGAGGTGCTCCCGCTCCATGAGGAACGTGAACACATCGCCGCTGGCCTTGCAGCCGAAGCAGTAGTAGAACTGCCCGTCGGGCACAACATGGAACGACGGCGTCTTCTCGCTGTGGAAGGGGCAGAGCCCCACGTACCGGTTGCCCTTGCGCTCCAGCTTGACGTAGGCGGAGATCACTTCGACGATGTCGTTTCGGGCGCGCACCTCTTCCTTGAATGCCTCGTCGAACCGGGCCACGGATCACCACCCCATCGTCCGGCACGCTCGCCCTGCAAGAAAAACGCCCCCGGGACCCCCGGTTGCGGCACGGACGGCGGCGAGGGTGTCTGGCGGGCGTACTCCCTTTCGACAGCGGCGGGCGCGATTCCTTCCTGCCCGCCCGCCGGGCCCTGGCAGCACGCAGTCAGGGTCCGCCCCCCAGCCGGGAGGCGGACCCTGACGCCGCGCACCGCCCTTACACGGTGCTGGAAGTGGCGCGCTCGCCCCGGGCCTTGGCCGCCGCCTGCGCCGCCGCCAGCCGGGCCACGGGGACCCGGTACGGCGAGCAGGAGACGTACGTCAGGCCGACGTTGTGGAAGAACTCGATGGACGCCGGATCGCCGCCGTGCTCGCCGCAGACGCCCAGCTTGATGTCCGGCCGGACCTTGCGCCCGAGCTCGCACGCGATCTCCACCATCTTGCCGACGCCCTTGCGGTCGAGGGTGACGAACGGGTTCTCGGGCAGCACCTTCTTGTCCACGTACTGGGCCAGGAACTTGCCCTCGGCGTCGTCGCGGGAGAAGCCGAAGGTGGTCTGCGTCAGGTCGTTGGTGCCGAAGGAGAAGAACTGCGCGTGCTCCGCGATCTCGTCGGCGGTCACGGCCGCCCGCGGCACCTCGATCATCGTGCCGACCATGTAGTTGAAGGTGACGCCGTGCTTCTCCATGACCTCCTTCGCGACCCGGTCGGTCATCTCCCGCAGGAAGGCCAGCTCGGTGACGATGCTGACCAGCGGGTGCATGATCTCGGGCTCCACCTTCATGCCTTCCTTGTGGCACTGGGCGGCGGCCTCGAAGATCGCCCGCACCTGCATCTCGTAGATCTCGGGGTAGATCATGCCCAGGCGGCACCCGCGGAAGCCGAGCATCGGGTTCATCTCGGCCATGGCCCGGACCTTCTTGAGCAGGGCCTCCTTCTGCTCCAGCTCGGGGCCGGTCTCGCCCCGCTCGCGCATGAGAGCCACCTCGATGGCCAGGTCCTCGGCGTCGGGCAGGAACTCGTGCAGCGGCGGGTCGAGCAGGCGGATCGTCACCGGATACGGGTTCATCGCCTTGAAGATCTCGTAGAAGTCCTGCCGCTGCATCTCGAGGAGCTTCTCCAGCGCGGCCGTGCGCTCCTCGGTGGTCTCGGCGAGGATCATCTCGCGCGCCACCGCCATCCGCTCCGGATGGTACCCGCCCTGGCCGAACATGTGCTCCGTGCGGCAGAGGCCGATGCCCTCCGCGCCGAACTCGCGCGCCTTGGCGGCATCCGCGGGCGTGTCCGCGTTAGCCCGCACGCCCAGGGTCCGGATCTCATCCGCCCAGCTGAGCAGGGTGCGGAACTCGGGCGACAGCTCGGGATCGACCAGCGGGACCTCGCCGTAGATCACGTTGCCCGTGGTCCCGTCGATCGTGATGATCTCGCCCTCCTTGACCACGCGGCCGTTCACCCGGAACTCCCGGCCCTCCAGGTCCACCCGGATGGCCTCGCAGCCGACGACGCAGGGCTTGCCCATGCCGCGGGAGACGATCGCGGCGTGGGACGTCATGCCGCCGCGGGAGGTGAGGATGCCCTGGGCGACGACCATGCCGTGGATGTCGTCCGGGGAGGTCTCGGGACGGACCAGGATGATCTTCTTGCCCTCACGGGCCATTTGCTCGGCCCGGTCGGGGTCGAAGACGCACATGCCCGTCGCCGCGCCGGGGGAGGCGGCCAGGCCCTTGGCGAGGATGTCGAGCTTGGCCTTGGGGTCGATGGTCGGGTGCAGGAGGTTGTTGATCTGCTCGGGATCGACCCGCAGCACCGCCTGCTCCTTTGAGATCTTGCCCTCCTTGACGAGGTCGACCGCGATCTTAATGGAAGCGATCGGCGTCCGCTTGCCGGCGCGGGTCTGGAGGATGTACAGCTTGCCCCGCTCCACCGTGAACTCGATGTCCTGCATGTCCTTGTAGTGGGACTCCAGCAGCTCACACATGTCGTAAAGCTGCTGGTAGACCTCGGGCATCGTCTCCTTCAGGTGCGCGATCGGGTACGGCGTGCGGATGCCCGCCACGACGTCCTCGCCCTGGGCGTTGGGCAGGTACTCGCCGTAGAACTCCTTCGCGCCCGTGTTCGGGTTGCGGGTGAAGCAGACGCCCGTCGCAGAGTCCTCGCCCATGTTGCCGAACGCCATCGCCTGGACGTTGACCGCCGTGCCCAGGTCGTCGGAGATCTTGTTGATGCGCCGGTACACCTTCGCCCGCGGGTTGTTCCACGACTCGAACACGGCCCGGATGGCGGCCATGAGCTGTGCGCGCGGATCCATCGGGAAGGGCTTGCCGGTATGCTTCTCGACGACAGCCTTGTACTCCGGCACGATCGCCTTGAAGTGCTCGGCCTGCAGTTCGATGTCCAGGGTGAAGCCGTGGCGCCGCTTGTGCTCCTCCAGAATCGACTCGAAGTTGTGCAGCTCAATGCCCAGCACGACGTTCGAGAACATCTGGATGAAGCGCCGGTAGGAGTCCCAGGCGAACCGCTCGTTGCCGGTCAGCTCCGCGAGGGCCACCACCGTCTCGTCGTTGAGACCCAGGTTGAGCACGGTGTCCATCATGCCCGGCATCGAGAGCGGGGCGCCGGAGCGGACCGAAAGCAGCAGCGGGTTCCGCGGGTCGCCGAACTTCTTGCCCGTCTTCTTCTCCAGGGCTGCGAGGGCGGCGTCGACCTGCTCGATGACCTCGGGGGCGATCTGCTGGGTCTTCTGGTACTCCCGGCAGGCCTCCGTGGTGATCGTGAAGCCCGGAGGCACGGGCAGGCCGATGTTGGTCATCTCGGCCAGGTTCGCGCCCTTGCCGCCGAGAAGCATGCGCATGTCGGCCCGACCCTCTTCGAAGAGATACACCCACTTCTTAGTCACGGAAAGTCACCCCTCGGTTGATGATTTCCAGGACCCGGACCGCGGTCTCTTCAACCGCCTTGTTCGTCACATCAATCACCGCACAGCCGATCTTCCTGAAGACCGACTCGGCGTATTCCAACTCCTGGAGGATTCGTTCCATGCTGGCGTAGTTGGCGTCTGATCTGAGGCCGATGGTCCTGACCCGTTCCTCGCGGATCTGATGCAGCTTCTCGGGGCTAATCCGCAGACCGACCACTTTGTGGGGCGGGACGAGAAAGAGCTCCTTGGGCAGGCTGACCTCCGGAACCAGCGGCAGGTTCGCCACCTTGTACCGCCGGTGCGCGAGGTACATCGACACCGGGGTCTTGGAAGAGCGGGAGACGCCGATCAGCACGGCGTCAGCCCGCAGGAACCCGCGGGGATCCTTGCCGTCGTCGTACTTCACCGCAAACTCCACGGCCTCGATGCGGCGGAAGTACTCATCATCGAGGCGGTGCAGCCGTCCGGGCTCCAGGTTCTCGGGCGCCCCCAGCAGTTTGGAAATCCCGTCGAGCATGGGCCCCATGATGTCCACGGCGGGAATGTTCCACATGTCAACCAGCCGCTGGAGCTCCTGACGGATCTCGGGGACGATGATGGTATATACGATCAGGGTGGGCTGCTGGCGCGCGGCGTCGATCACCTCCCGGAGGGACTCCGGGTCATCGATCATCGGAAACCGCCGGATCTCCACGGCTCGCTGTCCCCACTGCGACAGCGCGGCGCGGGTGACCAGATCGGCCGTCTCGCCCACGGAGTCGGAGACCACGAAGATGACCGGCTTGGCGACCATGTGAGCCCTCCCCGCTTGTTACCGAATGCACATCCGTCGCCGCTTTTGTACCGTTGTTTTACAAAGTACAAAGTTCGCCCGCTGCCGCCGCACTCCTGCACCTCCACTGGGGGCCCCGGGCCCAAGGGGCTCTTGATGTTTTCAATCGGAGTTCAAGAAGGCGTCTATCACCGTGGCGCCCTACAGCCGCCGGGACGCAGGGGCCAAAGAGGCATATGCTGGTGCAGCAATGCGCGCGTGAGGGGAGGAGTCTTCGTGCAGGCGTTCCCCATCCCGCCCGGCGCACCAGCCGGCCTCATGCTGCCCGGCGGCACGCCCGACAACCCCCTGGCCATGGGAGGACCGCCGTTTCCCTCCGTCGTGACCCTGCCGCTCAGCCCCATCCGCCGGGTCTCCATGCTCAACCTGGAGCACGCCCAGCGGACCACCGCCCCGGTCACGGTGGTGGCGGAGGTCGACTGCACGGGTCTGGTCTCGGCCCGGGAGTCGCTCAAGCCCCTGGCGGAGCGCCACCTGGGCATCCGGCTGACATACCTGTCCTTCTTTGCCGCCGCGACGATCCAGGCCCTGATGGCCTACCCGATCATGAACGCGATGCTCACTCCACAGGGGTTCGTCATCCCGCGGTACATCAACCTCGCCATCGCCACCGCCGTGCCCGGCGGCGTCCTCCTGCCGGTGATCCCGTCGGCCGAGCGGCTGGGCTTCTGGGACCTGGCCCGCGCGATCCACCTGCAGACCCAGAAGGCCAGGGCCGGGCTGCTTTCGCCGCAGGAGCTCTCCGGCCAGACATTCGTCATCACCAACACCGGCCGCTGGGGGGCCACCCTCTTCGGCACCCCGGTCATCCAGCCGCCCAACGTGGGGGCCCTGGCGTTCGAGGCCATCCAGAAGCGGCCCGTCGTCACCGCCGACGACCAGCTGGCGATCCGGCCGATGATGTACCTCGCGCTCACCGCGGACCACCGGGCGGTGGACGGGGCGGAAATGATCGGCTTCCTCGCGAAGGTCAAGGAGGCGCTGGAGCAGGTGGCGCTGTGACCGGCCCCAGCGCCTCCTCGCCTTTCGGCAGCGGCGCCGCCCGCGCGGCGGATTCCGCCGCGTCGATCTCCGCCATGACGGCCCGCTCCAGCTCCGCCCCCAGAGCCTCCGTGAGCAGCCCCGCCCGCCGCAGATAGTCTGCCACCTTGGGCAGCGGGTCAGCCTCCTTCGCCGCGGCCAGCTCCGCCGCGCTCCGGTACGTGGCGTGGTTGTCGTCGCAGGTGTGGGGATCGAGCCGGTGCACGCGGGCCTCGATCAAGGTCGGCCCGCCGCCCGAGCGCGCCCGCGCGACCGCCCGCGCGGCCGCGGCGTGGACGGCGAACGGATCCATCCCGTCGACGCGGACCCCCTCGATGCCGTATCCGGCTGCCCGCGCCGCGACGCTGCTGCCGGCCACCTGGCGCACCGCCGGCACCGAGATCGCCCAGCCGTTGTTCTGGCAGAAGAAAACCACGGGCAGCCGGTGCAGGGCCGCCCAGTTCAGCCCCTCGTGGAAGTCGCCCTGCGACGCCGCCCCCTCGCCGAAGCTGCAGTACACGACGATGGGATCGCCCCGGAGCACCGCAGCCTGCGCCACCCCCGCGGCCTGGGGGATCTGCACCCCGACCGGCGCGGAGCGCGCGACGATGTTCAGCCGCCGGTCGCCCCAGTTGTACGGCGTCTGGCGCCCGCCCGAGGACGGGTCGGCGGCGCGGCCGAAGGCGGACAGCATCACGTCCAGCGGCGTGGTGCCGGCGACCAGCACGGCCCCCAGGTCGCGGTAGTACGGGAACCACCAGTCCCGCCCCCGCTCGAAGGCCAGGGCGGCGCCCACCTGGGCCGCCTCGTGTCCCCGGCTGGAGAGCGCGAGCGGGATGGCGCCGCTCCGCTGCAGAAACCCCAGCCGCTCGTCCAGCCGCCGGGTGAGGAGCATCCATCGGTAGATCTCCACGGCCTGCTCGTCGCTGAGCCCCGCCGCGCGATGGTCCAGCAAGCGATCACGCTCCTTCTCCGTCTTCGCCACCCACCGGAGGCCGATAGCCTCCCGGCCGGTGGCGAGCCGATTCGCGCCATGGGCACCGGCGACGGCCGGCGCCGGCTTACCACAGCTCCTTCGCCAGCGAGAGCCGGTCGACCCGGCAGCCCTCCCGCAGCGCGTGCCGCAGGGAGGCGGCGTTCGCCGGGTCGACGTACCGGCGGACCAGGCGCGCGCCGTGCGCCCGGCAGTGCGCCTCGCCCGCCGCGGTCAGCCGGTGGCTCACGCCGGTGCCGCGGTGCGCCGGTTCCACGAAGATGTCGTAGAAGAGCCCCACCGGCAGCCCCGTCAACTCGTCAGGCACCAGCGCCACCACCAGGTAGCCGACGGCGGCGCCGCCTGTGCGCGCCACCAGGGCCGCCCCGCCGGGGCTGGCCAGGAGGGCGCGCAGGTTCTGCTCCGCCCGCGCGGCCACGGCCCGCGGGCTCACCCAGGCCCGCAGAGCCGGATCCACGTGCGCCCAGGCCGTTGCGGCGGAGCGTGCTGCCAGCCAGGGCCACTCCGCCGGGGTCAGGAGCCCCACCTCCACGGCCACCCTACCGCCCCCCTCCTGCGACATGGATATGCGCGGGACCGGGGCCGGCACACCTGCATAGTATGGCGAGCGGCGGCACGGGCCTTCCCGGGCCGCAGCCGACCGTCAAGGAGGTGGGCACCCTGCGTATCGTCGACCTGACGCTGGGCTACAGCCACGGCATGCCGGCCTACGGGACCTCCTGGTACGGCCAGGTGGAGATCCGCCCGCTCATGACGCCCGAGACCGACCCCACGGGGCACGGCCGGCGCTTCAGCCAGTTCGTGTTCAACCCGCACAACGCCACCCACGTGGACGCCCCGAGCCACTTCGTGCCTGGCGGCAAGAACGTCAGCGATCTGGAGCCCGAGCGGTTCGTCGGGCCGGCGCTGGTGCTGGATCTCACCCACCGCGGCCTCTACGAGCCGGTCACCGCCGAAGACCTGGAGAAGGCCGCCGCGGGGCGCATGCGCCCGGGCCTCCGGCTCCTCCTGCGCACCGACTACGTCGACAACCACTGGGGCGACCCGGACTTCTGGCAGAAGCCGCCCTACCTGGCCCCCAGCGCGGCCGACTGGTGCGTCGATCAGGGCGCGGCCCTGGTGGGGCTGGACTTCCTCACCGAGGAGCCCGGAGACCGGGCCTTCCCCGTGCACCGGCGGCTGCTGGAAGCCGACATACCGATCCTGGAGTACCTCTGCAACTTGAAGGCGCTCCAAGGACCCTTCGTCTGGCTCATGGCCGCGCCCATGCTCGTCGTCGGCGCGGAGGCCGCGCCGGTCCGGGCACTGGCCGTGGAAGGGGGCGCCCCGCATGGCAGCACCTGAATCCGTCCGCCGCCTGCCGCTGCCCGCCTGGGGCCCGGCGGACCTGGCCGCAGCCCTGGGACCGGGCCCCGTGGCGGTGCTGGACGGGCTCACGTGGGCGGGCCGCCGGGTGACCCTGGTCGCGTGGGCGCCGGCCGCGTGCGCCGGCAGCATCGCCGAGGCGTCTGCGGCGGCAGATCGGGTCGGCCTGCCGCCGCAGGCTCCAGCGCTCCTGGGCGCAGCGGTGGGCCGGCTGGACTGGGACGGAACCGGCCGCTTCTGGGTGCCCGGCGCGGCGGCGCTCTTCGACCCCGAGGCGGGCGAGCTCTGGGTGCGGGGAGAGCTGCCCTCCGTTCCCGGGAGCGCTGCCCCGGCCTCTGCCGCCTCCTCCGGCCCCGATGCCCCCGCGCCGGCGGCCGCGGCGACGGCCATGCCGCTCTGGCCCTATCCGGCCTACGCCGCTGCCGTGCGGGAGGCGCTCGCCGCCATGGCCGCAGGCCGGTTGACCAAGGTGATCCTCTCCGTGCCCTTCGCCGCCCCCTGTTCCCTGCCCCCGCTGCAGGTCTACCGGCGGCTGACGGCCGGCGGCCCGCCAGGCCTGGGCTTCCTGCTGCAGGATGGCCCGGGCGCGGGCGCCCTGCTCGGCCTCTCGCCCGAGCCGCTGGTGTTCCTGGAGGGCCGCCGGGCCCGCATGCACCTGTTGGCCGGCACCCGGCCGGCCGGCCGCGCGGCCGAGCTCGCCGCGAGCCCGAAGGACCGGGAGGAGCACGCCGTGGCGGTGGAGCAGGCCCGCCGGGACCTGGAGGCGGTCTGCCTGCCGGGCAGCGTCACCGTGGACGGCTTCATGGAACTGGAGCGCCACCCCGGCCTGGTCCACCTGGCCTCCCGGCTCTCGGGCACCCTGCGGCCGGAGGCCGGCCCCGCCGACCTCGTGGCCGCGTGCTTCCCGGCCGGAACGGTGGGCGGCATCCCCCGGGAGGCGGCCCGGGCCCTGATCGAGCGGCTGGAGCCGATTCCGCGGGGTTGGTACGCCGGGGCCCTGGGCGCGGTGCTGCCCGGCGGGGGCCTGCAGCCCTGGCTCACCATCCGCAGCCTGGCCCTGCAGGACGGGGCCGTCCTCGTCCGGACCGGCGCCGGGCTGGGCCCGGGCAGCGACCCGCCCGCGGAGGGGTGGGGGTGCATGGCCAAGGCGGGGCGGGCCCTGGCCGCGGCCGGCGCCGCGCTCCCCCCGCCGGCAGAGCTGATGGGCGCTGACGGGGCCGCTGCAGGAGGTGACCCGCGGTGATGACGCCGGCCGAACTGGACGCGCACGTGCGGGAGATCGTGCGCTGGCACTTCAGCCCCGACACCGGCTCGCCCTACTGGCTGCGCAAGGCGGCGGAGCTGGGCTTTGACCCCCTGAGAGACGTGCAGGGGTTCGCCGACCTCGCCCGGTTCCCGGCGGTGGCCGCGGAGTGGCGGCACGTCCCCGCCGGCGACCTCATCCCGCGGGGGTGCAGCGGGCCGTTCGCCGTGTGGGAGACCGGGGGGACGACCGGGCCGCCCACGCGCATCGTCGACGCGGAGGAGCGCACCCGGGGGATTCTGCGTGTGGACCGGATGCTGGATGAACACGGCTTCCCGCGGGCCGCTCCGCCTGGCAGCGCGGCGCCCGCCCCGGGCAGCCACGCCTACCCGGCCTGGCTCCACCTGGGGCCCACGGGCCCCCACCTGGTGGGCACCAACGTCGCCCGGCTGGCCCGGCTCCGGGGGATGCTCTTCCACACCGTCGACCTGGACCCGCGCTGGGTGAAGCGGCTCTACCGGGAGGGCCGCGTCGACGAGGCCAGGCGGTACACCGCCCACCTGGTGGAGCAGGCCCTGGCGGTGCTGCGGACCCAGCCGGTGGAGGTCCTCTCCGCCACCCCGCCCCTCCTGCAGGCGCTCTGCGAACACCCGGACGCCTACGCGGCTCTGGCTGAGCGGGTGAAGGGCATCATCTGGTTCGGCACCTCGCTCTCCGCCGAGGGGCTGCGGCTGCTGGAGGAGGAGCTGCTGCCGGGTGCGACCTTCGTCGGCTGGTACGGCAACACCCTGATGGGCATCGCCTGCCAGCGGCCCCGCCGCGCGGGCGACGCCCACCGCTGCGTCTTCTCCCCGCCCGGACCGGCGGCGGTGGTGCGGGTGGTCGACCCGCAGGACCCGTCCCGCCGCGTCGCCCCCGGGGAGGCCGGGCAGGTCCGCATCAGCCTGCTCACCCGGGAGCTGTTCCTGCCCTGGCACCTGGAGCGGGACCGGGCGGTGCGGGTGGCCTGGCCGGGTTCCGACCTCTGGGATGAGCTGGCGGAGGTCGCGCCGCTGGACGGGGGCGGCGCCCGGATCGAGGGGGTGTACTGAGGTGCGGGAGATCCCGATCTGGCGGGGCGGGCGGGAGCGCGCCAGCCTGGATGTGCGGGTGCTCCGCGACTACCGGGGCGCGCCCCTGGCGAAGGTGGCCGCCGCACCGGCCCTGCTGGTCCACCGGACCGTGGCCGAGCTGCGGGCGGCAGCGGAGGAACCGGTCGACCTCCCGGCGCTCTGGGACCAGATCGCTCACGCCGGCCGCCTGCTGGAGGCGGCCGGGCTCGGCGGCTGCTCGCCGGACGAGCACGCCCGGCTGGTCACCCTCTCCACCGGCGCGCCCATCGCCGACAGCCGCCGGGCCCTGGCCGAGCTGGCCCGCGGCATGGCGCAGGTGCGGGACGCGCTCCGCTGGCAGACGCCGAATGGGCAGTTGGAACCCCTCCTCACCCACCGGATCGAGCCCGCCCCGGGCAAGTCCTGCGGCTGGGTCCCGGTGGGCCGGGTGCTGGGCTTCATCGCGCCGTCCAACCATCCGGCCGTCCACCTGACCTGGGTGCTGGCCCTCGCGATGGGCTGGGCGGTCGCCGTCCGCCCCGGCGCCGACGACCCCTTCACGCCCTGGCGGGTGCTGCTCGCGCTCCGGGAGGCGGGCTTCCCGGTCGAGCGGATCGCCCTCTTGCCCGGGGAGCACGATCTGGTGCCCGCCCTGGTGGAGCACTGCGACCGGACGGTGGCCTACGGGGGGCCCGCCCTGGAGGCGCTGCTGGGTCGTGACCCCCGGGTCCTCTTCAACGGCCCGGGCCGCTCCAAGGTGCTGGTGGACGCCGACGCGGTCGGGTCCGCCACGGTGGCGTTCCTCGTCGACTGCATCCTGGAGGACGGCGGGCGCAAGTGCACCTGCGCGAGCGCCGTGGTGCTCAGGGGCGAGGCGCCGGGCCTCCTGGAGGCGGTGGCGGACCGGCTGCAGCGGCTGCCGCTGCTGGATCCGCTGGACCCGGCGGCGCGCGTGCCCGCCTGGAAGAACCCGGCGGCGGCCCGCCAGACCCCCGGCGCGGTCGTGGAGGTCGACGGCCTGACCTTCGTCCGCCCGGCGCTGGTCCTGGACGTCGACCCATCCGACCCCCGCTTCGGCGCGGAGCTGCCGGCCCCGTGGGCGACGGCGGCGCGGCTGCCCGCTGGCGCCGACCCGCTGCCCCTGCTCCGGGGCTCGCTGGCGGTCACGCTGCTCACGAAAGAGGCCGCGCTCGTCCGGCGCTGCCTCAGGGAACCTACCATTCAGAAGCTGTTCGTCGGCCCGATCCCGCCCTGGTACACGGAACCGGGGGCGCCCCACAAGGGCCGCCTGGCGGACTTCCTGTTCACAGCCAAGGCCCACCGGGAGGCGGTGATACCGTGGACCTGACCGGCAAGCGGGCTTTGGTGACCGGGGCCTCCAAGGGGCTGGGGGCGGCCGTGGCCCGCCGGCTGGCGGAAGCCGGGGCCGACGTGGCGGTGCACTACCACCGGGACAAAGCCGGCGCGGAGGAGACCGCGCAGGCGGTGCAGGCCCTCGGGCGGCGGGCGCTGGTGCTCGCGGCCGACCTCGCCGTGCCCGGGCAGGCCGAATCCCTGGTCGGGTGGGCGCAGGACGCCTGGGGCGGCCTGGACCTTCTGGTCAACAACGCCGGCGTGGCCCCGGTGCTCCCCTGGGACCGGGTCACCCCCGACGAGTGGGCGGCGGTGATCGCTTCGAACCTGAACGGCCCCTTCTACGTGATGCGGGCGGCCTTGCCGCTGCTCCGGGAAGGCCGGGATCCGGCCGTGGTCAACGTGGGATCCGTCGTCAGCTTCAACGGCGGCGCGTTCGGCCCCGCCTACGCGGCGGCGAAGGCGGGGCTGGTGGGGCTCACCCGGTCGGCCGCCCGGGAGTGGGGGCCGCTCGGCATCCGGGTCAACTGCGTGGCGCCGGGGCCCATCGACTCACCGCTGGCCCGGGCGCTGCCGGCGCCGGCGCTGGAGGCGATGAAGGCGCAGACCCCGCTGCGCCGCCTGGCCACCTTCGCCGAGGTGGCCGAGGTCGTGGTCTGGCTGCTCTCGCCGGCCGCGGCGTTCCTGACGGGGCAGACCGTCGTGGTGGACGGCGGCCGGGTGATGAACTAGGCCCGCAGCCGGTACGGAGCCGGTGGGCGGCCGGGCAGGGCCGCACGTTCCCGGAAGAATGTCAGGCCCGTTGGCGCTCGCCAACGGGCCTTGCGTCATCTCCAGCCGGATTACACGGCCAGCTTGCTCAGGTCCGCCGGGGCCGAGAGCAGGCCGACCAGGGCGTGGAGCAGGGCGTAGCGGTTCGCCCGCACCCTCTCGTCCTCCACGTTCACCCGCACCGTGTCGAGGAAGTGGTCCACCGGGGCCTTCAGGCGGGTGGCCAGGCGGTAGAACTCCCGGTACTCCCCGGCCTCATAGGCCTGCTTCATCGGGGGGCGCAGCTCCACGAACGCGCCGTACAGCTCGCGCTCGGCCGGCTCGGCGAAGAGCTCGGGGTCGACCTCGGCCTCCGCTGCGCCCGACGGGGCCGCCTTGCCGGCGAGGTTGGCGACCCGCTTGAACGCGCCGGTGACGGCCGCGAACTCGGGCTCCTTCATCACGGCGGCCAGGGCCTCGGCGCGGTTCACGGCGTCGGTGACGTCCCGGCAGCCGGCTGCCAGCACCGCGTCGATCACGTCGTAGCGGATCTCCCGCTGCTCCAGGAGCACCTTAACCCGGGCCCGGAAGAAGTCCATCAGGTCGCGGTGGGTCTTCACCGCCGCCTCGCCGGAGAGCCCGTACTGCTCAATCGCCAGCGAGACCAGGTGCGCCAGGTCGACCCGCAGGCCGTTCTCCACCAGCGTCTGGACGACGCCCTGGGCGGCCCGGCGCAGGGCGAAGGGATCCTCCGAGCCGGTGGGGATCAGGCCGATGGAGAAGTAGCCGGCCAGGGTGTCCAGCTTGTCCGCGAGGGCGACGGCGATGCCCGGGCCGGTGCGGGCCACCGCGTCGCCGGCCCAGCGGGGCAGGTAGTGCTCGTAGATCGCCTCGGCCACCGCAGGGTCGCCGCCCTCGGCCAGCAGGTACTGCTTGCCCATGTACCCCTGGACCTCGGGGAACTCGAAGACCATGCGGGTCATGAGGTCGGCCTTGCAGAGCCAGGCCGCCCTGGCCGCCTGCTCCTGCTGCTCCGGAGGCAGGCCGAGGGCCTGGCTGATCGGCCGCGCGAGGCGGACCAGGCGCTGGACGCGCTCGAACTGGGTGCCCAGCTTCTCCTGGAACACCGCCTCCTTCAGCTTGGCGTTGAACGCCTCCAGCGGCTGCTTGCGGTCCTCGTCCCAGAAGAAGCGGGCGTCGCTGAGGCGCGCGGCCAGCACCTTCTCGTTGCCGGCCCGGACGATGTCCAGGTGCTCGTGGCCGCCGTTGCGGATGCCGATGAAGTAGGGCAGGAGCTCGTCGGAGTCCTCGGCCTTGTAGACCGGGAAGTAGCGCTGGTGCTCCTTCATGGTGGTCACCAGGACCTCGGCGGGGACCTCCAGGAACGCCGGGTCGAAGGAGCCGGCGAAGGCGGTGGGCTGCTCCACCAGCCAGGTCAGCTCCTCCAGGAGGTCCTCGTCGCGCCGGACGAAGCCGCCCAGCCGGGCCGCCTCGGCGGTCACCTGCTGCCAGATCACCTGCTTGCGCACGATCTGGTCCACCATCACCCAGCCGCTGCTGACCTTGACGAAGTAGTCGTCGGCGTCCTTCACCGGGATCGGCTCGGCCGGGCCCAGCACCCGGTGGCCCCGGGTGGTGGTCGCCCGGCCCATCCCGCCCCCGCCAAACGGCCCCCCCCAGGCGCCCCCCCGGGCCAGGGCCCCCTTTAACCGGCGGGCGTAGCGGGCTCCCCGTTCCGCCCCAG
>QGVE01000150.1 GCA_003242675.1 Bacillota bacterium | reverse complement strand
TCGTTGGTACTTCCTGCACCACATGTATACGAGTCACGTCAGGGGCAGGCCAGAGGTAATAGACACATGTACTGGTATGGTGATAAAGAGAGGCCGCCCGCCCAGCAGGGCAGCGGGCGGAGAGCCGGCGACGCCCGCCACTGCGTGCAGTGCGGCAGCCCCTACGTGTATCGGGTCCTCCACTTTGCCCACCTGGGCGACTACCGCTGCCCGGCCTGCGGCCACCGCCGGCCTGAGCCCCAGGTCTACATCGACCGGCTGTGGGACGTGGGCGCCCGGGGCTCCTCCTTCCGGCTCGTGACCCCCGAGGGCGCCTGCGAGGTGCGGCTGCAGATTCCGGGGCTGTACAACGTGTACAACGCCCTTGCCGCCGCGGCCGGTGCGGTCGCCCTGGGCCTCCCGCTCCCGGCCATCCGGCAGGGGCTGGAGGCGACCACCAGCCAGTTCGGGCGGATGGAGAGCATCGCCATCGGCGACCGGCAGGTCTTCATGGCCCTGGTGAAGAACCCCGCCGGGTTCGACTCGGTGATCCAGACGGTGCTGCAGGCCGGGGCCCGCAAGAACCTGGTGATCGCCATCAACGACCGTTACGCGGACGGCACCGACGTCTCCTGGCTGTGGGACGTGGACTTCGAGGCCCTGGCCGGCCACCAGTCCGAGGTCAACTTCGTCATCTGCACCGGTCTGCGGGCGGAGGACATGGCCGTGCGGCTGAAGTACGCCGGCCTGGATCCGGCCAAGATCGTGGTGGAGAAGGATCCGGAGCGGGCCTTGAAGCAGGGGCTGCGCTTCATCCAGCCGGGGGACCTGCTGTACATCCTGCCCACGTACACGGCCATGCTGGAGATCCGCGGCCTCATCGCCCGGAAGGGCCACGTGCGGAAGTACTGGGAGGTGTAGCCGTGGAGCGCCCGCGCATTCACATCGGCTGGCTCTATCCGGAGTACATGAACCTCTACGGCGACCGGGGCAACATCATCGTCCTCACCCAGCGCTGCCGCTGGCACGGCCTCGAGCCGGAGGTGACGCAGGTGCGGATGGGCGAGGCGGCCGACTTCGCCCGGTTCGACCTGGTGGTGATCGGCGGCGGCCAGGACCGGGAGCAGGCGCTCATCGCCCGTGACTTCGTGCAGGGGAAGGCCCCTTCGCTGGCCGATGCGATCGAAGACGGCCTCGCGGTGCTGGCGGTGTGCGGCGGCTACCAGATGCTGGGCAAGTACTTCAAGACCCAGGCGGGCGAGCTGATCCGCATGAGCGGCATCCTCGACCTCTGGACCGAGGCGGGGCGCGAGCGCATGATCGGCAACTGCATCATCGAAAGCGACATCTTCGGCGAGACCCGCACGATCGTGGGGTTCGAGAACCACTCCGGCCGCACCTACCTGGGCAAGGGGCTGCGCCCGCTGGGCCGGGTGGTCAAGGGGCACGGCAACAACGGGTCCGACCGGACGGAGGGGGTCGTCTACCGGAACACCGTGGGCACCTACCTGCACGGCTCCGTCCTGCCCAAGAACCCCCACCTGGCCGACTGGCTCATCCAGCGGGCCCTGGACCGGCGCTACGGCGGCCAGGTGAAGATCGGTCACCTGAACGACGACCTGGAGATGCGGGCCCACGAGGCGATCATCGCCCGCTTCGGAAGGTGAGGGCGCGCCGGCGAGCCGTGGACACCCACGGCTCGCCGGCGCGCAGGTCGCCGCGTCCCGGCAGGGACCCCGCGGGCGACCGCCTCCTGTATCCGTCTGTGCCCTGCTACCGCCGGACGACCCGGAACGCGTCGGCGATCACGTACCCGGTCCCGCTGGTCCAGCGGCTGACGGCGATGATCTCCCGGTCGCCGGCCAGGAGCCGGAACGTGCCCAGGTGAACCCACTGCCCGCCGTTCTGCCGCTGGTTGACGTGCACCGTCACCGGCGTCGTGCCCGTGCCCGCGCTGTTGGCCTGCCAGATCACCACCGGCGTCTGGTCGTTGTACCCGCTGTTGGCGGGGTACCACATGTAGATATCGTAGTATCCGGTGGACGGGATGTTGAACTTGTAGTAGGCCGCGTCGCTGATCGGCGCCGGCTCGGCGAAGCGGTAGTCGCTGCCGTAGCGCTGGCTGGACCACGAGGAGGTGCCCCAGCTCTCGCTGGCGCGGAACCGGCCGCTGGTGGCGTTGTCGACGATGGCGGACCAGGAGCCGGAGGACTGGGTGACCAGGCTCATGTAGTAGTTCCAGTCCCAGCAGGGGCCCGGGTCGGTGTGGGTGGCCCCCGGCACCTCGTTGTGGCCGATGATGTGGCTGCGGGTCATGGGGATGTTGTACTTCAGGGCGATGTGGCGGGTCAGCTGCGCGCTGGCGCGGTACATGGCGTCGGTGAACCAGGTGCAGCTGGACACCCAGCCCTCGTGCTCGATGCCGATGGACTGCGTGTTGTACGTCCAGTTGCCGGCGTGCCAGGCGATGTCCTTCTCCCGCACCATCTGCGTGATCGCCCCGTCGCTGGAGCGGATGACGTAGTGGGCGCTCACGTTGGCGCTGGGGTTCTGGAACCAGCTGATGGTCCCGGCGTAGGAGCCCTGGGCCACGTGGATGACGATGTAGCGGATCGGGTAGCTGCCGGGCCGGTTGGAGGCGGTGTAGTTCGACGAGTGGGCCGGCACCCAGGCCGCGGGGCCGTAGTCGTCGGACTGGATGGTGACCAGGTCGGCGTACCGGCCCAGGTCGGGCTTCACCGCCACCGGCTCGATGCGGATCTCCTCGCCGTCCACCTCCACGTCGATCCCGCGGTTCAGGAATTCGTACACCTGGAGGGCGTAGTCCCGGGCGGCGGTTCCCTCGAGGTGGCTGTACCGGGCGACCGCCTCAAACCACTCGCCCAGCGCCATGTCCTGCGCCCCCCGGTCGCCGGCGTAGTGGGCGAGCAGGGCCGCACCGCCCAGGATGTTGGCGGCGGTGTCCGTCTTCAGCCGCTCCGGATCCAGCCCCGTGAGGCGGGCGGCTTCCTCCAGGGCCGTCACGTGGGGATTGGACACGAGGTGCATCACGCCGTAGCCGCCGGCGACGCTGGGCACGCCGTCGTGGTCGTCCAGGCGCGTCTCGGCGTAGGCGACCGCCACGAGCAGTTCCACCGGCACGCGGTACTCCTTGGCCGCCTTCTGGAAGGCCTGTCCCAGGGGCCCGTCCAGCCGGTTGCCCCGCTCAAACTCCCCGGGCGCCGCCCAGCCGGTCCCCGCGACCGTGAAGAGGAACAGCAGGAACACCAGGAATCCGAGCCCTCGACGTGTGCGCATGAGCGATCTCCCCTTCCATCGGTGATGGTAGGGAAGTTGTACCGGAACATCGTCAGAAAAATCAATACTCTCTCAGGAAAAATGTGGCGCCTCCGATGTTGAGGGCAAACATTTCCATCCCTGAAGGATTGCCGGCGGGCGGGAGCGAACAAGAAGGGGGTTCGCGGAGTCTCGCAGGAAGGGAGGGTGCCCATGCGCCGGAGGCTGCGGCTCCTCCTGCCCCTGCTGGTCCTCGCCTTCTTTGCTGCCGCGGGCTGCGGCACGGGCGCGCGCCCGGTCCCGGCCGCCGGCGGTGGCGAGGCCGGGGTCACGGCAGAGAATGCGGCGCCCGGGAGCGAGGCAGGCCAGGACGAAAACCCGGAGATCCCACTGACGCTGACTTACAGCCACCCCGATACCGGGCTCACCCTGACCGCGCCCGAGGGGTGGACGGTCTACCCGCTGGAGGAGGCGGTGGTGGCCCTGATCAGCCCCCAGCGGGGAGAGGAGGACTTCTTCCGGGAGAACATCCTGGTCACCGCCGACGACCAGTTCCCCGACCCCACGCTCGACCGCTACGTCGCGGCGCTGGAGGCGGAGGTGCGCAACCGCTATCCCGACACGGAGACGCTGGAGAGCGGCGACCTCACGATCGCCGGCGTTCCGGGGCGATGGCTCGTCGACCGCTTCACCGGAGAGAAGGGGGAGGCCCGGGTGTACCGGGTCGTCCTGATCCGGGACGGGACGGCCTACGTCCTGCACGGCACGGCGCCGGTGTGGACGTTCGACTCCTACCGGCCGATCTTCGAGGCCGTCGCGCGGTCCATCACGTGGGTGGAGCCGCCCGTCGAAGACGAGGCCGCGCCGGAGACCGTGGGCAACTAGCCCCGGTGCAGCCCGGGGGGACTGCGGCGCCGCAGCCCCGGCTGCGGTGGCTTCTGTCAGGCGTTGCGGAGAAGTTGCGGTGTAGCTGGACCAGCGCAGGGAAGACGCGAAAGCGGCGCCGGGGTTTCCCCGGCGCCGAACGGTTTGCGCCGCCCGTCAGGCCCATCACACCCAGACCGACAGGAGGAGCCCCAGCACCATGAGCCCGCCGAAGCTGGCCAGGACCTGCGCCACGCCCTTGACCGCCGGGTGGAGCCGGACCGGCTCCCGCTCCCGGAGGAAGAGCCGGACGGGTCGCCAGGCCTTGGGCACCGACAGGAGGACCAGCAAGGCCCACGGGGTGAGCCGCCCCACCACCACCAGGCCCACCGCGAGGGCGTAGGCCAGGGCGAAGCTGCCGGCCAGGACGCCGACGGCCGCGCTCCGGCCCAGGACGATCGGGAGGGTGCGCCGGCCGCCGGCGCGGTCCGTCTCGATGTCCCGGATGTTGTTGGCGAGCAGGATCGCGCCGATGAGGATGCCGATGGGGACCGCCACCCACAGGGCGTCGGCGGTCACCCGCAGCGTCTGGGTGTAGTACACGAGCACGATCATCACGGGGCCCATGGTGAACCCGGCCGCCAGCTCGCCGAAGGGGGTGGAGGAGAGCGGCCGCGGCCCGCCCGAGTAGAGGAAGGCGACGCCGAGGCAGGCCAGGCCCACGGCGAAGACCCACCAGGAGCTGGTCGCCGCGATGTAGACCCCCAGGGCGACCGCGGTGGCCAGGAAGGCCCAGGCCAGCGTGATGACGACGCGCGGCGACACGCCGTCGCGGACGATGGTGCCCGCGATGCCCACGTGCTCACGGGTGTCCAGCCCGCGCACGTAGTCAAAGTATTCGTTGAACATGTTGGTGGCCGACTGGATCAGCACCGCCGCCACCAGGAAGGCCAGGAAGCGGCCGGCGTGGAACCCGCCGTGGGCGTAGGCCAGGGCGGTACCGCCCAGCACCGGCGCCACGCTGGCCACCAGCGTGAACGGGCGGAGCATGCGCCACCAGACGCCGAATCGTGCCCGTGCAGCCATCTGTGTTCCGTCGTGTACTCCTTTTCGCCCTACTTGTATTCAATCCCATTATACTATCAATCCGGCGCCCTTACGGCACGGCCGCCGCACAGATTGTCCGAGCTCGGACACGCCGCGCATAACGGGCTGTCCGCCGGGACAGCCTAACGGGCGAGGATCGCTGCCCGACCGACGCAGGTGGGGCCGGCCTCCCCGCAAGGCGGCGGAGTCGCCCTATCGGGCCGCGAGGGGTTCCGGCGGCGCTCCGCCAGGGCCGTTCGGACGGCCGGGCGCCCGGTACGTCCGTTGCGGGTACCGCACACCTGGAGCTGGTTCTCCAGGTTTCAATGCC
>QGVE01000022.1 GCA_003242675.1 Bacillota bacterium | reverse complement strand
GAGGGCTAGGTCTGCTCGCTTGTCGTGTTTTTTATAATGGCCGGGGGCCCCCCGGGTCCAGACCGTCCCGTTCCGCGGCCAGGGCAGATGTGGTATCATCGGCCGCAACGGACCGGTCGGCCGGCTTACCCGCGCGCTCTGGGGCTCGACCCTGATCTTCACGCCGGCGGCGGCCGTGATCGCCTCCGCCGTCGTCTGCCTGCCGCTCTTCGTCCAGGCGGCCCGCAACGCCCTGGAAGAGGTGCCCGAGGAGGTCGCCGAAGCGGCACAGGTCGACGGCGCCGGGAAGTGGGAGGTCTTCCGCTACATCTACGCCCCCGTGGCCTGGCCGGGCATCTGGACGGGCGTGCTCCTGGCCTATGCCCGGTCCCTGGGCGAGTTCGGTGCGACGCTCATGGTTGCGGGCAACATCCCCGGAAAGACGCAGACGATGTCGCTGGCCATCTACTCGGCCGTGCAGGCGGGCCACCAGTCGACCGCGCACATGCTGGCCCTGCTGCTGACCGGCGTGGCGGGTCTCTCGCTGTGGGCGGGGCTCCGGTTCCGCAAGCCGGGAACCCCAGGGGCGACGGAGCGCAGGAGAAGATGAGGAGGAGAGGCGGCGGGCGGCAGACGCACAAATAGAACAGCGCCCGGTGCACACGCACCGGGCGCTGAAGCTTCTTCCGCTGCTTAGCGGCGAGGGCCGCGCTCCGGACGAGGCTGGGCCTCGTTCACGGTGAGCCGGCGGCCGGCCCACTCGGCGCCGTTCAGGGCGTCGATGACCGCCTGGGCCTGATCAGCGGGAACCTCCACGAAGCCGAAGCCGCGGCTGCGGCCGGTTTCCCGATCGGTCGCGATGCGGGCTCCGAGCACCTCCGCATGCTGGGACACGGCGTTCTGAAGGTCCTCCGGCGTGACGGCCCACGGAAGGTTGCCGAAGTACAGGGTCTTGGTCATTCGCATTCTCGCTCCCATCCATCTCGGGATATTTTTTGGATCGCGTTCGGGAGGGAGACGCATGGGATTCGCCCGTATTCGGCAAACCAGCGCACCGCTCACCAAGCCGCAAACCTCCCTCAGCATACGCCATCGCGGCGGGAAATGCAACCCCTGATTTGCTATTTTGCGTCAGCGGTGCGGGTCGCCCCACCGGCCAGCCTGACCCGTACGCCCTGGGCGCCCGTCCCCGGGCTCCAGCCCGGGGCCCACTTCGAAGTTGGACTTGGCTTCCGCGTCGCGCCAGCCGCCCCTGAGTTGGGCGAAAATCCGCCGCAGCCCCTGCCCCGCCTTTAGCTTGCCGATCTTGTTGCCGGGCATATGCGCACCTCCTCGTGCCGTAGTTTTCCCGTTCGTCGGGCAGCAACACGGCCTGAACTGCGGCAGGCGGCCAGCGCGGTGCGCGGAAGCCGGTGCATGTGCATCCATGGGTGTCCCTCGCCGTTATGCGTGTTGCGCCGTCGCCTCGCGGGCGCGCGGCGACAGCAGGCGGTCATCCCCGCAGAAACCTACCGAGCGGGGATCGTGACCTGGTACCGCTGCTCGAGCAGCGCCAGAAATGCCTGCACGGCGCTGCTGCGCCGCTCGCCCCGCCGCAGGATGAGCGACGTCGTGCGGCTGTGGCGCGGCAGCCCAGGCACGTTCAGCCGCACCAGCTTGCCGGAGATGACCTCCCGCTGCACGGCCGAAAACGGCTCCAGGGCCACCCCGAAGCCCAGGGCGACCATGGTCTTGATCGCCTCGTGGTTGTCGAACTCCATCACAAACGTCGGCTGAATGCCCATCTCCTCCAGGATCTGGTCCGTGGTCATGCGGAAGCGGGCGCCGCGCACGTAGCCGATGAAGGGCAGCTGCGCCAGGTCGGCGTTGCTGATCACCGGCGGCAGGTTCGCGGCAAAGCTGGGGCCGGCCACCACCACCAGCGGATCCTCGAAGAGCGGCACCACCTCGATGCGCTCGTGCACCATAGGGGTGGTGACCAGGCCGAGGTCCACCTCGCCGTGCAGGAGCATCGTCACCGTCTCCCGGTTGTTGCCGGTCTTCACGTTGATCTTGACCCGCGGGTTCTCGCGCACGTAGGCCGCGAGCAGGTCCGGCAGGGTGAAGAGGCCGATGGTGTGGACGCACCCTACCGTGACGCTGCCGCTGCCGGGCGAGCGGTACTCCCGCACCGCCTCCTCGCACTGCGCGACCAGATGGATCACCTGGCGGGCGTAGTCGTATACCAGCTCGCCCACGGGGGTGAGGTGCACCCGCTTGCCCTGCCGGGTGAACAGCTGGACCTGCAGATAATCCTCCAGGGCGCCGACCTGCTTGGTGACGGAGGGCTGCGTCAGGTTCAGCGCCTGCGCCGCGCGCGTAAACGACCCTTCCTCCACCACACGGCAGAAGGTGATCAGGTGCTGAAGCAGCATGCGACTCCTCCTCCGATCGGTCCGCGCGGCCGGGCGGATTCCGATTCGCACAAAGAATGGGAAGGCGGTTCTTGCCTTCCCGTTAATTATAGGTTAAGGCTTTGACGCAGGGAAGTCCCGTCCACAAACTGCCTCCCACCGCGCGCGGGCGGCCGCCAGCGCCGCCGGGTCCGGCGGCCGGGCGCCGTAGCGCTCCGCATTGTACGCGGCGGTCACCGCCGCGATGGCGTCGGCCGCCTGCGGCTCGGCCGCCGTGAGCGCCGCCTGGTACGCGTTCGGGGTTTCGGCCGGCCGCCGCGGGCGCACCCGTGCGGCACCCCAGCCCTGCAGCCTCCGGTACAGCTCCCGGGCGCTGCCGGGGGGCACCGGCTCCTCCTGCGGCCCGCCGTGGCCTGCCACAGCGCGGGTGCGGCCTTTCAGGAGCCCCCGCAGGTCCTGCCAGAGGGACGACCAGAACCCGAGGCTCGTCCGCTCCTCGTCCTCCTCGGCGGTGCGCCGGCGGACGGCACTGACCCGCCACAGCCAGAGGGCCAGCAGCGCCACCGCCAACAGGATCAGCCCGACCTTCAGCACGGGCTCCAGGTTGAGCCCGGCCCCGGGCTCCGGGGGCAGGTCCGGCCGCCCGAGCGGGACGTCCTCACCGCCCCCCTGCCCTTCCGGCTTCCTCCGGGCCGCCCACTGCCTGAGCAGGTCAAAGAGCGGCTCCAGGAGCATGGCGATCCACATGGCCACCGTCGCCACCGCCGTGACAAAAAGGTGGTACACCGGCGCGACCGCGCGCCCGAGCGCCCGCAGCGCCATGCCGACGCGGTCCACCGTCAGCACGGCGGAAGCCGCCACCGCTGAGGCCACCAGCACCAGCACGAAGCCGGTGACCGCCGGCGAGGCGGCCTCGCCCGCCTGCTCGTCGGCGTCGAACGCGCCGAGCAGGGCCCGCTCGCGCGTCAGGATCAGGAGCGAAAGGCCGGCCGCGAAGAGCAGCACGACGGACCCTCCCAGCATCAGCTGGACCGGGCCCGACCGCCCCTCGCCCAGGAGCAGGAGCAGCGCGATCCCGCCCAGCTGTGCGGCGAAGAGCCGCCAGGCCCGCTCGAAAAGAGGCCCGTACTCCAGCCCCTCCAGGGCGCACCGGGCCCCGGCGTACCACAGGTATGCCGCCACGGGTATGAAGCCCAGGGCCGGGTTCAGCCCGAGCGCCCCCGTCTGCAGCGGATCGGGCAGCAGGCCGTAGGCGGCGAGGTACGCCAGGCCGGTTCCCGCCACCATGGCGCCGAGGCGCGCGGGGCGCGAGTCCTCCCGGCTCCCCGACTCCCAGACGGCGGCGGCCAGGTAGACCACCAGAGGCAGCCAGGCGCCGGGCACGGCCTCGAACCAGCCCCCGCCGCCCTCCGCCGCGTAAAGGAGCAGCATCCACGGGAGGACGGCTGCGGTCTCCACCAGGGCCGCCAGCAGCCACCGGAGCCACAGGCCCCTACTGCGCCAAAGCCGCGCCATGCAGCCCCTCCTCTCCGCCCACCCGGTAGACCCGGACCCCGGGCAGGTCCGGCGCGGGCTCCGCCTCCGGCCCGGTCAGCACGAGGGTCACCGGCCGGCCCGAGCGCTGCGCGCGCAGGATCGCCGCCGCCAGATCGGCGCCGACCTGCCGGGTGATCACCACCAGTGAGGTGCCGTAAGACAGGGCCGGAACCTCCGCCGCCATGAGCTGCCAAAGCGGCTGAGGCGAACCCGTCTGCAGCCGGGCCAGCCCCTCCAGGGCCTGCACCAGCACGCCATCGCCCCGGGCCGGCGGCAGCCGCAGACTGAACCCCCAGCCATAGACGAGGCCGTTGGCGTAGAGGCCCACGGGCAGGGCGTGCTCGTGCGCCCAGGCCACGATCGACGCGGCCAGCGTGATTCCCGCCTCCAGCGCGTCCGGGTCGTCTCCCTCCCAGAAGTGGTCGTAGGACCAGGTGTTCAGGAACACCGCCAGCCCCAGGCTCGCCGAAGGGTCTAGGAGCCGCACCTGCAGCTTGCCGGTCGCGGCCGTCGCCTTCCAGTGCACCTGGTTCAGCGGATCGCCCGGCCGGTACTCCCGCACCCCGGCGAAGCGCAGGGGGTCCGCGAAGAGCCGGTCCCGGGAGGCGAGGTCCCCGAAGGGGCGCCGGGCCGGCAGCCCCACCTCCTCCAGCGGCAGGGTTCGCGGGTAGACGATCAGCAGGTCGGACGGGCCCACCTCCATGCGCTGCTCGGCCCAGCCGAAGGGGTCGCCCGCGGTGACCACGGCCGGCCCGAGCCGGTAGGCACCCCGGCGTGTGGCCCGAACGGTGAAGCGGCGCTCCACCCGCTGGTACCAGCCCATGGTGAAGCGCATCCGGAGCCGCCCCCGGGCGCGGCTTTGAAAGTGGAGCCGCCGGGACTCCACCTCCAGCGCCACGGGGACCGACTCTTCCACGACCAGGTACGTCAAGGGCAGGATCTTGCGGTTGGTCACCGCGACGGTCAGGGTCACGGTCTCGCCGGCGAAGCAGCGGCCCTGGTCGAAGCGCCGCTCGTAGGTCAGCTGGCTGAGCCCGAACCGCCGCCACAGGGCGACCACCCCCGCCACCAGGGCGCACAGGCCGGCGGCCAGCAGCACCACTCCGCTGCGCAGCAAGAGCGCCAGCAGCAGCAGCGCCGCCGCGCCCAGCCACTGGATCCCGGCCCAGCTGTGGGGAGGCACCTACACCGCCCCCCTCGGCAGGGGCTCGGCCGGCACCGGCGTGGCGGCGAGGATCGCGTCCAGCACCTCGGCGGCGCCGCGCCCCCGGAGCCGAAGCTGGGCGGAGGGGATCAGCCGGTGGCCGAGGACCGGCCGGGCGAGGTACTGCACGTCATCCGGGAGCACGTAGTCCCGCCCGCGGATCGCCGCCAGGGCCTGGCTCGCGCGCTGCAGGGCCAGGGCGCCGCGCGGGCTGACCCCGAGTTCGATGCCCTCGGCGGTGCGGGTGGCGCGGACCAGGTCGACGATGTACTGCCGCACCGGGCGCGCGACGTGAACCCGGGGCACCGCCTCCTGCAGGGCGATGATCTCCTCCGCGGTGGCCACCGGCCTCAGCTGCTGGAACGGATCGTCGCTCTGGAAGCGCTCGAGCATCGCCATCTCCTCTTCCGCCGAGGGGTAGCCGGCGGGCAGCTTCAGCAGGAACCGGTCCAGCTGCGCCTCGGGCAGGGGGAAGGTCCCCTCCTGCTCCACCGGGTTCTGGGTGGCGAGGACGAGGAACGGGCGCGCCAGCGGCCGGGTCACCCCTTCCACGGTCACCTGCCGCTCCTCCATGCACTCCAGCAGGGCCGACTGGGTGCGCGGCGTCGCCCGATTGATCTCGTCGGCCAGCAGGACGTGGGCAAAGACGGGCCCCGGGCGGAACTCGAACTCGCCGGTCTTCTGGTTGAAGTAGGAGAGGCCCGTCACGTCGGAAGGCAGCAGATCCGGGGTGAACTGGATGCGGCGGAACGTGACGTCCAGCGACCGGGCCAGCGATTTCGCGAGCAGCGTCTTGCCCGTCCCCGGCACGTCCTCGATGAGCACATGACCGCCGGCCGCCAGGGCGACCAGCAAGAGTTCGATGACCTCGGACTTGCCCACCAGGACCTTCTCCATGTTGGCCTGAATGCGTCCAGCCACGGCTGCGATCTGCTCCATCGCGCTGCCTCCCCGAACGAACCCATTCCTGCATTTCGTCAAAATGACGAGCCCGCGGCATGAAGCGTTCAGAGAAAGTAAAGACTAGCCGGAGAAGCAGGCCGCGCCGCGAACCTTCACTTCGCCCGGTGGGCCTGGTACAATGGCCCCAGAGGGAACGAACAGGAGGTGGAGCTCGTGACCGTGAAGCCCAAGCAGGTCCGCAGCGGTGGCTCCGTCCTGAGCCTGAGGAAAGTCGTTCCGGATGGTTGGCGTGACGAACCCCCGGCCTTTGTGGGCGATCCGTTCTTCGACTGGGAGTCCCGCCCCGAACCTCCACGTCCTGATCGGCAAATCCGCTTTGGCATTCCGCAGGCCAAACGGCCGAGGACATAGAGAAGAGAGATCGGCGCCCCCGGATCCCACCCGGGGGCGCCTTCGCATGCATCGCACGGCCATGCTCGTCCGTTTCACCCCGGGGCGTGCAGCCCAGACGACTACCCCGGGAGAGTACTTCCCCGCCGGCGCAGCGACTCCTCCAGGCGGACGATGCGGATGTTCTGCTCCAGCATCGCCCGCGCGAACCGGGCGCTCTTGCGCTGCAGCCGGCCGTTCTCCGCCTCCAGCCGGGAGATCAGGGCACGCCGCTCCCGGTCCTGCGCGGCCAGGAGGTTCATCAGGACCCGGCGGCTCGTGCGGAGCCCCCGGATCCGCTCCTCCAGCACCCGGATGCGCTCCTCGAGCATGCGAATCCGCTCACGCAGGGCGTGCACCTCGTCGTACCCCACGTTCGCCCCCCTCCGGTCGGGTGTGCTGCAGAGTAGTTTACCGCTTCCGGAGAGAGATTATGCCAAAGAGCCGCGCGTCCTCTGGTACCAGGGGGAAAGCGCCTTCAGCTTTTCCACCACGTCCATGCCGACGCTCACGGACCCGGGCACCACCGTGCGCGTCCCGCCCGGCCCGTGGCTGTCCGTGCCGCCGGTGACCACGAGGCCGGCGTCGCGGCCCCAGCGGGCGTAGAACTCCTGCTGAAGCTCGCTGTGGTCCGTGTGGTAGGCTTCGATGCCCATGACGCCGGCGGCGATCGCCGCTCGCACGAGCCGGTCGTCGCCGATCAGCCCGGGGTGGGCCAGCACCGGCACCCCGCCTGCCGCCTTCACGACCGCGATCGCCTCCGCCGGATCCAGCTTTGGCCGGGGCACGTAGGCCGGCCGGCCCTGGGCCAGAAACCGGTCGAACGCCTCGGCGATGGTGCGCACCACGCCCAGCTCCACCAGCTCGGCCGCGATGTGGGGGCGCCCCACGCTCTCCCCGCCCCGGGCGAGGATCCGCTCCAGCGACACGTCCGTGTAGCCCAGGCGGTGGAGCTTCGCCACCGCCTCCTCGACCCGCTTCCGCCGGCCGCCGCGCATGCGGCGCAGCAGGTCCGCCATCGCCGGCTCCTCCGGGTCGAAGTAGTAGGCCAGGATGTGCACCTCGGCGGTGCCGACCTCGGTGGAGAGCTCGCACCCGGGCACCAGCTCGATGCCCACCTCCTCCGCTGCCGCCTGCGCCTCCGCCCACCCGGCGATGGTGTCGTGGTCGGTGATGCCCACGGCGGCCAGCCCCTGGCTGGCCGCCCATTTGACCTGCTCGGCCGGGGTCAGCGTCCCGTCCGAGGCCGTGGTGTGGTTGTGCAGGTCCGCGCGCCCCTCAGGCGGCGGCGTCGGGATCTGCCCCATGCTACCGCTGCCCCTCCGCGAACCGGCGCGCCACCTCGACGAAGGTGCGGGTCCCCGCGCCGGTCGCGCCCTCGTCCTCGTACTCGTCGCCGCTCTGCTTCCAGGCCACGGCGGCGATGTCCATGTGGACGCACGGCGTGTCGCCCACGTGCCGCATCAGGAAGAGGCCGCCCGCCACCGTGCCGGCTGCGCGATTCTTCGAGCTGTTGATCATGTCCGCGATCGGGGACTTGATCAGGTCGTAGTACTCCTCGTCGTGGGGCAGCTTCCAGCCCCGCTCGCCCGCCGCCTCGCCGGCCTGGTAGACCTCCTCCTCCCAGGCGTCGTCGTTGGCCACGATGCCGTACCGGATCGGCCCCAGGGCGATGTTGCAGGCGCCCGTGAGCGTCGAGGCCGTCACGATCTTCTGGCAGCCCTGCTTCGCCGCGTAGGCCAGGCCGTCCGCCAGGATCAGCCGGCCCTCCGCATCGGTGGAGCGGACCTCGACGGTCTTGCCGGAGAGCCCGACGATGACGTCCCCGGGCTTGTACGCGCCGCCGTCGGGCATGTTGTCGGTGGCGGGGATGACCCCCAGCACGTCGGCCTTCACCTTCAGCCGGGCGATGGCCTGCATGGCGCCGATGACGGCCGCGGCGCCGCTCATGTCCATCTTCATGTTCCACATGCCCTCGGTGGGCTTGATCGAGATGCCGCCGGAGTCGAAGGTGAGCCCCTTGCCCACCAGGCCCAGCCAGGGCCCGCGGCCGCCGCCGCCCTTATACCGCATCACGATGAAGCGCGGCTCCTCCCGGGACCCCTGGTTCACCGCCAGGAGCAGCCCGAGGCCCAGCTCCTCGCAGCCCTTCCTGTCGTACACCTCGACCTCGATGCCGTTTTCCCGGCACATCTCCACGGCCCGCTCCGCCAACTTCGTCGCGGTCAGGTGGTTGCCCGGCGTCCAGGCCAAAGCCCGGGCCAGGTTGACGCCTTCCGCCACGGCGCGGCCGTGCTCGGCCCCAGCCTTCGCCTGGTCGCCGCCGAGGATCTGGACGACCTCCACCTCCGGCCGCTCCTTCTTCTCCGACTTCCAGTCGGGCAGCCGGAAGAGACCGTGCAGGGCCCCCTCCGTGATGAAGCGGGCCGCGGTCGCCTCGTCCATGTCCACCGACCGGGGCAGCGCGAAGGCGATGGAGCGGGCGCCGCTCCTCCGGGCCACCCGCGCCCCGATGCCGGCGCAGCGCCGCAGCGACCGGTTCGTGACCTTCCCGGCCTTGCCGAGCCCCAGGAGCAGTACCTTGCGGGCCGGCAGACGGCCGCCGGTGTAGAGCAGCACCGTCTGCCCCATCTCCCCTTTGAAATCGGCCCCGACCACCTGACCGCACAGCCCGCCCAGGGCGTCGTTCACCTCCGCCGGGGCCGCAGCGCCCTCGGTAAGCGGCAGGATCAGCACGTCCACCGGGACCTGTGTGGGAGCCAGGCTGGAAACCTCGACCTTCATGCTGCTGCCTCCTCTGCTGAGTCAGTTTCCGCGTGAGACGGCTAGCGCAGGACCTGGCGGAAGACCCGCAGGTAGTTGCCCCCCAGAATCTTGCCGAGGTCCTCCTGGTCGTAACCCCGGCGCAGGAGCTCCGCCGTCAGCCGGGGCAGGCAGGTGACGTCCTCCAGCCCGGGCGGCGGCATGGCTCCATCGAAGTCCGAGCCCAGGCCGACGTGATCGGCGTTGCCCAGGAGCTGGCACACGTGGTCGATGTGGTCGGCGACCGTCTCCACCGTCGCCGTCTCCTTGCCCATGAAGCTGGCCACGAACGAGATGCCGAAGACGCCGCCCTGGTCGGCCAGGGCCCTGATCTGCTCATCCGTCAGGTTCCGCGGGTGGTCGTAGAGGGCGCGGCAGTTGCCGTGGGTGAACAGCACCGGGTCCTCCGACAGCTCCAGCACCTGGAAGAAGCCCGCCGGCGTGATGTGCGCCAGGTCGATGAGCATGCCCAGCCGGTTCATCTCCCGCACCACCTCGCGGCCGAACCGGGTGAGGCCGCCGCCCGACTCCGGCTCGCCCACCCCGTCGGCCACCTCGTTGCGGTGGTTCCACACAAGGCCCATCATGCGCACGCCCAGCCGGTAGTAGTTGCGGAGCATCGCCAGGGACCCCTGGAGCGGCTCGGCCCCCTCGATGTTGATGAGGACCGCCAACTCGCCGGCGGCGTGGGCGGCGGTCACGTCGTCCGCCCGCAGGACCAGCCGCACCCCCGGGGCGCCGTCGATCTGGCCCAGGAGCCCGTCGATGGCCTCATGCGCCCGGCGTGGGGCTACAGGGTAGTAGACAGGATCGACCCAGACCGCCTGCACCGTGCAGGTCAGCCCGGCCTCCCGCGCCCGCGGCCAGTCGATGTGGCCCTTGTCGGAGCGCTCCGTCAGCGTCCGCTCCCCGGTCAGGACCATCAGGATCGAGTCCGCATGTCCGTCGATCACCGGGCAGCGGCGGTGCAGCGCCGCTGCCTCCTCCAGGTGCTCCATCCGCGTTTCCCTCCTGCGCGGTGCCGTAAGGAGTGTTTCCATACGCCTTGGCGAAACCCCTCCAAACAGCGGGGCCCGACCCTCGCGGGTCGGGCGGCTTATGTGCCTGTTCGCCGCTCACCCTGCCTTCGGCTGCAGGTCAGTCGGCTCAGCGAGGCTCGACGATGAGCTTGATGGCCGTGCGCTCCTCGCCATCGATCTTCAGATCGGTAAACGCCGGGATACAGATCAGATCGATCCCGCTGGGGGCGACAAACCCGCGCGCGATCGCCACCGCCTTGACCGCCTGGTTGAGCGCTCCTGCACCGATTGCCTGGATCTCGGCGGAGCCACGCTCGCGCAGGCAGCCTGCGAGAGCGCCCGCCACTGCGTTCGGGCTCGACTTTGCCGACACCTTCAGCACATCCATAGCCAACGTCCCCTCCACTGGACTTTGGTGGTTGCTGAGTTGCTAATATACTACCATCTTCCAAAGACACTAGCAAGTGGTTCTGTCGCCACTTCTCGTTCAAATATCCGCTGGATGCTGGTCGCCCGGCCGGTCGCCTCATCCACCTCAATGAGCACCGCCGACAGGATCGCCGGGCCCCGCGCCGCCTCCAGCCTGACGGGGCGCTGCGTCAGGAACCGCTCCAGCACCAGCTCGCGTTCGGCGCCGATCACCGACACCCACGGGCCGCACATGCCCACATCGGTCACGTAGGCCGTCCCGCCCGGCAGGATGATCTCGTCCGCCGTCTGCACATGGGTGTGCGTGCCGATGACGGCGCTTACCCGACCGTCCAGGAACCACCCCATCGCCTGCTTCTCCGACGTGGCCTCCGCGTGACAGTCGACGACGATGACCGGCGTGGTCTGCCTGAGCCGCTCCACTTCCCCCTCCACGGCCCGGAAGGGGTCCTCCAGGAGCTGCGGCGAGTACACCCGCCCCTGCACCTGCACCACGGCCATCACGGGCTGGCTGCCGCGGCGCAGAATGTACGAGCCGGCCCCCGGCGTTCCGGGAGGGTAGTTCAGCGGACGGACCAGGCGCGGTTCTCCATCGATGTACGTGGCGATCTCCCGCTTGTCGAAGGCGTGGTTGCCCAGCGTGATCACGTCGACGCCCAGTGAGAACAGCTCCCGGCAGATCTGGGCGGTGATGCCCTTGCCCCCGGCGGCGTTCTCACCGTTGACGATCACGGCGTCGGCACCGGTCTCCTTCACCAGCGGGCCCAGCCGCCGCGCTACCACCTCCCGCCCCACACGACCGTACACGTCACCAAAGAACAAGATGCGCAAAGCGCAGCGCCTCCAGTCTCTCACCAGCTTTTCCCACCGTTCGCGATATGCTTATTATACCCGACCCGGCGGTACTGGGGCGGACTGGAATCACATCGTGCGCTCACCAATCAATACGCAGCCGGAAGCGCCAAAGTTCGCAAATCCCCCAACAAACTTGCAGCTCGGCGTCCCCGGCACGCGAAAGGGCCGGTCGGCGCCCTCCGGTTGAGGGGCCGACCGGCCCGTCTTTGGCGGATAACTTACTTGTGGAAGATCATCAGCCTGCCGTTCTCCCGCATAGCGTAGAGGTTGGGCTGCTGCCGCTGGTTGCTGAGGGAGGCCATGACCTCCTCGATCAGCTCGTCCTGCGCCATCAGCTCTTCCTCGCCGAAGTACTCCATCGGTTCGGTGAGGAGCCGCTGCTGGAAGAGCGACCGCATGACCGCCACCACGGTGTAGAGCTCCTCGGGGCTGAGGCTGTGCACGTCCCGCTCGACGGCAATGGTGTTCAGCTCCCCAAACGCCGTCTGGCGGACCTCGACGAGCTCGGCCTCCCGCTGGTTCATCAGGTGATAGACCTCCAGGGTCTCCCGGATGCGGTCGGCTGCCGCCGAGAACTCCTCTTCCGTCAGCGGGCCCTTCACCAGGAAGGAGAGACGCAGGGCATGGCGACCCGGATCGTAGCGCACCGTGGCGATTTCGGGGTAGCGAATGGCATAGCTGACGAGAAGCTGAATGGTGCGAACCGAGGGCTCGTCCCCCCTGCGCTTGTTCACCCCATCATGCCTCCTTCCCGGGGAAGCCATGTTCCCCGAACGAGCTACTGCCCGAGCAAGGCTGCGCCGACAGCTCAGAAAGCTTGTCGGCGCAGTGCCTGTGCCTTTCCCTTCTGTTAGACGTCTGCGCCGTGCGAAAGGTTCGCCCGGTCAGCGGGCGTACTCCACCGCACGCGTCTCCCGCACGACGACGACCCGGATCTGCCCGGGATACTCGAGCTCCTCCTCGATCTTCCGCGCGATCTCCTTGGTCAGCTTGATCGCGCCGTAGTCGTCGACCCGGTCCGGCTTCACCATGACCCGGATCTCGCGCCCGGCCTGGATCGCGTAGGACTTCTCGACGCCTTCGAAGCTGTCCGCCAGGGCTTCCAGCTTCTCCAGCCGCTTGATGTACGTCTCCAGGGTCTCCCGCCGGGCCCCGGGTCGGGAGGCCGAAATGGCGTCGGCCGCGGCCACCAGGTGCGCCTCGACCGAGCGGGGCTCGACGTCGCCGTGGTGGCACTCCATGGCGTGGATCACGTCGGGGTGCTCCTTGTACTTGCGCAACAGGCTGACGCCGATGGCCACGTGGGAGCCTTCGATCTCGTGGTCCACCGCCTTGCCGATGTCGTGCAGGAGCCCGGCCCGCTTCGCGACCTCCACGTTGACGCCCAGCTCGGCGGCCATGATGCCGGCCAGGTGCGCCACCTCGATGGAGTGCTTCAGCACGTTCTGCCCGTATGAGGTGCGGAACTTCAGGCGGCCCAGCAGCTTCACCAGCTCCGGGTGCAGGTTGTGGATGCCCAGCTCGAAGCAGGCGGCGTCGCCCTCCTCGCGGATGCGGGCCTCCACTTCCTTCTGCGCCTTCTCCACCATCTCCTCGATGCGGGCGGGGTGGATGCGCCCGTCCTGGATCAGCTTCTGCAGCGCGATCTTGGCGATCTCACGCCGCACCGGGTCGAACGCCGACAGCACAACCGCCTCGGGCGTATCGTCGATGATGAGATCCACGCCGGTGAGCGTCTCCAGGGTCCGGATGTTCCGCCCTTCCCGGCCGATGATCCGGCCCTTCATCTCGTCGTTGGGCAGGGAGACGACCGTGACGGTCAGCTCCGAGGTGTGATCGGCCGCAACCCGCTGGATGGCGAGACCCACGAGCTCCCGGGCCCGCCTTTCCGCGTTCTCCCGGGCCTCCGCGTCGATCTCCCGCATCAGCTTCGCGGCATCGGCTCGGGCCTCCTGCTCCACCTGCTTCAGGAACAGCTCGCGCGCTTCCTCGCGCGAAAGCTGCGAGATGCGCTCCAGCTCGGCGAGCTGCTTGTTGATGAGCTCCTGCACCTGCTGGTTCTTGCGGTCGAGCTCCCGCTCCTTGCGGTTCAGGGCCTCTTCCTTCCGCTCCAGCTGCTCCACCTTGCGGTCGAGCTGCTCCTCCTTCTGGAGCACCCGGCGCTCCAGCCGCTGGAGCTCGGCGCGGCGCTCCTTCAGCTCCCGCTCGGCCTCGGTGCGCAGCCTGTGAACCTCTTCCTTGGCCTCCAGGATGGCTTCCTTCTTCTTAGCTTCCGCTTCCCGCAGGGCTTCGTCCACGATGTGGCGGGCCCGCGCCTCGGCGGAGTTCAGCTTCCGCTGCGACTCACGCTGAAACCAGTAGTACCCGCCGGCTACACCGGCCGCCCCACCGATTATCAGCGCGACGACGGCAACAACGGCATAGAGAATTGTCTTCACCTCCTATCCGTCCGCATTTTGAAGTTGCACAATCGAGGGAAAAGAAAAACGGACCAGATTCCGGTCCGTCCTCCGTGCTCGCCATATAGTGCACACGCCGCCCCTGAGGCCGGCGCGCGGGTTGTCGATCAGATCGGTTTTGCCAGCATGATAAACCCTGAGGGAAAATCCCCCTTAGGGGATATGTCTATAGCAAAACACGGGGCGACTGCCCGTGGTTACCAGCTCAACCGGGTAACGGCACATCTATCGCACAACCAATGGCTCGCACAAAGTGGCGGACCTCACTTCATCATAACCTGCGCTGTGCTTTCTGTCAAGGTTAAGAGAATTGCGCATCAAGCCGTGGGCACATCCGGGTCGCGCGCGGCCAGCAGCAGCCAGGTCGCCAGCCCCACCGTCCCCCCGCCGTCCGGGCGCGCCTGACCGGACCCGAGCACGTAGGGCCCCAGGTCGAAGTGCCACGCGGTGTTGATCTGCAGCAGCAGCTTCGCCACGCGCCCGAAGCGCGGCTGGGTGTCCCGGCTGAGGCCGGAGAGCAGCCGGAAGGTCACCACCGACTCCTCGTAGAGGCGGGCCAGGGTCCGCGCCGTCCCCCGGCGGATCGCCGGCTCCAGCCCCATGGAGTCCAGCTTGAGATCGAGCCGCTCGTACAGCAGGTGCCAGTGGCGGTAGCGGCCCTCCAGCTTCGCCTCCTCCTCGGGGGAAAGCTCCCCCGCCGGCTCATCCTCCCCGGCCTCTTCCCGGGCGGCGAGGGTCGACGGATCCAGGTCCAGGCTGTCCAGGAGACGGTTGGTCGCCGCGGCGGTCTCCCGGGTCCACGACTCCGCGGTGTGCGTCCACCGCAGCAGGGCCAGGGCGTGGCGCCGCCAGGCCTGGCGGTCGCCGTCGGCCACCTGCAGGAGGCTGTCCACCAGCTTCACCAGGTCGGCGCAGAGGAGCTGGAGCGCGGCCAGGTCGTAGGCGGTGAGGAACGCCGCTTCGGGGTCCAGCCCGGCCTGCACCAGCCGCTGCCACAGGCCCAGGCCCAGTTCCGCGGCCGACGGGGTGCGGTGGATGCGGGCCTCCGTCTCATCCCACCAGTGCAACGCGATCCTCCTCCTGTGGCCCCGGCTCCGCTGCCGGACTCAGAGCTGCCGGAGCCGTGCCGCCACCTCTTCCAGCAGGTAGTCCACGGCCTCCTCCAGCTCCTCCTTGTCCGCCTCGTAGGTGCTGATCTCCGCCACCGTGCCGCGGTGCAGGTAGACGGTGAGCACCGAGCCCTTGGGGAACTGGAAGCACCACATGGCGTGCTCGTTGGGGCCGTGGTGGGCGCTGGGCACGCCCAGCATCGCGCGGATGATCAGCCGCACGGTGCGCTCGCGCCCGCGGGTGAGGTGGAGCCAGTCCTCCCTGCGGTAGGTCAGCGGCTTGCACTTGGACAGGTAGTTGCCAAACACCTTGCGGTGGATGAAGGTCTGCAGGGTATAGGCCAACCGTCTTACCTCCTCGGTTTCAGCGGACCGCCAGCTCCGTCGCGGCGTCAAACAGGTGGACCTTGTCCACGTCGAAGGCCACGTCGATCTGGTCGTGGGGGCGGAACCGCAGGTGCGGCTCCACCCGGGCGGTGACCTCCTCCTCGCCCGTGCGCAGGTGCAGGTAGATCTCCGCGCCCAGGGGCTCGACCACCTCGATGCGCGCCGGGATGCGCGGCCCGTCGTGCGCCGCGAGGTATGCGGGGTCCGCGTGGATGTTCTCGGGCCGGATGCCCAGGATCATCTCCCGGCCGGCGTAGGGGCGGGCCGCCGCGGCCAGCCTCTCGGGCAGCCGGAACTGGAACGTGGCCGCGCGGAACTGCTCGCCGTCCTCCGACAGCCGCCCGCGGAAGAAGTTCATGGTCGGCGAGCCGATGAAGCCGGCGACGAACAGGTTGGCGGGCCGGTCGTACAGCTCCTGGGGAGGCGCCACCTGCTGGATCACGCCGTCCCGCATGACCACGATGCGGTCGCCCATGGTCATGGCCTCCACCTGGTCGTGGGTGACGTAGATCGTCGTGGTCTGCAGCCGCTCCTGCAGCTTCGCGAGCTCCGTGCGCATGGATGCCCTGAGCTTGGCGTCCAGGTTGGAGAGCGGCTCGTCCATCAGGAAGACCTTCGGGTTCCGCACGATGGCGCGGCCGAGGGCAACCCGCTGCCGCTGGCCGCCGGAAAGCTGCTTGGGCTTGCGGTCCAGCAGATCGGAGAGGCCCAGGATCGCCGCGGCCTCCTTCACGCGCTGCTCGATCTCGGCCTTGGGGACCTTCCGGAGCTTCAGGCCGAAGGCCATGTTTTCATACACGGTCATGTGCGGGTACAGCGCGTAGTTCTGGAAGACCATCGCGATGTCCCGGTCCTTCGGCGCCACGTGGTTCACGAGGCGGTCGCCGATGTAGATCTCTCCTTCGGTGATCTCCTCCAGCCCGGCGATCATGCGCAAGGTGGTGGACTTGCCGCACCCGGACGGCCCGACGAAGACGATGAACTCGCGGTCGGCGATGTCCAGGGTGAAGTCACGGACCACCGTCAGATCGCCGAACTTCTTCGTAACGTGCCGCAAACTCACTTCAGCCATTCCTGTCACCTCACTCCTCTGGCCCCCTGAGCCCGGGCGTGTTCGGGGCGGGGCGGTCCCGGCCCACCCACGGCCGCGGTGGCCGGCCAGGCGGAATTTTCGCGGGAGCGCACTTCCCGTCGCGTGGACGCGGGAAGGCGCTCCCGATATCCACATTCGGAGAGCGCCCTGACTTTTCCTCTCATGCGCCGGTGGGTGGCTACCGGCGCCCCTTGCGCTTGCGGGGCTTGCCGCCGAGGCGCAGTCCGGCCGCCCGGTACAGGGCGGCCACCTCCTGTTCGGTCAGGTAGCGCCACTGACCCACGGGCAGGTCGCCCAGCTTCAGCGGCCCCAGGGTCGTGCGCCGGAGGTGGATCACCTCATGCCCCAGCGCGGCGAACATGCGCCGCACCTGCCGGTTGCGCCCCTCGTGGATGCGGATCGACAGCGTGGCGCTGTTGGGCGGCCGCACCTCCAGCAGCTTCACGTCGGCCGGGGCCGTCGGCCCGTCCTCCAGCTGGATGCCTTCCTGCAGGGCCCGCAGCTTGGCCGCGCTGGGCACGCCCCGCACCTTGACGATGTACGTCTTCTTGACCATGCGGGACGGATGCATGAGGCCGTGGGCCAGGTCGCCGTCGTTGGTGAGCAGCAGGAGCCCCTCCGAGTCATAGTCGAGCCGGCCGACCGGATAGACCCGCTCGGCCACCTCATCCCCCAGGAGATCGATCACCTTCGGCCGCCCCTGGGGGTCGTACAGCGTCGACACGTAGCCCTTCGGCTTGTTCAGCATCACGTACACCTTGTTCTCGGGCCGGCCGAGAGGGCGCCCGTCCACCTCGATCACATCCTTGCCGGGCACCACCTTGGTGCCCAGCTTGGTGACCACCTGGCCGTTCACCGTCACCCGTCCGGCCAGGATCAGGGCCTCGCAGTGGCGCCGGGACGCCACGCCGGCCCGGGCCATCACCTTCTGGAGCCGCTCGGCCACCTCCTGCTCGGCTGCGGTCAGCTGGCGCTCCAGGCCCGCCCCAGGCTCCGCCGGCGCGGGCTTCGCCTTGCGCCGGGACCGCCGGCCGAGCAGCCCGCGCTCCAGCCGGCCGCGCAGCTGCTCATCCACCGAAAGGAAGGCACCGCCGCCCCGCCTCACGGCGGGAAAGCCCTGACGCCCCGGTCTGTGCCGTTGATCTGCCATGGGATACACCTCACCATGCTCTGCTGCGGGTCATACGATGGGGGTACTTCGTGGCGACGGCGGCCGCGGGTCCGCCGCCTCCGGGGAGGGAAGCCTGCCGTGAAACTCGGGTTGGAGCTTCGCGCGCGCCACCCGATCCAGCTGAACCTCGGAACGTTCTTTGAGACCTGGATCGCCACTGCCTCCGGCAGCGTCCGCCGGTCCCTCGGTCGGGACGAATACCATCTGCGCCTCACCGTCGGCGCCGGCGCCAGGATGGCCGCGACGGGGCGCGCGCACGTCTGCCAGGTCGACCTGGAGGCGGCAGGCATCGGGCGCAACGGGGCCCGGCCGGCGCTCCTGGTACCAGTGCAAGGGCCCGAGGGCAGCCCGGTCCTCTGGAGCATCCGCACCAACCGGTTCCTCCGGCTCGACGACCTGATCGCCTCGACCGACGCGTGCCTCCTGTCGGAGGGCCACCCGCCCACGGCCTTCGGGCTGGACGACCCCCGGGTGCGCGTGGAGTGCGTCGCTCCCGGGCGGTACATCGTCGACATCACCCCGCTCCTCGCCCACTGAGCAAAGAACAGGCTGCTGCTAAGCAGCCTGCCCCGGCTTGCCTCGCCTATGCGGAGATGCGGGCGATGACCTCGACCTCCACGGCCGTGTCCATGGGCAGTTCCGAGACGCCCACGGCCGAGCGGGCGTGGAGGCCGGCCTCGCCGAAGACCTGCTGGTACAGCTCCGAGGCGCCGTTCGCCACCGCCGGCTGCCCCGTGAACCCGTCGGCGCTGTTGACGAAGACGACCACCTTCACGATCTGCGCCACCTTGTCCAGGGAGCCGACGGCCGCCTTCAGCACGGCCAGCGTGTTGATCGCACAGAGCCTGGCCGCCTGGTAGCCTTCCTCGGGGGTGAGGTCCCTGCCCACCTTGCCCTTGTACTTCAGCTGGCCGCCCTCCACGGCGATCTGGCCGCTGACGAAGACCAGGTCGCCGCTGCGCACGAAGGGGACGTAGGCCGCGACCGGCTTGGGCGCTTCGGGAAGCGTGATGCCCAGTTCCTGCAACCGTTGTTCGACACTCATGAGCGGCGTATGCCTCCTCCGATGGTTTCGATCCGCTCTAGTTTTACCATAAGCTCACTGAAAAAACCACTGGCACACCCACAGCGCGGCGAGGAATCCGACCAGGTCCGCCGCCAGGCCCACGGCGGCGCTGTAGCGCACCCTCCGCACGCCCACCGAGCCGAAGTAGACGGTGAGCACGTAGAACGTCGTGTCCGTCGAGCCCTGCATCACGGAGGCGAGCCGGCCGACGAACGAATCCGGCCCGTGGGTCTGCAGCAGGTCCGCGGTCACCGCGAGCGCGCCCGCCCCGGAAAGCGGCCGGACGATCATGAGCGGCAGGACCTCCGGGGGAAACCCCAGCGCGCCCATCACGCCGCTCAGGGCCTCGGCCACCAGCTCCATCGCGCCCGAGGCGCGGAAGATGGAGAGGGCCGTCAGCATGCCGACCAGGAAGGGGATGATCCGGACGGCGATCTCCAGCCCCTCTTCCGCCCCCTCGACGAAGGCGTCGTAGACCGGCACGCGGCGGATGGCCCCCCACAGCGGGATCAGCGCGAGCATCCCCGGCACGGCCCAGAGCGACAGCGCGTCGATCACCGCCATCCCGCCTACCTCCCCCGTGCCCGCAGGGCCGTGCGCACCGCCCAGTCCAGGAAGATCGAGAACGCGCCGGCCACCGCTGAGGCGACCAGGGTCACGGCCACGATCTCCGCGGGGTTCGCCGAGCCGTAGGTCGCCCGGAGGGCGATGACCGTGCCGGGCACCAGCGTCACGGAGGCCGTGTTGAGCGCCAGGAAGGTGCACATCGCCTCGGAGGCGGTCTCCTTGTCCGGGTTCAGCTCCTGCAACTCCTGCATGGCCTTCAGGCCGAAGGGGGTCGCAGCGGAGCCCAGTCCAAGCATGTTGGCCGAGATGTTCATCAGCATGGCCCCCACGGCCGGGTGGTCGCGCGGCACCGAGGGGAAGAGCCAGCGCACCACCGGCCGGAGCAGCGCCGCCAACCCCTCCATGAGCCCACTGCGCTCCGCGATCTTCATGATCCCCATCCACAGGGCCATCGTCCCCGCCAGGCCGATGGCGGTCTCGATGGCGAGCTTGCCGCCGCTGAAAGCGGCGTCGGTGACCGCCGAGGCCTTGCCCGTGGCGGCGGCCACGGCCACCCCGACCAAGATAAGCCCGAGCCAGACGAGGTTCAACACCGTGCTGCACCCCCCGCCCGCGTATGGTTATGCCGGGGGGGACAAATTCAGCCCTCGTCCGCGGACGAGGGCGCGCAAAGGGGCGTCCCCCTCCGGGGACGCCCCGCCGTTTCCGTCGCAAATCCGCTGTCTGCACCCGCGGCTTCGGCGGCTACACCTTCAACATCCGCTCCACGCCCAGGATGAAGACCGTCGCGCTGGACTGGGGCGCCGCCTTGCCCGCCTTGGGGCTCCCCTGGCTCACCTGCGAGCCGGGACAGACGTCGCGGATGGCGCCGAGCGCCTCCTCCAGCTGATCGTCCCGGACGCCGATGAGGAAGGTGGTGTTGCCGGCCTTGAGAAATCCGCCCGTGGAGGACAGCTTGGTCGCCCCCAGCCCCTTCCGGGTCAGCGCATCCGTCAGCTGACCGGTGTACTCGTCGCGCACCACCGCCACGATCAACTTCACGAACCAACCCCTCCTGACGTCCCTGCTCGGGCAAGAGACAACTTTCGGCGCGCTGCAGCGGTTTCCCTGCGCCCGGGCGCCCGAAGTGCACGGGTTCCGCATAGCTCGGCCGCGCTGGACATACCGTGAAGCGAACGCAGATGAGGGGGGGTTCCCATGCACCCGTCTTCCCGCGCGCAGTTCTTCGTCGTGCGGATCAACCGTTGGTGGGTGGCCGGAGCGCTCGCCCTGATCCTGGCCGGCGTGGTCCTTCCGTGGCGCGGCCTCCGCTCCGCGGACAGCGGGGCGGCGCGCGTCGCGGAGGGTGTCACGCTCCTCGGTTTCGACTTCTCGGGGATGACGGAGCGGGAGGCCAGAGCCCTGCTGGACGACCTGGCCACCGGCTACCGCACGCTGCCCGTGTCGGCCCGCCGCTTTGAATCGGCCGACGGCATCCCGTACACCGTGCCGGAGCTCAACGGGTACGAGCTGGACGTGGAGCGCACCTGGCTGCGGCTGGCCACGGCACCGCCGGGCACCGCGGTGGAACCGGTGATCCGGGTGCAGCCGGCCGAGACGCGCCTTGCCGACCTGCCCCTCAGCGCGATCCGGCAGGGCAACAGCGAGAAGCAGGCCGTGGCCCTCCTGATCAACGTGGACTGGGGAACCGAGGAGCTGGCGCGCATGCTGCCCATCCTGAAGCGCAAGGACGCAAAGGCGACCTTCTTCCTCTCCGGCCGCTGGGCGGAGCAGAACCCGAACATGACCCGCCTCATCGCCGCCGACGGGCACGAGGTCGCCACCCACGGCCACAACCTGACCCACGGCCCCAAGGCCCTGGCGCGCGCGGGGCGGCTGAAGGAGGACATCGCCCAGTCCGTCCGGATCATCGAGGGCCTGACCGGCCAGCCGGTGCGGTACTATGCACCGCACCGGGCCGAGGTCGACCAGGCGATCCTGCAGACGGCGGCCGACCTCAACTTGCGGACGGTGCTCTACAGCCTGGACACGGTCGACTGGAACGAGCAGTACGCGACGCCGGAACGCATCCTCGAGACCTTCCAGAAGGCCAAGGCCGGGGACCTGATCCTGCTGCATCCCAAGCCCAACACGGTGCAGGTTCTGGAGCAGGCCATCGACCTGCTGCAGAGCAGGGGCTACAGGCTGGTCACCCTGAGCGAGATGCTCTCGCCCGACCCGCTGCCCCCGGGCGCGACGGGGACCGGAACCCGGCCGAAGCGAGACCGGCCGGAGGAAGACTAGAGGCCCTCATCGATGGCGTCCCAGAGCGACGCCTCGCCCAGCCCCAGCCGCCAGATGGCGATCCCGCCCAGCCCGTATTCGCCCGCGAGCCGGAGCTTCGCCGCCGCGGACCGGCCGTTCTCGAAGTAGACGACATGCTCCGCGCCGTCCGCGACGTAGCGGAAGTAGGGGACCTGCGCCGCGTCGTCCCACAGCACCTCGGCCCCGTGCTGCGCGGCCAGGGTGTACGCGCCGCCCGTCGACAGGCCCTCCACCACCTGACGGGTCCCGGCGATCCAGTCATAGCCGTAGGCAGGGATGCCGAGCAGAATCTTCTCCCGGGGAATCTGCGTGACGGCGTAGGCGACGACCCGCTCCACCCACGGCAGCGAAGCCACCGGGCCGTGGGGCAGTCCCCAGGTGTGCTCGTCGTAGGCCATGATCGCGACCTGATCGGCCAGCTCCCCCAGCACGGCGTAGTCGAACGCGCCGCCCCAGTTGGAGGTCGTGTCCTCCCCGGTCTTGGCGGGCACGGACACGGTAAGCCGTATGCCGTGCGGCTTCAGCCGGGCGGCCGCCTCCGCCACGAGGGCGGTGTACGCGGGGCGAAGATCGCCCGGCACGTTCTCGAGGTCGATGTCGATGCCGGCGAGGCCGTGGTCCTGCGCGATGGCCAGCATGTCCGCGACCGCCCGGCTCCGCCGCTCCGGATCGGCCAGGACGGCCCGGGCGATCTCGGCGCTGAACCAGCCGTTTTCCATGTTGTGCACGAGGCCGTACACGGGTATCCCCATCTCCGCCGCTGTGGCGGCAAGGTCCGGGTAGGACCGGGTCGTGATGGAGCCGTCCGCGTGCAGCTCCAGGGCGAAGTTCACGACCCGGTCCACGCGCGCGCCGGCGGCGCGCAGGGCGTTCAGGGCCCGCACGTCGCCCAACCAGTCCTCGGCGTAGTAAGCGACCACGAGGGGGCCTTCCGCCGACGACGCGTCGGTGGCCGGCTGCCCGGCTGAGGGCTCCGCGAAACACGCCTCCCCGGCCGGGGGCAATTCGGACGTCGGTTCCCCGGCCGTTGGCGGTTCGGCCCTCGGCCCCCCGACCGCAGGCTCTTCGGTTGTCGGGTCCCCCGCCGCCGGGTCCCCGACAGTCGGCCCCCCGGCCGCGGGTTCGTCGGCCGAAGGCTTCCCGACCGAGGCTCCATCGGCCGGGGGGGCGTCAGCCACCGGTTCGATCGCCGCCCGCATCACCCGGCCGTCGCCCGCCCGGTCCGAGAGCACCCGGGCCTCTCCCGTCTGCTGCCCCGCGGGGGCGGGCAGCCCGGGCGCGCCGGGCGCCGCGGCGCCGACCACCCACAGCGCGACCGGTAGCAGCCCCATCCACAGCGGTCTACGCAGCCTGCGCACGGCCTCACCCCCGGTTCGATCCAACCCGAAAGTGTGTCGTGTTAGATTGTACCGGTAATGGTGTTTCGCTGTCATTTGGGAGTAGTTGGCCACCCGGTCACCGGGGCGTGAAGGACCGCTTGCCTCCTGGAAGGATGTTGGAAGAATCAGGGCGAAACTCAATAATTAACGTAGCAACGATTTCCGCGAAACGTAGCCACCATGGGGGCACGACGGATGCGCATACTGGACCAGATTACCGGAAAGGCCATTGAGCAGCAGGTCGCGGAGTACAGCGAGGTCTACGGTGAGGTCCTGCTCGGGCTCCACCGGGACTTCGAGCACTTGCAGGCCAGCGTAGCGGGTGTGCAGCGAGCCCTGACGCGCGTGCAGCAAATGGCTGAGGGTCTGGCCCAGCGGGCGGACCGGCTGGACAGGCAGCACGCCGCGCTGCGCACCGAAATGCAGGAGGCCCTTGCGCGCGTGAAGGCGCTCGCGCAAGACCTTTCCGACGCTACGTTCGCCAAGGAGCAGGCGATGTTCGCGACCAGCCGGGTGAACGCACTGGCACAGCGGGTGGAGAAAGCGGAGGCCGAGTTGGTCTCGCTGCGGGCAGCTGTAACCGGGCTGAAAACAGGTCAGACAAGAACCACCTCCGACGAGGACGCAGGGCCGGACCGCCTGCCCTCGGCCCTCCTCTGGCGCGAGCTCGAAGCCCAGCGCCGGCGCACCCGCCTGCTCGCCTTCTTGTGTGCGATATCCTTGCTGCTCTCCGTGCTGCTCGGGGTGATGACATGGACGAACGGCTGAGGGAACTGGCGAGGCGCTACAGAGCCCGGCGCCAGGACGGGAGGCCCATCAGGCAGCGCGTGGCGGAGCTCTACCACCGCTGTGTCCGGGAGCGGGAGGGCACCCTGCTCGAGGCAGCGGCTGCCGCTGCCGCCGTGCACAGCCTGTTCCTGTCGGATCCGGCTTTTGCCGCCGCGGCTGACCCTCGGCTGGCGGAGGCCTTCCGCCTGGCCTTTCCCAACGTCAACCCCGAATCGCTCCGGGGCCTGGACCAGGAAGCCCTGGCCAGGTATCTGCCCGCCCTGAAGGGCAAGTACTTCGAAGTGCTGGTGAGAGACAAGCTCAACGCCGGCGAGTGGGTGGGCGACATCCGACTTGCACCCGGCCAGACCGCAGTACTGGCGGAATCGCCCGCCCAGCCGGGTTGGGACCTGCAGATCCTCAACCCTGACGGTTCCGTCGCCGACGCCCTTCAGCTCAAGGCAACGCACTCCCTCAGCTACGTGAAATCGGCCCTGGAACGCTACTCGGACATCCAGGTTCTCACCACCGACGAGGTGGCCGGCGCGGCAGGGGACCTGCAGGACGTCCTGGCCAGTGGATTCTCGGACGCAGAATTGGACGAGACCGTGTCCGAGTGGCTCGAGGCGCTTGCCGAGTCCCCCGCGGGGTCTGTGCTGGACTCCATTCTGTCGGCGCTTCCCTTCGTGATCATCACCCTCAGTGAAGGGCGATGCGTCATACTGGGCCGGAAGAGCGCCGCGGCGGCGCTGCGGGATGGTCTGGAGCGTGCGGCCAAGACCGGCGCGGCGATCGGGGTCGGTGCCCTACTTGCGCATCTCGGCGCCGGGTGGCTCAGCCTCCCCGCCTCGGTTCTGGTGCGGCTGGGCTGGGACCGTCACAAGTGCCTGGCCCATCTCTCCGCCATGCTGGACAGCAGGCTCAAGGTGCTCAGGAGCCTCCGGGTGAGGCACGCCGTAGGCTAAACCGGGGCAGGAGCCCGGAGGGTCGAACGCCGGGTCCGAGGCCGGCACCCGGGCCGGCGGCCGCCCAGGGTGTCCGGCCAGGCCCCGGGGAAGGAAGGTGGAGCGCCCGGGGCGAATCGGGACAGCAGGCGCCTTCAGTCAGACTCCAGTCCGACTTCCCGCCGGCGACCCCGCAGCAGAGGCCGCGCCGCGGCGGGCACGGCGCCCGCCCTCGGTGACGCGGAAGGAGGTCGTGAGCGATGCGCGTGGCCGGCCAGTTCCGCTTCGCCGCACCGCCCGAGGTCGTGTACAAGCTGTTCAGCGACAAGGAGGCACTGCTCAGCGCCACCGTCGGCCTCCATTCGCTGGAGGAAGTCGAACCCGACCGGTGGAAGGCGACCCTGAAGATCGGGTTCGGCGGCCTTGCCGTGGTGTACCACGGCGTGATCGCGATCACCGACCGCGTCCCCAACGAGCGCTTTCACCTCCACATCGCCGCCGAAGCCCAGAACAGCTCCGGCGAGGCGCACGCCGACCTGCGCTTCCTGCCGGACGGCGAGGGGACCGTCGTCGCGTACGAGGCCGACATCGAACTCCGGGGTGCGCAGAAGCTCCTGCCCTCGCTGGCGAGGGGGCTGGTGGACTACTTCATGCACGGCATGCGCGAGTACCTGGCAAGGCCGAAGGGGCGTTCTCCTTCGTGAATCTGCGGCCCGGCGCGCAGGCCGACCCGGTCTGGCATCATGGAAAAACCGGCTGCCTCTGCAGGGGCAGCCGGTCCCTTTTGTCTGTCGAAACCGCCGGCCGTACCGCCGCAGGCGCCGGGGGCGAGCGGACCGGGTCATGCGCCGCCGAGAAACCGCCTCAGCCGGCCGGCCGCCCCCCGCAGGTCCTGCGGGGACCGGAGCAGCGGCGCGAACAGGTCGCCGACCGCGGCCAGCCGCTCCGGGA
>QGVE01000149.1 GCA_003242675.1 Bacillota bacterium | reverse complement strand
ACCGAAGGCTTGAACAACAAGATCAAGGTGATCAAGCGGCAGGCCTACGGATTCCGCTCCTTCGAGAACTTCCGCCGGAAGATCCTGCTGGCTGCCTAGTTTCCAGTTTCCAAGATGGTGACGTGGCCGCGTTCACTGCCTCCACAACAATTGACGGAGAGCGCTTTTTTTGTGCCCCCGGCGCGTACGGCAGCGCCTGGGCTAACGCTGCTCGGCCATCCGCCGCACCAGGGCGAAGGACTGGGGGATCGCTTCCTCGCCGCCGACGCCGACCTGCAGGGTGAGGGTGACGTGCGGCGGCGATGCGCTCAGGGCCGCCGCGGTCAGGCCGCGGATGCCGCACTCGGCGGGATCGAGCTGCCGGCCGGTCCGGGGCGGGCGGGTGAACTGGGCGTGGATGAGCACCTGGTCACGCCGCCCCCGCAGCCGGTTCCACGCCAGGGCCAGGGGGAAGTCGCGCGGCTCCAGCAGGCACAGGAGCCGGAACCCCGCCAGGGGCGCCGCGGGCTCCGCCACCGCGACCTCGAAGGCCGAACGGCCGTGCCACCGGACGATGGCCCCGCTCCCCACGGAGCCGATGGCCTGCCGGATCGCGCGCAGGAGCTGGGCGCTCCGGCGCCGGTTGAGCCAGAGGCCGGCGAAGTACCAGACGAAGAAGACCCCGGCCACAGCCAAGACGACGATCTGTTCAACCTCCATCGCACCGCCTCCGCTCCGCCATCAGTGAACGCACGGAACCTCCTGGATGGCCTCCCGCTTGTCCGTCAGTGAACGTGCGGCACCTCCTCGATGACCTCCCGCTCCTCCAGCTGTCGGTGCTTCCAGCTCTCCAGCTCCGGCAGCACGTAGGGCAGGAGCCGTATCCCCAGGCTGGAGTTCATGAGCGGAATGCCCAGCAGCTCGCCGAAGAGGACCAGGTTCAGCACGTCGCTGTACTTCGCCCGCTCGTGCTGAAGCTCGTGATACCACTCGAAGAAGAACAGGCCCCAGAAGAACTGCCGGACCTTCTCCCGCCACGTGCGCGGGCGGGCGTGCAGCGGGTCGTGCCGGATCCAGGGTTCGTGCCCGTGTCGGTGCCCGCGGCCGCCATGATCTCCCCCCACCGGGATCACCTCCATCCCTTCAGTTCGGAGCCGGTGCCCCGGATCCCTGCCGGACTCCTCCGTCTCATTGAAATAGTTCCAATTCAGCAGGAATTAGCGCGAGTTCGGACAATACATTGGACACTACTGGACTTTTGCGGAACAGCCCCGCCGCTGCGGGGCACAGGTGGGGAAAGGGGGTGCGGAAGAGCAGCGAGGGAGAACCGCTGACCAAGACGCGACTGGCGCCCAATACCCAGAGAGGAGGTTGAAGGAAGGATGGACTCGCCGGCCCTGTTCGTGCTGCTTGCGCTCGTCGCCTACGGCATCGCGTACTTCGGGTACGGCAAGTGGTTCGACCGGAACGTATGGAAGCCGGATCCGAAGCGGACGACGCCGGCCCACATGTACACCGACGGGGTGGAGTACTTCCCGGTCACCAAGTACGTGCTGTGGGGCTACCAGTTCAAGAGCGTCGCCGCGCTGGGCCCCGTCCTCGGCCCGTACATCGCCATCAACTACGGCTGGGCCCCGGCCCTGGCGTGGATCATCCTGGGCAACTTCTTCATCGGCTGGCTCCAGGACTACGGCTCCATCATGCTCTCCGTCCGCAACCAGGGGCGCTCCTTCGGGCCCATTACCTACGAGTTTACGGGGAACGCCGGCCGGAATACCCTCCTCGGCTTCATCCTGTTCTATCTGTTGATCATCTCCGCGACCTTCATCTATTTCATCGCCCTGTTCTGGCACATCTTCCCGTCCACCTTCGCGGCCACGGTCGGCATCCTGCTGGTCGGCGTGCTGGCCGGGCAGATGCTCTACAAGCTCCGCGTGAACGTGCTTGCCACCACCCTCCTGGCCATCGCGCTGATGGCCCTGGTGATCTGGGCCGCCGCGACCTTCCCGTTCCTGCAGACGCCGCAGGGCGCCTGGCCGCCGAACCCCGCCCAGGGCATCGAGGCGGGCGGCATCGCCGGCCCGTGGTCGCTGCTGATCTGGGGCATCGTGGCGTGCGTCATCCTCTACCTGGCGTCGGTCCTGCCGCTGCCCACCTTCATCCAGCCCGTCAACTACGTATCCTTCTTCCCGACCTTCCTGGCGGTGCTCCTCATCCTGATCGGCGCCCTGGTCTCCGGCTTCACCGGGGTACGGCTGGAGCAGCCGGCCTGGGTGGCCTTCAACCCCGGCGGCAACAGCCCCATGTGGCCGCTGATGTTCGTCGCCATCGCCTGCGGCTCCATCTCGGGCTGGCACAGCCTGGTCTCCAGCTCCTCCACCGCGAAGCAGCTCGACGTCGAGACCGACGCCCACCCGGTCGGCGCCGGGGCCATGCTGTCGGAAGGTCTCTTGGCCCTGGCTTCGCTGGCAGCGTATATGGTCATCCCGCGTGAGCAGCTCACCGGGTCCGTCGGCGCCTGGGTGGCCGGCGCCATCAAGTTCACCTCGCCGTTCCTTGGCGGTCAGGCGGCCGCCGGCTTCCTGCGGGCGTACTTCGGCGTGGTGCTCATCCTCTACGCCCTGACCGTTCAGGCCCTGGTCACCCGCTTCTGGCGGCTGGTGTCCACCGAGGTCTTCCAGGGGCCGCTGGCGGTCCTGGGCCAGAAGCACGTCTCCACCTTCATCGGCCTGCTGATCCCGCTGGCGTTCGCGGCCACCGGTTCCTGGAACAACCTCTGGCTCTACTTCGGCGGCTCCAACCAGCTGCTCGCGGGCCTGGCCCTGATGCTCATCACCATCCACCTGGCCCGCACGCAGGCGCCGACCATCTACACGCTCCTCCCGGCCACCTTCATGATCGTCACCACCATCACCGCCATCGGCTGGCAGGTGGTGAAGGTGTACCTGCCCGCCTTCCTGGGCCTCACCCCCACCCTGGTGCAGTATCCGTTCAACCAGTACCCGGGCTTCAGCCGGGCGATGGACGGCATCTTCGTCCTGGTGGGCGTGGCGCTCTTCGCCCTGGGCCTGGTGATGGCCTACAAGACCTACTCGGCGTACGCGGCTGCCCGGCGCATGCACAGCGCGCGGCCGCGCGTCGCCACCAGCGGCGACTAGCCAATCGTGGGGCTGCCCGGGCGCCCTCACGGCCGCCCGGGCAGCCACGATGACCGGAGGTGAGACAGGCGTGACGGAAAAGAACGGGCAGAAGAAGGGCGGCTTCTTCACCGCCCTGAAGGGCGTCCTCTACGGCATGGCCAGCCACGGCAACGTGACCGCGGCCCTGCGCACCCGCATGCACATGGAGCACCTGTTCATGTTCATCACCCTGGGCGACATGCTGGGCATCCCCGTGCTGCCGCCCTACTACTCCCTGCGGATCCTGCCGTACGCCGTGCCGAACATCGAGTCCTGGAAGCAGCGGGTCTTCCGGGAGCGCGATTTCACCGATGCCATCTACTAGCCGTCGCCGCCCCGCGGGGGCGTGACGGAAAGCGAGGAGGCAAGACACGTGCCGAAGGGCTTGGGTGCGTACTTTGAGCAGAACCCGGAGGCGGAGATCGTCATCTTCGCCGGCAAGGGCGGACTGGGCAAGACGACCTCGTCCTCCGGGCTGGCGTACTACATGTCCCAGGTGAAAAAGAAGCGGACCCTGCTGTTCTCCACCGATCCGCAGGCGTCGCTCTCCGACATCTTCGAGCGGAACATCTACGGCCAGGGCGAGGTGGAAATCCTCCCCAACCTGTTCGTGGTCGAGATCGACGCCGACCGCCGGGTGGCGGAGTACCAGCAGCAGGTCAAGCAGAAGATCATGGACATGTACGGGCTGGACGCGGTGCCGAAGGAGATCGAGGAGTACATCGACTCCACGTCGGCCGAGCCCGCCATGTACGAGAGCGCCACCTACGACGCGATGGCCGAGCTGGTGGCCAAGAAGGAGTATGACATCTACATCTTCGACATGCCGCCGTTCGGCCACGGCGTGCGGATGGTCGCGATGGCCGACATCCTCTCCAAGTGGGTCGAGAAGATCACCGACGCCCGGGCGAAGGTGGCCGAATACGACGCGGTAGCCGCCACGCTGAAGGGAGAGGCCGCGCGCGAGGACGAGGTCATGAAGGAGCTGATCGACATCCGCAACAAGATCAAGTCCTTCACCGACCTGCTCACGGCCAAGCGCCGGACCGCCTTCTTCATGGTGCTGATCCCCGAGCAGATGGCGATCCTCGACACCGAGCGGGCCCTGAAGATGTTCGAGAACCTGGGGATCCAGATGTCCGGCCTGGTGGTCAACCAGGTCTACCCCGCGGAACTGCTGGAGCGGCCTGACACCTCCGAGTACCTGCGCAACCGCGTGGCGATGCAGCAGGAGCACCTGCGCACCATCGCCCAGAAGTTCGGCGACAAGGTGCAGGCGATCGTCCCCATGTTCACCCGGGAGCCGAAGGGAATCGAGATGATCAAGACCGCGTCGGAGTACCTGATCAACTGCCAGGTGGAGCTGCCGGCCGTGCGGGGAGGTGTGGCGTAAAGTGGCGCAGACGCTGCGGGAGTTTCTGGACAGCCGGCCCAACCTCCGGTACATCTTCACCGGCGGCAAGGGCGGCGTCGGCAAGACCGTGACGGCGGCGGTGCTGGCCTACCAGTTCGCCCTGGAGGGCAAGAAGACGCTGGTGGCCTCGCTGAACCCGGTCCACTCGCTCACCTCCGTCTTCGGCCAGAACCTCTCCGGCGGCCAGTTCCGCCAGGTGGAGGGCGTGCCCAACCTCTGGGCGGTGGAGGTCGACGCCTCCGACGTGGTCGCCCGGTACCGGGAGAACATCGCCAAGCGTGTCCGGGAGTTCCTGAAGTACGCCGACATCCCGGTGGACGCCGGGCCCTTCGTCGACATCGCCGTGACCAACCCCGCCTTCGAGGAGTCGGCGATGTTCGACAAGATGATCGACATCATGCTGAACGAGGCCAAGGACTTCGACCGCATCGTCTTCGACACGGCGGCGGTGGCCAATGCCATCCGGCTGATCGGTCTGTCGAAGATCTACGGCCTCTGGCTGAACCGGATGATTCAGAGCCGCAAGGAGGCCCTGTCGCTCCGGGTGCAGCTCTCCTTCCGGAAGGAGAAGGTCGAAGAAGAGGTCCGGAAGGACCCGATGCTCGCCGACCTGCTGGACATGAACGAGCGGTTCACGAAGGTGAAGAAGCTGCTGGTCGACCCCGAGATCACCGCCTTCTTCTTCGTCACCCTGCCGCTCACGCTGCCGATCTCGGTGGTCCGCCGGTTCATCCAGCAGGTGCAGGCCTACGACATCCCGGTGGGCGGCGTGATCGTGAACGCCTGCATCCGGGCCGACGAGGCCCGCAAGGCCGCCGGCGACGAGTACCTGCAGAACAAGTTCCACGAGCAGGAGGGCTACATCCGCATCATCCAGGAGGACCTCGGGCCGCTGGTGCGGTCCTACATCCCGCTCTACAAGAACGAGGTGCACGGCCTGGAGGCCTTGCAGGAGGTCGCCCGCGACATGTTCGCCCCGGCCGACGCCTCCCTCTACCTCGCCTCGTGATGCGGGAGCACCTGCTTTC
>QGVE01000148.1 GCA_003242675.1 Bacillota bacterium | reverse complement strand
TCGAACCTCCACATGGTGGATTGGGAGCGACCACACTCCCACCATGTATCATTGGTTCTGACTGATGCTTTTTCAATGGGTTTCCATTGCACGAAGTCCGGGTTATTCACGCGAAACTTGAGCTAGGAGTGCTGACTAGGGCAGCTACTCGCGGGAACCCAATTTACACCAGTTGACGGGACACGACCTTTGTCTTGCTACTGCTCGCCCAGGTGCTACCATATCGGACCAGCGTGATCGCCGCGAGAAGCCAAAGCACGCCAACCGTAATCCCAGCCTGGTGGGTGACGTCCGCCGGATCCTGGCGCAGCGCCAAAGGCCGGGGTACCGAGACATCTGGGCTTTGGGAAACGTTCATGTATGGCACCTCCTCTTTACAGAAGACGTACATCCGACTTATTTGTCTCAATCCGTGAAGCTCCCACCCCGCGGACGGGGTGGGAGCTTTGCTTCTCATGCTGGGGTCTGGCCAGCGGTCATGACCTCCTGACAGCGATAGGAAGACGCAGAACGGGCATAGAAAGGGTCAGGCAATCCACCCGAGGAGGCGACCCGGATGGATGAGGCCCGCGTCACCATCATCGCACCGGAGTCCTTCATGAAGCCGTGGAAAGCCGCCCGAAAGTATGCCAGCGGGCTCGAGAGCCGGCTGGCTGACATGGATCTGTACGGCTGGTTCAACGCTCCCTATGACCTTACGGATTTGCTCCGCTTCTTCCCCCTGGTCCGGCTCAGGGACGGGTACCGCCTGGAGTCTTACCAGTACCTGGCAGGCCCCAACGGCAACGGCTTCGTCTTCGCCGTCCCGGCGGACCGGCGTCTCCCCCCACCCCCGGCGGAGCTGGAGCTGGCCTGGCGGCAGGGCATCATCCCGACCCTGAGGGCCGCCGGGCTGCCCGAATGGGTGTGGGATGACATCGAGACGTTCCTCGGGCCAGAGGGCTCCCCCCTCTCCTACCTCCAGTGCTCCCTGCTCATCCGGGAGCTGCGGGAACTGGGAGCCATGTGGCACGGGGCCCACTGGTCGACCCACGAGATCGTGACCGAACTGGACCCCGAACTGTTCGCCCGGCTGACCTGGTCCGGGGAGCCGCCCGAGCAGCTGCTGCCCACGGTGGAGATCACCGGTCCCGGCGAGGCGACGGTCCGCTTCCACACCTTCACCGGCTACGTCCAGGAACGGCTCGTCTGCCACACGGATCGCTACGCCGGCGGCATCTGCGTGGACCAGTCGGGCGAAACCATCGCCGTGGGCGCGGGAGGGTACATTTACTGAGGGTCGTCCCCAGGCGCAACCCTCCAAAGCATGGTAGGCGGCTGCCGGCCCCCGGCAGCCGCCCATACGTATCGGGCCGGTTGGAACATGAAGACCTAAGAAAGGGCCCCCGCCCGGTCCTCCGGGCGGGGGCCTCCTCACGCTCTCAGGCAAGTCCCTACTCCTTATTCGGCTTCAGCAGGTTCACCAGCAGGGCCGTGACGACAGTGCCTACGAGGATGGCCACCGCGTACATCCCCAGGTTCGTCACCACGTTGCCCATCGGCAGTACCCAGATGCCGCCGTGGGGCACCTTGAGCTGGCAGCCGAACAGCATCGAGAGGGCGCCGGTGACCGCCGAACCGGCCATGATGGACGGGATCACCCGGAACGGGTCCGCCGCGGCGAACGGGATCGCGCCCTCGGTGATGAAGCTGATGCCCAGCACCGCGGCGGCCTTGCCGGCCTCCCGCTCCTCGGCCGTGTACTTCTTCGGCGCCAGGAGCGTGGCCAGGAACAGGCCGAGCGGCGGGGTCATGCCGGCGGCCATGACGGCGGCCATCGGCTCATAGATCTGGGAGGCCAGGAGGCCGGTGCTGAAGGTGTAAGCGGCCTTGTTGACCGGACCGCCCATGTCGAAGGCCATCATGGCGCCGAGGATGAAGCCCAGCACCACTGCCGAGCCGCCCCTCAGGCCGGTCAGCCAGTTCTGCAGCCCCGACATGATCGCCGCCATGGGCTCGTTCAGCACGTAGACCATGATGAGACCCGTGATGCCAACACCCAGGAGCGGCAGGATCAGCACCGGCTTCATGCCTTCCAACGTGCGGGGCAGCCGGATCCACTTGTTCAGGTAGTACACCAGGTAGCCGGCCAGGAAGCCGCCCACGATCGCCCCGAGGAAGCCAGCCCCGACCGAGTTGGCCAGGAAGCCTGCCGCCATGCCGGGGGCGATGCCGGGGCGGTCGGCGATCGAGTAGGCGATGAAGCCCGCCAGGATCGGGATCATGAACCCGAATCCCGCCTGTCCGCCGATCATATTGAGCACGTAGGCGAACGTGCCCTCGGTCGCGGCGGCCTCGATCCCGAACATGAACGAGAGGGCGATCAGGATGCCGCCGGCCACGGTGAACGGGATCATGTACGAGACGCCGGTCATCAGGTGCTTGTACCAGCCTGTGGCCTGGGCCTTCCGCTCCTGCTTGATCTCCTCCACCTGGGCCACCAGGTCCGGGACCTTCGCCTTCAGGGCCCGGTCGATCAGGCCCGCCGCATCCTTGATGGCCTCGCTCACGCCGACCTGCACCAGCGGCTTGCCGGCAAAGCGCGTCGTGTCCACGGCAGTGTCCGCCGCGATGATGACGGCGTCAGCCTCGCGGATGTCCGCCTCCGTCAGCACGTTCTCGGCCCCGACGGAACCCCGGGTCTCGACCTTGATGCTGACCTGCCGCTCGGCAGCGGCCTTCTGCAGGGCTTCGGCGGCCATGTAGGTGTGGGCGATCCCGGTGGGGCAAGAGGTAACTGCGACCAGCTTCTTCGCCATGTGAGGCACCTCCCATGGAAGGGTATGCGAAACCGAGGGCCTGCGGGTCACTCCAGGGCGGCGAGGACGTCTGCGGGACTCGCCGCGCTGCGCAGCTTCTCACGGACGTCCTCATGCATGAGCAGCCGGGCCAGCTGCGACAGGGCCTTCAGGTGCAGGTCGTGAGCGCCGTCCGGTGCGGCGATCAGGAACACCATCTGCACGGGCTCGCCGTCCAGGCTCTCCCACTGCAGGGTGCTCCGGCTGCGGCCGAAGGCGACGGCCGCGCGGCGGACAGCCTGGCTCTTGCCGTGGGGGATCGCCACGCCGAACCCAACGGCCGTGGTGCCCTGCGCCTCGCGCGCCTTCACGGCCTCGAGGTAGGTCTCCAGATCCGCCACCGCGCCGGTCGCCACCAGCAGGGTCCCGAGCTCCGTCATCGCCTCCTCGGGACTCCGGGCCTTCAGATCGAGCGTGATCGTCTCCGGCGTGAGCAGCTCCCGGATGCTCATCGGGCGTCACCTCCTTCCGCATGATCGTGAATCTCCGCGATGTGCACCCGGGGCAGAACCGCTTGCACCGCATCGTGGGTGCAGACCTGTGTGCCGTCGAGCCCGGCCGTGGCGGTGCCGGCGGCGGTGGCCAGCCGCAGGGCTTCGGGCAGCGAAAGCCCCTGGCTGAGTGCCACGGCGAAGGCGGCCACCATCGAGTCACCGGCCCCCACGGTGCTGCGGGGGCGGATGTCGGGCGGCGTCGCCCACCAGGCCTCCCGGGCGGTCGCCAGTGCCGCCCCCTCGGCGCCGTTGGACACCACCACGACCTCCGGCCCCGCCTGCAGGAGCTCCCGGGCAGCGAGCAGCACGGCCAACCGGCCGTCCAGCCGGCGGCCGAGCAGCCGCTCGGTCTCGTCGCGGTTGGGCTTGATCAGCGTCGGTCGGGCCGCCAGAGCAGCCCGCATGGGCTCGCCGTCGGCATCCAGGATCGTCGGGACGCCGGCCTGGCGCGCCAGAGCGACCAGGTCCCGGTAAAGCGTGACGGGCACACCGGCGGGCAGGCTGCCGGCCAGAACCAGGACTGCCGTTTCCGGCAACCGCTGCTCCACGAGCCGGACCAGCGCCTCCACCCGCTCCGGGGACACGGTGAACCCGCTCTCGTTGAGCTCCGTCAGCTGCCCGCTCTGCGGCTCGATAATCTTCAGGTTGACCCGGGTCTCTCCGGGAACCATGAGGAACTGGTGGGTCACGCCTGCGTGGGTGAGGCTCCGCAGGATCAGGTCCGCGTTGGCCTCGCCCAGGAACCCCAGCACCTGGACCCGGGCGCCCAGGGCGTGCGCCGCCCGGGCAACGTTGATCCCCTTGCCGCCGGGATCGATCCGGGAGGAGGCCACCCGGTTGGTCGCGCCGGCGGTGAAGCCGGGCACGACCAGGGTGCGGTCGATCGCCGGGTTGAGAGCGACGGTTGTGATGCACTTCAAGATCGTCTGCATCCCCTTTACTCGGCTGTGAGAACCTGAACTCCCCGGCCCAGAAGCTCCTGCGCCAGCCGCGGGTCCAGGCCCCGGTCGCTGATGAGCATGTGTATGCTGCTGATCGGCGCGACCGCGGCAAACGCGACGCGCCACGCCTTGGAGCTGTCCGCGACCACCACCACCTTGCGGGCGGCCGCGATCATCCGCCGCTTGACCGAAGCCTCTGCCGTGGTCGGCGTGGTCAGTCCCCGCTCGATGTCGATGCCGTTGGTGCCCAGGAAAGCGATGTCGACGTTCACCTGCTGAAGCGCCTGCTCCGCCAGGGGCCCCACCAGCGCCAGCGTCCGTCCCCGGACCGTCCCGCCGGTGACGATCACTTCGACGCCGGGGGCGTCCGCCAGCTCCGCCGCGATGGGGTAGGCGTTGGTCACCACGGTCAGGTTGCGGCGGTCCTTCAGCAGCCGGGCGATCTCCAGGGTGGTCGTGCCGGCATCCAGGATGATCGACGCCCCGTCGTGCACCATGCCGGCCGCCACCCGGGCGATCGCCATCTTCTCGGCCCGGTTCTGGTCTGACTTCTCGGCATAGCTGGGCTCCGCGAGCGTAGGGTCGGCCGGCACGGCGCCGCCATGGGTCCGCTCCAGCAGCCCCTCCCGCTCCAACTCCCGCAGGTCGCGGCGGATCGTCGACTCGGACACGCCGAAGGTCCGGGCGAGGTCCTGCACCGTCACAGAGGCGCCGCTGCGCACGCGCTCGATGATGCGCCGCTTTCGCTCCTCGGGGAACATTCGCTCACATCCAGTCGTGTGTGATTGCGTGATTGTGCTCGTTTGTGCTCACTTCTGAGTATAGGCGTTTGGCCCCGGCTGGTCAACAGCAGACCCGGGAGAAAACGCGAAAGGGCGGCCGGTGCCCGTGCACGGCCGCCTTTGAAAACACCCCTGTTCGTCTCGGCGCCAGACCGGGCACCCGGACGGATGGCCAGCCTCGCGCTCCATGGCTGGCTGCTCGCTCCGACCCTACGATCCCGCCGACACCGACGAGCGGTTGGCGTCCAGCTCCATCTGGTAGTAGACCATGGCCGCCAGCGCGGCCGCGACCAGGTAGGGCACGCCGTCGACCCACAGGTTGCAGTCCTTGCCGAAGACCGCGCCGCCGATCCGGCCCGTGAGCCACCCGTCCCGGGCGGTCAGGCACAGGTCGGCGCCGGCCACTGCGCCGCCGATCCGGCCGGTGATCTGGTCGCCGTCCATTGCGAGATCGATGTCCCAGCCGACGACCGCACCGCCCATCCGCCCGCGGCCCTCGTTCCCGTTGATCGAGAAATACATGTCCTTGCCGTCCCACACGCCGCCCCAGCG
>QGVE01000021.1 GCA_003242675.1 Bacillota bacterium | reverse complement strand
CCCACCTGGGCGAGGAGGCCCTGGAGCGGCTGGCCGCGCTGCACCCCGACCGGGCGGGGGAGATCGCCAATGTGCGCCGCCTGCTGGCTGCGGGCCTGAACTGCCCGCCGGCCGGCACGGCGGGCCACCTCTTCGACGGGGTGGCGGCGATCCTCGGCATCTGCCTGGAGGCGACGTACGAAGGGCAGGCCGCCATCGAGCTGGGGGCCGTGGCCGAAGGGGAGCCCGACCGCGCCTACCCCTTCCGGCGGGAGGGCGGGGAGATCCTGCCCGGCCCCCTCCTGGAGGCCGTGCTGGCCGACGCCGAACGGGGGGTGCCGGCGCCGCGCATCGCCGGCCGGTTCCTGGCGACGGTGGTGGCCATGCTGGTGGATGCGGCGTGCTACGCCAGGGCGGAGACCGGGCTCACCGCCGTCTGCCTGAGCGGCGGCACGTTCAACAGCCCGTGGCTCCTGCACCACGCGTCCCGGGCCCTGGAGCGGGCGGGCTTCCGGGTGCTCACCCACCGGCTCGTGCCCACCGGCGACGGGGGGCTCTGCCTGGGGCAGGCCGTGATCGCACAGAGGAGGTGGCGGGCATGTGTCTAGCGGTTCCGGCGAGGGTCGTGGAGACGGACGGCCGGCTGGCGACGGTGGAGGTGCTGGGAAACCGGCGCCGGGCCGACGTCAGCCTGGTGGATGCGGCCCCGGGCCAGTACGTGCTGCTCCACGCCGGCATCGCCATCGCCGTGCTGGACGAGGACGAGGCGGAACAGACCCTGGCGGCCTACCGCGCGGTGCTCGGCGAAGGGCCGCTGCCCGGCAGTGGGCCAGCCGGGGGCGACGGCGGGGCGCCGGCGGACGGTGGCCCGGGGGAGGGCGAGGGCGATGCGTGAGCGCGCGGTCGTGCGACCGACCCCCCCGGACGCGCCCGGCACCGCGGCCGCCTGGGTGGCGCTCATCCGGCGCAAGGTGGAGGAAGCGGGGCGGCCGGTGCGGCTGATGGAGTTCTGCGGCACCCACACGATGGCGATTGCCCGCAGCGGCCTCAGGGGCCTCCTGCGCGGGGCCGTGGAGCTGGTGAGCGGGCCCGGTTGCCCGGTCTGTGTGACGGCGGACGGGGAGATCGACCGGATGCTGGCGTACTGCGACGTGCCGGGGGCGATCGTGGCGACCTACGGCGACCTGCTGCGGGTCCCCGGCTCCCGGAGCAGTCTGGCCCGGCGGCGGGCCGAAGGGGCGGACGTGCGGATGGTCTACTCCGCCCTGGACGCGCTGGAGCTCGCCCGGGAGAACCCGGACCGGCCGGTGATCTTCCTCGCCGTGGGCTTCGAGACGACGGCCCCGGCTGCAGCCCTGGCGGTGCAGGCCGCCCGGGAGGAGGGGCTGGGCAATTTCTTTGTGCACAGCGCCCACAAGCGGACGCCCGCGGCGATGCGGGCCCTGCTGGAGGCGGGGGACCTGCGCCTCGACGGCATCCTCTGCCCCGGGCACGTCTCCGCGGTGCTGGGGGCCGAGGCGTTCGCCTTCCTTCCCGCCGAGTACGGCGTGCCGGCCGCGGTGGCCGGCTTTGAGCCCCTGGACATCCTGCTGGCGGTGGACCACCTGGTGGACGCCGCCCTGGGCCTGCGGCCGCCGGACCTGTGGAACGGCTACGCGCGCTGGGTGCGGCCCGGCGGCAACCGCAAGGCGCAGGCCCTGCTGGAGGCGGTCTTCCGCCCCTGCGAGGCGAGCTGGCGCGGGCTGGGGCTGCTGCCGGACAGCGGCTTCCGCCTGCGGGAGGAGTTCGCGGAGTTCGACGCGGCGATCCGGTTCCCGGCGGCCGTGGAGGAGGCCCGGGGCCGGCCGGGCTGCCGCTGTGGGGACGTGCTGCGCGGGCTCCTCTCCCCGGCCGAGTGCCCGCTGTTCGGCACCGGCTGCCGGCCGGACCGGCCGGTGGGGCCCTGCATGGTCTCCAGCGAGGGCGCGTGCGCCGCGTGGTACCGATACGGCCCCGGCGAGGAGGGAACGGCATGACGGAGCGCGTGACCCTCGCCCACGGCGACGGGGGCGAGGCGACCCACCGGCTGATCACGGAGCTCTTCTACCCGCACTTCGCCAACCCGGCCCTGCTGCAGGGGGGCGACAGCGCCATCCTGGACCTGGCGGGGGCGGGGCGGCTGGCCCTGACCACCGACTCCTTCGTGGTGCAGCCGCTCTTCTTCCCCGGCGGCGACCTGGGCCGCCTGGCGGTCTGCGGCACCGTCAACGACCTCGCGGTGGCCGGGGCCCGGCCGCTCTGGCTGAGCGCGGGCTTCATCATCGAGGAGGGGTTTCCGCTTTCCGACCTGCGCCGGCTGGCCGAGTCGATGGCCGCCGCGGCCGCCGAGGCCGGGGTGCAGATCGTCGCCGGCGACACGAAGGTGGTGGGCCGGGGCCAGGCCGACGGCTGCTTCATCAACACGGCGGGCGTGGGGCTCGTGCCGCCGGGGCGCGACCTCGGGGCCCACCGGATCCGGACCGGGCAGGTGATCCTGGTGAGCGGCTCGGTCGGCGAGCACGGCGTGGCGGTGCTTTCGGCCCGCGCGGGGCTGCGGTTCGAGACCCGCGTGCGCAGCGACGCGGCGCCGCTGGCCTCCCTCATCCAGGCCGTGCTGGAGGCTGCCCCGGGCGTCGCCTGCATGCGGGACCCGACGCGGGGCGGACTGGCCACCGCCCTGGCCGACCTCGCGGCCGCCAGCGGGTTTGACCTCTGCGTGCGGGAGGACGAGATTCCCGTCGCGCCGGCGGTCCAGGGAGCCTGCGACCTGCTCGGGGTCGACCCGCTCTACCTGGCCTGCGAAGGGCGCGCCCTCCTTTTCTGCCCGGCGGAGGAGGCGGAGGCGGCGCTCGCCGCCATGCGGCGTCATCCGCTCGGCGAGGGCGCCCGGGTCATCGGCCGGGTGGAGGGGCGCGGCGGCCGGGCTTTCCTGCGCACGGCCGTGGGCGGCACGCGGCGGCTGGAGCGGCTGGCGGGGGAGAACCTGCCGCGGATCTGTTGAGTGAACGGTGCGAGGCCTGCCGGGACAGCAGCCGGCAGGCTTTCCGCGCGTCCGGGGGCCTCCGCGCGGCGTTTGTGAAACCCTGGATCGGCGCGCGGCGCGGCAGGTACAGAAATCGGGAAACGAGAAGTATCGCGTGGAGATCCCACACCCGCGGGTGGGTGGAGGTGGTGCACGTGCGGCGCCTTCTGTGCCTGTGGCTGGCGGCCCTGGCTCTCTCGGGCTGCACGCGTGCGGCCCAGCTGCCCGTGGTCCGATTGCACGAACTGGATCCCACCCTGGCTGCCGGGTCGGGCGGCACCTCGCCCCGGCCGGTGCTCAAGGTCGGACTGGCCACGGCGATGTCGCCGCGGGAGAGCCTGCTCCGCTACGGACCGCTGCTGGACTACCTGAACAGCCGGCTGGAGCGGCACGTGGAGGTCGTGCTCACCTCGTCCCAGACGGAGATGCTGGAGCTCTTGCGCACCGGCGGGGTCCACATCGGGGTCGTGGGGACCCTCGCGTACGTGCACGGGGCCGACGAGTTCGGGCTCACCGCCCTGGCCGTGCCGGAGCACCAGGGCGAGCCCACGCACCGCTCGCTGATCCTGGTGCGCCGCTACAGCGGCCTGGAGGAGTTTTCCCACCTGAAAGGGCACACCTTCGCCTACACCGATCCGCTCTCCGCAACGGGCTGGCTCTACCCGCAGTGGCTGGTGATCAGCCTGAACGAGGCGGTGGAGCGGTTCTTCGACCGGACCCTCTTCACGGCCACCGAAGACCGGGCCCTTCAAGCGCTCGACCAGGGCCTGGTGGACGGCGCCGCCGTCAGCAGCCTCATCTACGACCTGGCCGTCGCCCGCGACCCCGACCTCGCGCGCAGACTGTGCGTCATTGCCACCTCCGAGCCGCTCGGCGCGCCGCCGGTTGTGGTCTCTCCCACCGTCGGTTCGGTCCTGGTGGAAGAGCTGCAGGCCGTCTTCCTCGCCATGGCCGATGACGAAGAGGGACGGGCGGTGCTGGAGAGCCTGGGCGTCGACCGGTTTGTGCGCCCGGATCCGGCCTGGTACGAGCCGATCAGGGACATGGCCAGACGGGTGGAGGAGCGGCGATGAGCGCGCGGCGGGCAGAAGTGACGACCGGGCCGGCGCGGGCGCACGGCTTCGGGATCCGGGCCAAGCTGATCGCGCTGCTCCTGGCACTCACCGGGGCGGTGGGGCTGGTCTCCATCCTCCAGATGCGGGCGCTGCTGCCGCAGACGCTGCGCGAGGAGCTGGACAAGCGGGCGCTCTCCATCGCCCGGAACGTCGCCCTGCGGGTCACCGACCCGCTGCTCACGGCGAACCCGCTGGAGGTGCGGGCGATCCTGGCCGATGCCAAGGCCACCAACCCCGACGTGCGGTATGCCTTCGTGCTGGACAGCCGCGGCGCCCTGGTCGCGCACACGTTTTCCGGGGGATTTCCCCGGGACCTGCTGACCCGGCGCCCGGTTTCCCCGGACGGGGCCGACGACGTGCAGTGGCTGCGCTCCGAAGAGGGGATCATCCATGACGCGCGGGCGCGGATCGTGGACGGCCTGGCCGGGGAGGTCCGGGTGGGCCTGTCCGAGGAGCGTCTCGTCGCGACCTTCCGGGAGATGCAGCGCCAACAGCTCCTGGCGGTGCTGCTGGCCTGCGCCCTGGCCATTCTGATCGGCTACACGGCCATCTGCCGAGTGACGGCCCGGGTGACGGAGCTGGTGCAGGCCACGCACGCGGTGGGCCAGGGCGATCTGAGCGTGCGGGTGGCGCCCGGGCCCCCGGATGAGTTCGGGAGGCTGGCGGAGGCCTTCAACGACATGGTCCGGGAGCTGGCCCGGGCCAAGGCGGTGGTCGCGGCCAAGGAGGCCGCCCGCCAGGCCCTGCTGGAGAAAGTGCTGACCGCTCAGGAGGAGGAGCGGGCGCGCATCGCCAGGGAGCTGCACGACGAGGTCGGGCAGGCCCTGACCGGGCTGATCGTCGGCCTGCGCCTGCTGGACGGCGGTGACGAGGAGAGCCGGACGCGGGTGGCCTACCTGCGCGACCTGGCGGCGGAGACGCTGGAGTCGGTCCGGCAGCTCTCGCGCGACCTGCGCCCCGCCGTGCTGGACGACATCGGGCTGGTGGCGGCCCTCCGCCGCTACGCCGAGGACTTCGCCCGGCACCACGGCATCGCCGGCTCCGTGCAGGTGGTGGGCGACGAGACCACACGGCTTCCGCCCGCCCTGGAGACGACGCTCTACCGGGTCACGCAGGAGGCCCTGACCAACGTGGCCCGCCACAGCCGGGCCCGGCACTTCGGCATTGTGCTGGACCTGCGGGGGCCCGTGGTGCGGCTGGTGATTGAGGATGACGGCTGCGGCTTCGACCCGTCCGCGCCGCGGGAGGGGACGGGCCTGACGGGCATTGCCGAGCGGCTGGCCCTCGTGCACGGCCACATGACCATCGAGTCGAGCCCCGAGAGCGGCACCACGCTGTTCGTCTCGGTCCCGCTGGAGAGGGAGGAAGAGGAGCATGCGCATCCTGATCGCGGATGACCACCGGGTGGTCCGGACCGGCCTGCGGATGCTGCTGGAGAGCCACCCCGGCTTCGCGGTGGTCGGCGAGGCGTCCACGGGGCCGGAGACGGTGCGGCTCACGCAGGAGCTGCGGCCGGATCTGGTCATCCTCGACCTCTCGATGCCCGGGGGAAACGGGCTGGTCTACCTGAGGCAGCTCGCCCAGCTGAGCCGTGTGCTGGTGCTGACCATGCACGACGACCCGGCCTACGTGCGGCAGGTGATCGAGGCCGGCGGCCGCGGATACGTCCTGAAGGAGGCCGCGGACGTGGAGCTGTTCTCGGCCATCCAGCGGGTCATGGAGGGGAAGACCTACATTTACCCCACCCTGGCCGCCAGGCTGGTGGACGCACCCGGAGAAGGCGAGCGCCGCTCCGTGCCGCTCAGCCCGCGCGAGCTGGAGGTGCTGCGCCTGGTGGCCCTGGGGCACACCAACCAGGAGATCGCCGCCCGGCTGAACGTAAGCGTGCGGACGGTGGAGACGTACAAGAGCCGGATCTGCGAAAAGCTGGGGGTTTATACCCGGTCGGAGATGGTCCGGTATGCCTTGGAGCACAACCTGATCTGACGCCGGCCCCGGCGGCGGGCGCCGGCTGCGCGCGACGCCTGTCCGGGATTTCCCGGACAGGCTGTACGCGATGTTGCGGATAGTCGGAGGAGTTTGGCGGCGGTTAGGATGAGAGTTGGATCCTACTTTCGAAGGACGCCCGTCGCAAGGGGGAAGCACGATGCGGAAACGGACTTTGGCCCTCGCCCTGGCAGTGTGTCTTCTGATCCTCGCCGGCTGCGGTTCGGCGAAACCCTCGTCCACCTCCCCAGGCTCTACCGACAGCGGCAGCAGCGAACCCAAGAAGCTCGTCATCTACGCCGGCATGATGGAAGACCACGTGAAGGGCGCCGTCGCCGAGTTCGAGGCTCAGACCGGCATCAAGGTCGAGTGGGTCCGGATGTCCTCCGGCGAGACGCTGACCCGCATCCGCGCGGAGAAGGAGAACCCCAAGGCCAGCGTCTGGTACGGCGGCCCGGCAGACGCCTTCGTGGCGGCCGCCGAGGAGGGGCTGCTGGAGCCCTACATCTCGCCCAACGCGGCGAAGATCCCCGACCAGTTCAAGGATCCCAACGGCTACTGGACCGGCATCTACGTCGGGCTCCTGGGCTTCGGCTACAACACGAAGCTGATGGAGGAGATGGGGCTCACGCCGCCCGAGTCCTGGGAGGACCTGCTGAAGCCCGAGTTCAAGGGCCAGATCGCCGTGGCCAACCCCGGGTCTTCCGGCACCTCCTACACCATGCTGGCCACCATCGTGCAGCTCATGGGTGAGGAAGAAGGCATCGAGTACATGAAGAAGCTGCACGAGCAGGTCGCCCAGTACCCGAAGTCGGGCACGGCTCCCGGCCAGATGGCGGGCCGCGGCGAGGTGCTGATCGGCATCTCCTTCGCCCACGACATCGTGAAGTACGCCAAGGAAGGCATGCCGCTGGCGGTCACCTTCCCCAAGGAGGGCACGGGCTACGAGATCGGCGCGGTCGCCCTGATCAAGGGCGCCCCGGATGAGGAGGCCGCCAAGATCTTCATCGACTGGGCCCTGACCAAGGAGGCGCAGGAGCTCGGCCAGAAGTACGGCTCCTACCAGTCGCTGACCAACGTCGAGGCCCAGAACCCGCCCGAGGCGTTCTCGCTGGACCAGGTGAAGATCATCGACTACGACCTGCAGTGGGCCGGCTCGAACCGGACACGGCTGGTCGAGAAGTGGGCCAAAGCGGTTAACATGCAGTAGCGTCCGGAACGGGCCGGGCTCTCAGCCCGGCCCTTCCCCTGCCAGGGAGGGAGCAACAGTTGGCTGTCTCCGCCGTTCGTCGCAAGCGCAGCGCCCCGCTGGAGCCCGCGGTGCTGGCCGCCATCCTCCTGGTGGCCGGCGCCCTCTGGCTCTTCATCGTGAACCCGCTCTTCCAGGTGCTCAAGCAGAGCGTGATGACGCCGGAGGGCATCTCGTTTCAGGCCTACTGGGCCGTGGTCAGCAGCCCGCGGATCGTCCGGATCTTCGGCAACACGCTCCTGCTCTGCACCACCGTCAGCCTGATCGCCACGGCGATCGGATTCCTCTTCGCTTACGCCATCGCCTACGTGAAGATCCCCCTGAAAGGGCTGTTTAAGGCCCTGGCGATCCTGCCCGTGGTGTCGCCGCCCTTCATGGTGTCCCTCTCCGCCATCCTGCTCTTCGGCCGGATGGGGCTGATCACCCGGACCCTGCTGGGGATGCAGGACGCCAACATCTACGGCTTCGGCGGCCTGGTGCTGGTCATGGTGCTCAGCGAGTTTCCGGTCACCTTCCTCACCCTGATCGGCCTCCTCCAGAACATCGACGTCAGCCTGGAGGAGGCGGCCCGGAACTGCGGGGCTTCCCGGTGGGAGGTCTTCCGCACCGTCACCCTGCCCCTGCTCTTGCCCGGCCTGGCCAACGCCTTCCTGCTGGTGTTCATCCAGGCCCTGGCGGACTTCGGCAACCCGATGGTGATCGGCGGCAACTTCATGGTGCTGGCCGTCCAGATCTACCAGCAGGCGATCGGCGGCTACGACCTGCAGGGCGGCGCTGCCGTGGCCGTGCTGCTGCTCTTCATCACCGTCGCGGTCTTCACGATCCAGCGCTACTGGCTGGCCGGCCGCTCGTACGTGACGGTGACGGGGAAACCGGCCCGGGAGCGCGCCCAGATCGAGGACCCGCGGGTGGTCTGGCCCCTTTTCACCGTCCTCTCCCTGATCACCCTGGTGGTGATCAGCATGTACGCCCTGATTCCGATCAACGCGTTCATCAGGCTGTGGGGCATCGACTGGTCGTTCACCCTGGACAACTTCAAGTACGTGCTGGGGCTGGGCATGAAGCCGATCTACGACACCACCCGGCTCGCCCTGATCGCCGCGCCCTTCGCGGGCCTGCTGGGCATGATCATCGCCTACCTGGTGACCAAGAAGCAGTTCTTCGGCCGCGGCGTCATCGAGTTCGTCTCCATGCTCTCCCTGGCGGTTCCCGGCACCGTCATCGGCATCGGCTACATCCTGGCCTTCAACAAGCCCCCGCTCGTGCTCACGGCCACCGGGACCATCCTGGTGCTCGCCTTCATCTTCCGCAACATGCCGGTGGGCATCCGGTCCGGGATCGCGGCCTTGCAGCAGATCGACTCCTCGCTGGAGGAGGCGTCGATCAACATGGGCGCCACCACCGCACAGACCTTCCTCCGGGTGATGCTGCCGCTCATGGGCTCCGCCTTCTTCTCGGGCCTGCTCTACAGCTTCGTCCGGGCGATGACGGCGATCTCCCAGGTGATCTTCCTGGTGTCCGCCAAGTACAACCTGCTCACCGTGGCGATCCTGAACCAGGTGGACGTGGGCCGCTGGGGTTACGCCTCCGCCTACTCCACGATCCTGATCCTCATCGTCCTGGCGGTGACCGTCCTCCTCTCCGTGATTCTGCGGCTGTTCGGCATTCGGACCAGCATAGCTGACCTCTAGGAGGGGCCTGGCATGCGTTCGACACTGCGGTTGGAAAACCTGGTCAAGGAGTTCGAGTCCAAGAAGCGGACCGTGCGGGCCGTGAACAATGTCACGCTCGACTTTCCTGCGGGCGCCTTCGTCACCCTGCTCGGCCCTTCCGGCTGCGGCAAGACGACGATCCTCCGGATGATCGCGGGCCTGGAGACGCCGACGTCCGGGGAGATCTACCTGGACGGCCGCCCGATCACCCACGTGCCGCCCAACAAGCGGGAGACCGCGATGGTCTTCCAGAACTACGCCCTCTTTCCCCACCTCACGGTCTTTGAAAACGTCGCCTACGGGCTCCGGCTGCGCAAGGTGCCCGACGCCGAGGTGAAGCGGGCGGTCTACGAGAAGCTGGAGATGATGGGCTTGGGGGACATGGCCGACCGGCAGCCCAACCAGCTCTCCGGCGGCCAGCAGCAGCGGGTGGCCCTGGCCCGCGCCCTGGTGATGTCGCCCAAGGTGCTGCTGTTTGACGAGCCGCTCTCCAACCTGGATGCCAAGCTCCGGGTTCAGGTGCGGCAGGACATTCGCGAGCTGCAGCGGAAGCTGGGCGTGACCACCGTGTACGTCACCCACGACCAGGAGGAGGCCATGGCCATCTCCGACTACGTGGTGGTCCTCAACAACGGGGAAGTGCAGCAGGCGGGCACGCCGGAGGAGGTCTACTACCAGCCCAGCAACTGCTTCGTGGCGGACTTCATCGGCCGGGTCAACCTGATCCCCGCGCGGATGACGGGCCCGGAAGAGGCCGCGCTGCTGGGCCGGACGGTGCCCGTGCGGAACCCCCACGGGGCTGCCCCTGGCCAGGAGGTGAAGGTGGCGGTGCGGCCCGAGGAGGTCAAGCTGGGAGAGGGGCCCTTCACGGGCACCGTCGAGCGGGCCGTCTTTCTCGGCCGCGTGACGGAGTACGTGATCCGGACGGAGGGGCTGCAGCTGTTGGCGGTGGCCTACGGGTACCACCAGCGCCTGCCGGAAGGCGCGGCGACCGCGTTCGACTTCCGCACGGGCGCGCCGCTGGCCCTGACCCGGTGAGCGGCTCGGGTCGTGCTCCCCTCCGCCACCGCCGGAGCGCCTCCAGGCCGCCGCGGATCCGGTGGACTTCGCGGCGGCCAGCTTCGGATAGGCGTCGTCCACGCCGCCCGGCCGGCGCAGCAGCCGGTCCAGGGCGGCGACGTGTCCCTCTGGCGCCCGCTTCAGCCGGAATGGTCGCCGTGACCGGAAGGAGTCGCCGGTATTTCAAGCGAACCTAAATTTGGCATGCATACGAAAACACAGGCTGGGACCGCCCGCCTGCAGGGAGGGAATCCGCGTGTGGGCCTGGCTCGAACCGGCCGGCCGGGTGCTCTGGGAGCTGCGCTGGGCGCTGCTGCTCTACTTCGGCGGGTTGCTCATCTGCTACAAGACGATTGACTCCATCCGCTACTGGATCGGCGAGTGGCGGAGGGAGAAGGCGGAAGCCCGCTTCCGCAGGGCCGACCTCAGCGCCGTCGACCGGATGAGCGAGCGGGAGTTCGTGCAGTACCTGGCCTACCTCTTCCGCTCCGCCGGCTTCGCCGTGCAGTTCACCCCGCCTTCAGGCAACTACGGCGTCGACCTGGTGCTCACGCATCCGACCGAGCAGCGGATCGCGGTGCAGGCCCACGCCGCGCCCGAGCCGGTGGGGGCGGAGCAGGTGCTCACGGTGCAGCGCGCCCGCTTGCTTTACGGCTGCGACCGGGCGATGGTCGTGACCCGCGGGGAGTTTGCCGAGGAGGCCCGCCAGCAGGCCGAGGTCGAGGGCGTCATCCTGGTGGACCGCACCCGGCTGCAGGAGATCATGGTCCTGGCGACTGCGCCCGGCGCCGCGCTGTTCGCGCTGACGGGGCGGACAGGCTGAGCGGCCTCCGGCCGGCGACCGGGCGAAAAAGAAGGCCGCCGCGCACCGAGCGCGGGGGCCTTCTTTGGCGTAGTGACCTCGCTCCGGGGCGTCCTACCGTTCGAACACATACAGCAGCCCGTTGGCGGCCCGGCCGAACCAGGGCCCGCGGAAGCCCCGCCGCCTGAGCTCGCTGCGCAGGAACGGCATCAGGGCCGCGTGGCTGACGACCAGGACATCGGCGCCGCACTGCAGCACCCGGTCGATCACCCGGGCGGCCCGCTCCCGCACCGCGCGCCGGCTCTCGACGTCCGGGTGCGACTTGAAGTACCAGACGATCCGGACCAGCACGGCCCAGAGGAGGAACGGCAGCTTGAGGCGGCTGCCCCGGAAGGGGTAGGGCTCGATCTCGCGCAGTTCCTTGAGGATGATGATCTCGCCGGGAAAGATCGCCCGGGCGGTCTTGATGGCCCTGGGGAGGTCGCTGCAGAAGCAGCACTGCCAGTTGCCGCCGCTGAGGTCCACGTGGCCGTATTCGATGTCGGCCGCGTCGTAGCCCGCGAACCACTCGGCGACCTGGTCGGGCGTCACCCATTTGGCGGGGTACGCATGCTTTACGCGGAAATGTCTTAGCAGGCCAACCTTCACCGTCGCATTCACCGCTTCCGTGTTTCCCTGAGACGGGCATCAAACCAGCATTGGACGTTCGCCGCCGGAGGCCGGATCCCTCCGCAGCCCCGGTGCGCGAATGAAACGTGAGACGACGAATCCAGCGTCGAGACGTATCGCAGAGGAGGCACGAGTGATGGCGAGACCGTGCGTTTATGTCACCCAACGAATTCCCGAGGAGGCACTGGATATCTTGCGCACCGCGTGCGAGGTGCGCGCGTGGGACCACGAGGAGCCCATCCCGCGGGACGAGCTGGTCCGCGCCCTCAAGGAGTCGGACGGCGCCATGATCGTCGGCCTCCACCGGATCGACGCGGCGCTGATGGACGCGGCCCCGCGCTGCCGCGTGTACGCCAACATGGCGGTGGGGTACGACAACATCGACGTGGCGGCGGCCACGGCGCGCGGGATCCTGGTCACCAACACGCCCGGCGTGCTGACCGAAACGACCGCCGACCTGGCCTTCGGGCTGATGATCGCCGCCGCCCGCCGGCTGTACGAGGGACAGCGGATCATCGTGGAGGGCCGGTGGAAGAACTGGTCGCCGATGTTCATGACCGGGCAGGACGTGTACGGGGCGACGCTGGGCATCATCGGCGCCGGCCGGATCGGCCAGGCGGTGGCCCGGCGGGCCCGGGGCTTCGACATGCGGATCCTGTACCACAACCGGCGGCCGAACCCGCAGTTCGAGGCCGAGGTCGGGGCGGCGTACCGGTCGCTGGACGACCTGCTGCGGGAGTCCGACTTCGTCGTCGTGCTCGTGCCGCTGACGCCCGAGACCCGCGGGCTCATCGGGGCACGGGAGCTGGCCCTGATGAAGCCGACGGCGGTGCTGGTCAACGCCGCCCGCGGCCCCGTGGTGGACGAGCGGGCCCTGTACGAGGCCCTGCGGGACCGGCGCATCTTCGCCGCGGGCCTGGACGTGTTCGAGCAGGAGCCCGTTCCGCCGGACCACCCGCTGCTCTCGCTCCCCAACGTGACGGCGGTGCCGCACATCGGCTCCGCGTCGGTGCGCACCCGCACCCGGATGGCGACGCTCGCCGCCGAGAACCTGGTGGCCGCGCTGACGGGCAAGGAGCCGCCCACGCCGGTCAACCCCGAGGTGCTCGGCCCCGCGTGGAGGGAGCGGCTGCCGTGACGGAGGGCCGCCGCTTCCGCATCCTGATCGTCGAGGATGACGCGAAGATCGCCTCCCTCCTGGCCGACGAGTTCGAGCGCTACGGGTATGACGTCGTCCTGGCGCGCGACTACGCCGACATCAAGGGGGAGTTCGTGGCGGCCCGGCCCGACCTCGTGCTCATGGACATCAACCTGCCCCGCTACGACGGCTACTACTGGTGCCGGCAGATCCGCACGATCTCGCGGGTGCCGATCCTGTTCATCTCCGCGCGCTCGGACCAGATGGACCAGGTGCGGGCGATCGAGCACGGCGCCGACGACTACATCACCAAGCCCTTCAACCTGGAGCTGGCCCGGGCCAAGGTGAAGGCGGCCATCCGGCGGGCCTACGGGGAGTACGCCACCGGCGGCGAGGCCGACCTGCTCGCCGTCGGGCCGCTGCTCCTGGATCGCGCGACCAACCGGGTTAGCCGGGGCGACCGGGCGGTGGAGCTGAGCCCGAAGGAGTTCCGGCTGCTCTGGTGCCTGGCGCGCCGGGCGGGCGAGATCGTCAGCCGGGAGACGCTGCTGGAGGAGCTGTGGGACGACACCGAGTTCGTGGACGACAACACCCTCACGGTGAACGTGGCGCGGGTCCGCCGCCGCCTGGAGGAACTGGGGCTCGACGGGGTGATCGAGACCAAGCGGGGCCAGGGCTACCGGCTGAACGTCCGCTGGGGGGAGTGAGGTGCGCTTCTGGCAGTTTCTCTGGGACCGGGCGAACTACATCGTGGTCTACGTGGCCTTCGCCGCCCTGTCCCTGCTGGTGGTCCACCTGGACCTGATGCTCTCCGGGGCCCGGCTGCAGGTCGTGAACCTGCTCTACATCTTCCTCCTGGGGCTGGTGGGGCTGGTGCTCTTCCTCTGGTGGGAGTACCAGCGGCTGGCCCCGTTCTACCGCCATCTGGCCGGGCTGACGGGCAAGGAGCCCATCACGGAGCTCGCGGTGCTGCCCGCCCCGCCGACGGCGGAGGGGGAGCTGCTGGCCGAGGCGTGGAGCCGCATGTACGGCCGGCTCAGCGGCGAGCTGGCGGCGGAGCGGGAGAGGGGGCAGAAGCACGTCAGCCTGGTCACCCAGTGGGCCCACCACATGAAGACCCCCGTCGCCGTGATCGACCTGCTCCTGCAGCGGGCCGACACCGCGGGCTGGCCCGAGGAGGCCCGGGCCCTGGTGGCCAGCGTGGCGGAGGAGAACCAGCGGCTGCAGCACTCGCTGCAGATGCTGCTGAGCACCGTGCGGCTGCAGGACTTCGCCCAGGACTTCCGGGCGGAGCGGCTGGACCTGCTGGACCTGGTGCGGCAGGTGATCAACGACCAGAAGCGGGCGTTCATCGCCCGCCGGGTCTATCCCCAGATCAGCGCCGAGGGGGACGGCAACCTGCCCTGGCTGGTGGAGAGCGACGGCAAGTGGCTGCGCTTCGTGCTGGAGCAGGTGCTCAGCAACGCCCTGAAGTACGCCGCCCGGCCTCCCGAGGCGGAGGAGCAGGGCCGGGTGCTCTTCCGGCTGCGGCGGGAGGGCGGCGATGTGGTGCTGGAGATCGCCGACAACGGCGTGGGCATCCCGCCGGAGGACCTGGGCCGCGTCTTCGACCCCTTCTTCACGGGAATGAACGGCCGCGCCTTTCCCCAGGCGACCGGGATGGGGCTCTACCTGGCCCGGGAGGTGTGCCGGCGGCTGGGGCACGCGATCAGCCTGGACTCGGCCCCCGGGAAGGGCACGACGGTGCGGCTGCGCTTTGCCGCCCCGCAGACCCTCTTCGCGGGCCTGCGGGATGCCCTCACGGCCGGCGTGACGGAATCGCAGGGTTAAGCGATCTCCAGGTCACATCCCATCCCAGTCCCAGATTGTGTACGCGTCTGCCGGATCGATGCGCAAACTGCCGGGCCACGTCCCGGCCTCCCCGCTTGGGGAGGGTGCGGGCCACTCCTTTTCGTCGATCATGCCGGTCTTCCCCCTGTCCGCCCATCCTGCCGCGGCGCCACTTGGTGTTCCTTCTGCGCAAGTGCTTGATTCCCTCTGCCCGCGCGGCGGACCGGGCGGCGCGCCGTGCAGATGACAAGAACGTAAGGTTGCGGCGCTCAGCTGAAAGGGGAATCGCAGGAAGTTCTCCGCCAGCGGCGTTACACTGAGGGCGTGAACCGCTCCATGGGGAGGCAGCATGATGCTGGTGCTTGAAGCCAAAGGTCTCACCAAGGTGTACGGTGGCCGGGGAAAGGTGGCCACGCGCGCCCTGAGCAACCTCTCCCTCCAGGTGCACAAGGGGGAGTTCCTGGGCATCATGGGGCCGTCCGGCAGCGGCAAGACGACCCTCCTCAACCTGCTGGCCACCATCGACCGGCCGACGTCGGGCACCGTCCTGATCGAGGGCACCGACGTGAGCCAACTGCGGGGGGAGCAGCTGGCCCTGTTCCGCCGGCGCCGGCTGGGCTTCGTCTTCCAGGACTACAACCTCTTGGACAGCCTGACCATCGGGGAGAACATCGCCCTGCCGCTGGTGCTGGACCGGGTGCCGGTCAAGGTCATCCAGGAGCGGCTCCGGCTGCTGGCGGGGCAGCTGGGGATCCGCGACATCCTCGACAAGTACCCCTACGAGGTCTCCGGCGGCCAGCAGCAGCGGGCCGCAGCGGCCCGGGCGATCATCCACGAGCCGGCCGTGATCCTGGCCGACGAGCCCACCGGCAACCTGGATTCCCGGTCGGCCAGGGACCTGATGGAGACGCTGGTGATGCTGAACCAGATGGCCGGGGTGACCATCGTCATGGTGACCCACGACGCCTTCGCCGCCAGCTACTGCCAGCGCATCCAGTTCATCCGTGACGGCCAGCTCTACACCGAGATCCGCCGGGGCGTGAGCCGCGAGGCCTTCTTCCAGCAGATCCTGGACGTGCTGTCGCTGATGGGGGGTGGCCGGGGTGAGCCTCTGGCAAATCGCGGCTAGGAACGTCTGGCGGAGCCGCGGGCGCTACCTGGCCTACCTGGGCAGCGCCGCCTTCAGCGTGATGATCTACTTCATCTACACCGCCCTGGCCCTCCACCCTTCCCTGCAGGGGGAGTATCCCGGGGCCGCGGGCGTCGTCAGGGGCATCCAGGCCGCCTCGTTCGGCATCGCCTTGATCACCTTCGTCTTCCTGCTGACCTCCAGCGCGGCGTTCACCCGCTCCCGGAAGAAGGAATTCGGCCTCTGGAGCCTGATGGGCGTGACGCGCGGCCAGCTGGTGGCGGTGGTGCTCTGGGAGAGCCTCTTCATCGCCGCCGCGGCCCTGGCGATCGGGCTGGGGTTCGGCCTGCTCTTCCTGCGGCTCTTCTTCATGGCGGTCAGCGCGCTCCTCCGGCTGCCGGAGCCGCTGCCCGTCTACGCGGGGCCGGCAGTCTGGCTGCAGACGGTGGGCGTCTTCGGCGCCTTCTTTCTCGTCGTCTCGCTCTACTCCCTGATCGACATCCTGCGCAGCACCGTGATCGAGCTCCTCCGGGCGGAGCGGAAGCCCAAGGCCGAGCCCACGTTCCGGTGGTGGAAGGCCCTGCTGGGGACGGTGCTGGTGGCCGGCGGGTACGCCTGGGCCAGCGCCCCCAGGCCGACGGCCATCATCCTCGGGATGGTTCCGGTGACGATCATGGTGTCGGTGGGGACGGTCTTCCTGATGCAGGAAGGCAGCGTCGCCCTGCTCAGCTGGCTGCGGCGGCGGGAGGGCTTCTACTACCGGGCGGGGCCGTTCCTTACGATCAGCCACCTGCGCTTCAAGCTGCAGGAGAACGCCCGGGTGCTGGCCAACACGGCCGTGGCCATCGCGATCATTCTGACGGCGGTGGGCACCATCTACACGGCCCTGGTGGTGTTCGCCCACGAAGCGCTGACCCGCTACCCGCATCCGTTCCAGCTGGTCGAGCCGGCCTTGGGGCCTTCTTCAGCGGAAGTGGTGGAGGCCGAGCTCAGCCGGCACGGCGTGGAGGGCTGGGTGCGCCGCGACCTGGTGACGGTGCGGGTCGACCTGGACCCGGAGACGCCCGCCCTGCTCGTGCCCTACTCGCTCTACGCGAGCGTGCCGCGGTCCTCGGGCGTGGTGCGGCCGCTTCCGGAGGGCCCGGGCGGCGCCCTCCTGATCTACCCCTACACGGTGCTCGACCCCGACTGGCAGGACCGCGAACCGGTGCCGCGGGAGCTGACCGTCGGCGAGCAGACCTATCGGCTCGCCGTCAAGGCGGACTTCGGCGGCCTGCCGGTGAACGTGACCCACGGGGCGCGAAACGTCCTGGTGCTCCGGGACGAGCTGGTGGAACAGATCGTGGCCGGGAGTGCGCCGGAGCAGCGCCTGCGGGTGACGATGTGGGACGTCGCCGGCTGGCGCAGCCGGGAGGCCGCTGCCGCGGCCGAGGCGCTGAGCCTCCGGTTTGGGGGCGGGGCCTCCGGCCCTCACTTCTCGTCCACCCTTCCGGAGTACCAGAGCGCCGTCTCCTCCTGGGGCCTCACCCTGTTCGTCGGGGTCTTCGTCTCCCTCGTCTTCTTCGTGACCAGCTGCAGTGTGCTCTACTTCCGGCTCTTCACCGAGATCGACGAGGACAGGCGCCACTTCCGGCGGCTGCAGCACCTGGGCGTGAGCCCGGCCGAACTGCGCCGGTTCCTGCTCGGCCAGACCCAGGTCCTGTTCTTCGTTCCCTTCCTCGTCGGGCTCGTGCACTCCACGTTCGCGATGAAGGCCCTGGGGACCATCCTGCAGCGGTCGGTGCTGCACTACGGGTGGCTGGTGGCCCTGGGCTATCTGGGGCTGTACGTGCTGTACTACGCGGTGACCTACGCGGTGTACTGGCGCACCCTCTCGGGGGGAAGTACTCGCATCGCTTGACGGGGGCGCCCGTGCAGCGGGGCCCGGCGCTCTGGCCGCCTTCGCCCCCGCTGCACGGGCGCCGCAGTCGATGAACGTCCCCGGGCAAGGGGCTCGGCGCCGCAGGGCGCCCCTGGAGCGGAAATCCTCCTCGGCAGGCGGGCGTGCTCGCTGCGCAGTGCGCTCCGCTGCGCTCGCGCCGCCTGCCTGCGGAGGTTGAACTGAGCGCCCTGCAATGCGCCTTCGCCCCTTGCCCGGGGGCCTTCATGCGACGGTGCTTCGTGCGCTTGTGCCCTCGGGCCGCGGGGTTATGCCCCGTGCCGCGGGGCTCGGCGCTCAGGCGCCTTCGCCCTCGCTGCCCGGGCGCCTTGGTGGGTGAGCGCACGCGCAGGCCCTCCCCGGCGGGAGACCGCGGGGAGGGCCTGCTGGCGCGTGGGTCAGATGGTTGCCCGTATCCTGGCCTGTCTACCTGACCGGTTGTCTGCGGCGAATGCCGGCCGGAACCCGCGCCTGGTAATGGGTGTGAAGCAGGTGGTGTGCGCGCTCGCTGCCCGGCTTGCCCAGGAACTCGGCGTACAGCTGCTGGATCGCCGGGTTCTCGTGGGAGCGGCGGATCGTCATGCGCTCGTCGATCGTGTAGAGCGAGGCGATGCGGGCCAGACGGGCCTCGTTCAGGGCCTCGGGACCCTTGGCGGGGATCGGCTGGCCGCCGCCGCCGATGCAGCCGCCCGGGCAGCCCATGATCTCGATGAAGTGGTAGTTCTTCTGGCCGGTGGAGACCTGCTCCAGCAGCCAGCCGGCGGCTGCGAGGCCGTTGGCCACGGCGACGTTGAGCGCGATGCCGTTCAGGGTGACGGTGGCCTCACGCACCTGGAACGGGATGCCCCGGACCTCCCGGAACTCGATCTTGGGGGAGGGGCTGTCCGGCTCCAGCCAGGCGGCCGCGGTGCGCAGGGCCGCCTCCATGACGCCGCCCGTGGTGCCGAAGATGGTGCCGGCGCCGGTGCCGATGCCGAGCGGAGCGTCGAACTCCTCCTCCGGCAGGGAAGGCAGGTCGATGCCGGCCTGGCGGAACATGCGGGCGAGCTCGCGGGTGGTGAGGACGTAGTCGACGTCCCGGTACCCGGAGGCGTTCATCTCGGGCCGGTTCTTCTCGTACTTCTTGGCCGTGCACGGCATGATCGAGACCACGACGATGTTCGCCGGGTCGATGCCGGCCTTCTGCGCATAGTAGGTCTTGGCCACCGCGCCGAACATCTGCTGCGGCGACTTGCAGGTGGAGATGTTCTCCAGCAGGTTGGGGAAGAAGTGCTCCGCGTACTTGACCCAGCCAGGAGAGCAGGAGGTGATGAGCGGGAGGGGACCGCCGCTCTGGAGGCGCTGGATGAGCTCGGTCGCCTCTTCCATGATCGTCAGGTCCGCGGAGAACACGGTGTCGAAGACCTGGTCGAAGCCGAGCCGGCGCAGCCCGGCCACCATCTGGCCGGTGGAGATCGCGCCGGGCGGCAGGCCGAAGGGCTCGCCGATGGAGACCCGGATGGCCGGGGCGGTCTGCACGATGACGTGCTTGTCCGGATCCAGCAGGGCGCGCCAGACGGCCTCGGTCTCGTCGTACTCGGTCAGGGCGCCGGTGGGGCACACCAGCGTGCACTGGCCGCACATCGCACAGGCCGCTTCGTTGAGCGAGACGCCGAAGAACGGGCTGACCCGGGATTCGAACCCACGGCCGGTGACCGCGATGGCCGAGACGCCCTGCACTTCGCGGCAGACGGCGACGCAGCGCTGGCACAGCACGCACTTGGAGGTGTCGACGGCGATGGCGCCGGAGTCCACGTCCCGGTGCGCCTCGTGGTGGGCGCCCTTCAGGGGGATCTCCCGCACGCCCATCTCCTGGGCCAGCCGCATCAGCTCGCAGTTGCCCGCCCGCACGCAGGTCGGGCACTCGATGTTGTGATCGGAGAGCAGGAGCTCCAGCACCAGCTTGCGGGCCTCCCGAACCGCCGGGGTGTTGGTGTGGACCACCATCCCCTCGGTGCAGGGCACGGTGCAGGCGGTCTGCAGCCCGCGTGCCCCCTCGACCTCCACCAGGCACATGCGGCAGGCCCCGATCTTGTTGATGTCCTTCAGGTAGCAGAGCGTGGGAATGTGGATGCCGTTCTGACGCGCCGCCTCAAGGATGGTGGTTCCAGGCTCAACCGAGACGGGGCGCCGGTCGATCGTCAGATGGATCACGCGCAGCACCCCCCTAGTGTACAACCGCGTGGAAGTTGCAGACGCTGGCGCAGTTGCCGCACTTGATGCAGACCTCGGGGTCGATGTAGAACGTCTCGGGCTTCCGCACCTCGCCGTGAATGGCCCCGACGGGGCAATTCCGGGCGCAGAGGTTGCAGCCCTTGCACAGCGTCTGGTCGATGCGGAAATCGGTCAGCGCCTTGCAGCGTCCGGCCGGGCAGTGCTTGTCGCGCACGTGCGCTTCGTACTCCTCACGGAAGTAGCGCAGGGTGGAGAGCACCGGGTTCGGCGCGGTCTGGCCCAGGCCGCAGAGCGCAGTGGCCTTGATGCCGTTGGCCAGACGCTCGAGCTCATCCAGGTCCTCCATGGTGCCCTGGCCTTCGACGATCCGGTCCAGGATCTCCAGCATGCGCTTCGTGCCGATGCGGCAGGGCGGGCACTTGCCGCAGGACTCGTCCTGGGTGAACTGGAGGTAGAACCGTGCCACGTCCACCATGCAGGACTGGTCGTCCATCACGATGAGTCCGCCCGAACCCATCATGGAGCCGGCCGCCGTGAGCGGCTCGTAGTCCATCGGGATGTCCAGCAGGTGTGCCGGGATGCAGCCGCCGGAAGGCCCGCCGGTCTGCGCTGCCTTGAACGGCCGCCCCTTGGGGATGCCGCCGGCCATGCCGTAGACGATCTCCCGGAGGGTGGTGCCGATCGGCACCTCGATCAGGCCGGTGTTCATCACGTTTCCGGCCACGGCGAACACCTTGGTGCCGGGCGACTTCTCCGTGCCCACGCTGCGGAAGGCGTCGGCCCCGTGGAGGATGATGTACGGGATGTTGGCGTAGGTCTCGACGTTGTTGTTGAGCGTGGGCTTGCCCCACAGCCCCTTCTGCGCCGGGAAGGGCGGCCGGGGCCGCGGCACGCCCCGCTGACCCTCGATCGAGGCGATCAGGGCCGTCTCCTCGCCGCAGACGAAAGCGCCGGCGCCGAGGCGGATGTCGATGTCGAAGCTGAAATTGGTGCCGAGGATGTTCTCGCCCAGGAGCCCGCGCTCACGGGCCTGCCGGATGGCGATCTCCAGGCGGTGCACCGCGACCGGATACTCGGCCCGCACGTAGATGTAGCCGTGCTGCGCACCGATGGCGTAGCCGGCGATGGTCATGGCCTCGAGGATGGCGTGGGGGTCGCCCTCGATGATGGAGCGGTCCATGAAGGCGCCGGGGTCGCCCTCGTCCGCGTTGCAGAGGACGTACTTGACGTCGCCCCCCGCCGCGGCCGCCAGCTCCCACTTCCGACCCGTCGGGAAGCCGCCGCCGCCCCGGCCCCGCAGGCCCGAACGCTTCACTTCTTCGATCACCTGCGCCGGGGTCATCTCGAGGAGCGCCTTGGCCAGGGCGAAGTAGCGATCCGCGGCGATGGCCTCTTCGATGCACTCAGGGTTGATGAGGCCGCAGTTGCAGAGGACGGTGCGATGCTGCCCCTTGTAGAAGGGCTGATCCTTCATCTTCTCGATGCGCTGCTTCTCCCGCGGATTGGGGGCGTAAAGCAGCGCCTGCACGGGCTTGCCGCCCAGGATGTGTTCCCGGATGATGACCGGCGCGTGCTGCGGCTTCACTTCGCAGTAGAAGGTCTGGCCGGGATGCACCACCACCACCGGACCCACCCGGCAGAAGCCGAAGCAGCCCACGGGCACGACCTTGACCCGGTCGGCCAGCCCGTGCTCCGCCACGGCCTTCTGCAGGGCTTCCACCGTGCTCAGGGACTTGTTGGACTGGCAGCCCGTGCCCGAGCAGACGAGGATGTGCACCTCGGGCGCCTCCGCGAGGTTCACGGCCTCGGCCCGGCGCAGGGCGATCTCATTGGCGCGCAGGGCCCGTACGGCCTCCAGGTCGGCGAAGGAGCGAATCCGCTGCGGAGTCTGGACGGTGGTCACTGCGCCTCACCTCCCACGGTGGCGACCGCCTTGCCGGCTTCCGCCTGCTCGGCGGCAGCTCGCTCGCGCAGTTCGGCCACCAGCTTCAGGGCCGCGCTCTCGGTCATCTTGCCGTGCACCTCGCCCGCGACGGTGACCACCGGCGCCAGACCGCAGGCGCCCAGGCACCGGCACACCTCCAGCGAGAAGAGCCCGTCGGGGGTGACCTGCCCGGGCTGAATGCCCAGCTCCCGTTCGAAGAGGGAGAGGATGCGGCCCGCGCCCTGCACGTAGCAGGCCGTGCCCATGCAGACGTTGATCGGGTACTTGCCCACGGGCGTGAGGGTGAAGTAGTTGTAGAACGTCACCACGCCGTAGACCTCGCTGGGCGGCAAGCCGAGCTTGGCCGCCACGTGGCGCTGCACCTCTTCGGGCAGGTAGCCGAAGAGCTGCTGGGCCTTGTGGAGCACAGCAATCAGGAAGTCGGCAGACGCCCGGCCATCCTGAATGAAGGCATCCAGTTCGGCAAACCGGGGATCATCGGGCGTGATGCCCTTGCATGCCGAATGCGTCATACGCACACCACCTTTGCCTACAAGCGGCACATCTTCGTTTGTGAAATCACGAACTCGCCCCAAGCTTGATGGTAAAGCAGCCTCTTAGGCGTGGCAAGGACATGGGAGGGTCATCTTTCGGCTGTTTCGTTTACAAAGTGCCATGACACATGAGGTCTGTTATAAATGTGTCACGATAGTACCTGTGGCCTAGTCAGCGGGCGCGCAGGCTGTCTACGCGCCGGAACCGGTCCAGACAAGAAAACGCTCCCCCGCCGTGCGAGGGGAGCGGTGGAGCGCGCTGAAACGCCCACTATTCGCCGATCAGGCTGTCGATCACGGCCGAGCGCAGCAGGTAGCCCACGGGGCGGCCGTTCTCCACCACCGGCAGCACCTTCCGGCGGTTGCGCACCATCAGCTCGGCGGCATCCTCCAGGGGGCTGTCCGGCCCGATGGTGTCCAGATCCCGGGTGACCACCTCTTTCAGCGACTGCACCAGCAGCACCTGGCGGCCGGCGCCCCGGATCCAGTCCGGGACGGTATCGCTGCGCTCGCGCGTCGCGCGGTAGATCAGGCGGATCAGGTCGCCTTCCGTGACGAGGCCGTACAGGGTGCCATCCGCCCGCACCACGGGGACGAACGGGAGCTGCTGCTTCCGCATCGCCTGCAGGGCGACGAAGATCGGGTCGTTCGGCGAAACGGGCTCGACCTGGATCATGGCGTCACGCACGAGGGCCATACCGGTGTACGCTCCTTTACCGATTCTGGATCACGCCGCCACGTCGACCGCGACGTGCAGGTTGAGGTTGCCGTGCTGGGTGGCCAGAGGCAGGACGACGCGGCTGATCCCCAGGGTGGAGATGCGGGAGCGGGCGCCGATCATGATGGTCGGCGGGGAGATCTCCGCGGCGAGGCCGAGCTTCTCCAGCTCCATGCACGTGCCGCCCGCCACCAGGTTCCCCAGCTCCGCCAGGGCGGAGAGCCCCATCTCCGTCAGTTCGGTCAGCTGCTCCCGCACCATGACGGAGGCGATCCTGCGCGCCGTGTTCAGGTCAAATCCCAGCAGCATCGTGCCGCGCACCTGGCCGACGAAGGAAAGGTAGACGATCACCTCGTCGACCTCGCTCTCCGGGGGGTCCACGAAGAGGCCGGTGCGCTTGATCTCGGACTGCAGTTCCTGGCTGAGGCTGTGTCGAGCCGCGGTCAGAAAGGCGTTGATGACGTCCAGCATCATCGCGCAAACCTCCGTCTTTGCATACATAAAATATTTCACGGTAAGAACAAGGAGTCCTTCCGGCAGGTCCGTGCCGAGGCGGCGGCGAAACGCTTATCCTACGCTGTCGCACCTGTCCCGCCGGAAGGGAGGTCTGGCAGTCTTGCACGCGTTTGCGGCCTTCGTCGCCCAGGGGTTCCGCCAGGAGGGGGCCTACAAGGTCGAGGGCTGGATGGGGATCCTCTCCGGCCTGATCTGGTTCGTGCTGTTCGCGGGGATCTGGACCGCGCTGCTGCGGGACGACCCCGTTGCCCTGGAGCGGCAGATGCGGTACATCGTCGCGATCCGGGTGCTCGGCGAACTGGCCCACCTGCCCACCTGGGAGGTGGCGGAGATGTTCCGCATGGGGGACGTGGCCCTGGAGCTGATCAAGCCAGTGCCGCTTCCGGTGCGAATCCTGGGCGACTTCCTGGGCCGGTCGCTGTTCCGCACCCTCCGGTCGCTGCCGGTGTATGTCCTCATCTGGCTGGCCTTCCGCCTCACGCCTCCCGGCCCGGCCGACGTGCTGCTGTTTGTGGTCAGCGCCCTCCTGGGCTGGGTGATCCTCGCGAGCTTCCTGCTGTCGCTGTCGCTGATCGCCCTGTGGACGGTCCAGTTCAACGAGGCCGAGGGCCTGTGGCACCTGGCCAGCGGGCTGCTCTCCGGGGAGTTCATCCCGCTCTATTACCTGCCCGCGTGGGTCCAGGCCCTGGCCACCTACCTGCCGTTTGCTGGCACGTTCTTCGTCCCCGCGGCCATCCTGGCGGGCACGCTCACCGGCCCCGCGCTCTGGCCGGCGCTTGCGCTGCAGGTCGCCTGGGCCCTGGGGGGCTGCGGCCTGCTGGCCGCCATGTGGCACGCGGGGCAGCGGAAGCTGACGGTGCAGGGGGGATAGCCGTGGGCGAACTGAGGCACAACCTGTCCTGCTACGTCCGCATGGCCCTGGCCCAGGCCCGGTCGCAGATGCAGTACCGGGTGAACTTCTTCTCCCAGGTCGTCAGCATGGTCCTCACCTACGCCGGGCAGTTCGTCGCGCTCTACTGGCTGACGCAGCGGTTCACGACCGTGGGCGGGTGGCGGTTCGAGGAGATCATCCTGCTGTACGCGCTGGCGATCCTGGCCTGGGGGTTTGCGGTCTCGCTCTTCTGGAGCCTGGTCGGTTTCGAGGACCAGGTGCGCCGGGGCACCTTCGATCGCGCCCTGCTGCGGCCGATCAACCCGCTCTTGACGGTGCTGGGCAGCCAGTCGCCCATCGGCGGGGCGGGGCAGTTCGTCTTCTCCATCGCGGCGTTCACCTTCGCCGTAAAGGCGGCGGGCATCCGCCTGACCGCGGTGCAGCTTGGCTACCTGCTCTTGACGGCGGTGGGCGGGGCCCTGATCCTCGGTGCCGCCCTGCTGGCCGTGGCGACGCTGGCCTTCTGGACGACCCGCACCTACACCTTCTACTGGAGCCTGATCTACCCGGCGCGGCAGCTGATCCATTACCCGGTCTCGATCTACCACCGGGCGATCCAGTTCGTCCTGACGGTGCTGCTGCCGTTTGCTTTCATTAATTATTTCCCTGCTCACGTACTGCTCGGCCGGGTGCAGGACCTGCCCTGGCCGGTGCTGGGCTGGGCGACGCCGCTGGTGGGCGCGGCCTGCATCTCCCTGGCCTACGGCTTCTGGAAACTCGGCACGCGGCGGTACTCGAGCACCGGCAGCTGAGCGGCCCCGCTGCCCCGGGCGGCCGGCGTTTTCCCCGTTCCGGGCTGCGCCGCCAGCACCCCGCGCCCGCTGGTCGGGCCGGCGGGTTCCGGGTATGCTGATGCTGATTCTGACGCGGGAGGCGGAGCGCTGCATGACGGCGATGCCCCCTGTGCTCTCGATCGTCGGCTGCGGCAAGTGCGGCAAGACCACCCTGGTGGAGCGGCTGGTCGCGGAGCTCACCCGGCGCGGCTGGTCGGTGGGCACGCTGAAGCACGACGTGCACGGCTTCCAGATGGACCATGAGGGAAAGGACACCTGGCGGCACCGGCAGGCCGGGGCCAAGGCGGTCTGCATCGTCGGCCCCGGGCAGATCGGCCTGGTCCGCTCGGTGCCCGACGGCGGATTCTCCGCGGCAGACGCGATCGCCCTGCTGGGCCCCGTGGACCTCGTCATCACCGAAGGGTTCAAGCGGGAGCGATTCCCCAAGATCGAGGTCTTCAGCAGCGCGCGCAACGAGGGGCGGCTGCTCTGCGGGGACGATCCGACGCTGATCGCTGTCGCCGGAGACCTCCCGGTGGATACGCCCCTGCCGCGGTTTGACTGGAACGACATCGCGGCGATCGCGGACTTCGTCGAGGAGCGGCTCCTGCGGGGCGCCCGGGAGGGCGGCCCGCGGGCCGGCGGTCAGGCGGGGCCCGGCGCGGGCCCGGCTGACGATGCGCAGAGCTAGGGGGGAGAGAGGCATGCTGCGGGTTGAGGAGGCCCTGGATCTCTTGCTTCACCGTGCGCCGCCCCGGCGCGTCGAGCGGGTGCCGCTGGAGGACGCGCTGGGGCTGGTGCTGGCCGAGGACCTGTACGCGCCCGAGCCGCTGCCCGCCTTCCCGCGGTCGGGCATGGACGGGTACGCCGTCCGCTCCGCGGACACCCGCGGGGCGAGCCCGGAGCGCCCCGTGACGCTGCGCCCGGCCGGCGTGATCCCCG